>JBAZAY010000009.1:24918-78216 GCA_041671725.1 Gallionella sp. | reverse complement strand
GCAACTAAACAGTGGACTAAGGTGTATAAGGCCGCACCTAAGCCACTGCTAATAAGACGCAACAAAACTGCATCTAAGCCACTACTTATGCGGACAACAACTTTTTCTAGATTAAACCTAATTCTCCGGCAGGTTATCCAGTTCCGCACGTGGGTAGCGCGGCGGCTGACCGAGCGATTCCAGTAGTTCATTCACCTCGCGCTTGACTTCACGTATGCGCATCTCCCGGTCAATCATGACAGCGTTAAAGCGGCGCAGCTCCTCGAACTGTTCGGCAAGCCTGGCTTCTGCCAGTTTGCGCTTGGTGATGTCACGCATGTAGAGGCGAATAAGGTCACTTTTCGGAACCGGGTACAGGTATTGCTCGAATATTACATTCCCGATCCTGACCTCACGTACCACCTCGTGCGGCTCGCCATTTTCCCTCGCGACTGAGATATCCCCCAGCAAGCCGAGAGCAGGATCTACTGTAGCCAGCCCTGGAAAAAGCCTCCCGGCCGCAGGGTTCAGGTAAGTGACTTTCCCTGCAGTATTAACCTCGATCACAGGATTTGGATCCATATTGGGGAATGATGCCAGCTTCAACAACTGCACGTTGGTTTCTGCCAGATTTTTCTGGCTCGCGCGCAACGCACGGTAGGCATCATCCCGCTGCAGCTTGTTGATATAAGAGGCAGAGTGGTAACGCAACCGCGCAATCAGTTCCACTGCATCAGGGAGCTTGACTATGTAATCATTTGCCCCGGCTTCAAAGGACGCAGCCTTGGTGGTGGAGTCGTCATTGCTGGAAAGCATGACGACGGGTATGTCACGGGTGGCGGGATGGGCGCGAATGAATTTGCAAACGGTGAGACCGTCTATTCCCGGCATGGTTATGTCGAGCAGGATGACGGTCGGGCCTATTTTCTCGGCGGTGCTGACCGCTTGAGCCGGGTCCTGACAATAGTGGAGACTGATGTCGTTTTCGCTGACCAACTCACGCTGCAGCAGCGCGGCAACGAACGACTGATCATCCACCAGCAGAACCATGATCCGGTGCGCTATTTCTTCGAGGGGCGCTGATGCAGTTCGGGAGTCCATGTGCACATTCTCCGATGCCGTTCTGTTAAAACTGCTTGCTGGCCGTCCGGGTAACTCGCCGTGAAATCAACTCATTGTTCTGAGGCGCTCAGCAAATGCTCCACGTATTCTAATACCTTATCCACGGTGGCAGCACCATAAAGTTTGACCTGCTGATCAGCAGGCAGCCTTTTCAGAAGATCACGCGCCGTTGTGCGCATTTTTACGGCTCTGGCACTCTCGCCTTCCCGTGCATACAGATCGCCAAGATCGAGATAGGCGGCGATAAACGAGGGAGCGAGATAAATCACTTTTTTCAGCAGATCACGGGCCTGGGCAAAGTCCCCGCGTTCCTGTGCCAGCAACGCCATCAGGTAATACGGTTCCGCATCCAGTGGATTTCTGTCTATCATTTCGCTGCAAGACTTTGCGGCCATCTCCCGCTGGCCCTGATTCGCGAGTTCCCAGACATGCAGCATTTCCGAATCACTCGTCCCTTGGCCTGTCTCCGCTGCCTGCGGCGGCGAAACTGGGACTGCTGCCCGGGTTTTTTGCACCAAAACCCCGGCCAATTTTTCCGGAACATCTGTTTTGACGAGCGCTGTCGGGGGTTGAGAAAAGAGGGGGGATACAACCTTCTGGTAAACGATAGCCTCGGGAAACACCCTGGGGCGCAGTTTCCCCAGATGGTGAGCATACAGCTCGCCGTGGCCGACAATCAGAATACCTCCATCCGCCAGTGTCTCGGCGAACTTGTCCGCAATATGAGAAACAATATTGGGGGCCATGTAGATAAAGGCATTGCGGCACAGGATCAGATCCATGTCATACATTTTGGCCGCGTGATCCGGGAACGCATCGCTCACCAGATCACCCGTCTGAAACGTCACCCTGCTGCGAATGCGGTCGTCCAGCACCCATGTGTTTTTGTGACACTCAAAATAGCGCTGACGCCGCTCGCAGCTCATGCCACGGAAAGACCAATCTGTATAAATGCCGCGACGCGCCTTCTCGATGGCATGACGATTAATGTCAGTACCAAGGATGAATATATTCCATTGCAACTGGTCACTTAACAGTTCATCCAACAGGATGGCCAGCGAATAGACTTCTTCGCCAGTAGCGCAAGCGGCGCACCAGATGCGCAACGCGCGCGCCTCCTTGCGGCGTTCGATCAGTTCCGGCAGTATTTCGTCATGAAGCAAGGCATGCAGCCCGCTGTCGCGGAAAAAATAGGTCTCGCCTGTGGTGAAGGGAATGACGAGTTCTTCACGTTCATGCAGGACGCCCGCATCAGTTTCCAGGTACTGACAGTATTGCTCCGCACCGGACAGGTTGAGCGCCCTCACCCGCTCGGCGACCACGCGGCGAAGCATCGCATCGTCTTGTTCGCGAACCAGCAAGCCTATCCGGTTGGCAATCAGATTTCTGGTTTTCTTGAGGAGCGCTTCTTCCATCGCAGTTTTCCCATGAAGACGGACGGCACATTGTTCATCCTGAAAACCGCAGTTCTATCCGCAGATTACGCAGATTCACACAGATTAACAACAAGTTACGAAATAACTACTCGTCACCCAAATGGTGAACCAAGTGTGCGTATAAGTATTTGTTTAATCGGCGTTAATCCATTTAATCTGATGAAGCTACTAAGTATTGGACTAAGACGCAACAAAACTGCATCTAAGCCACTACTTATGCGGACAACAGCTTTTTCTAGGTTCATCTGAAAATAAATTCTGTGTTCAGTTTAGCAGCCAAAACCTTGTCGAATGACAGATTATGGCAATCTCAAACCACGAATATCTCTTATTTTCCCCAGAAGACCCGGTGTTTATTAAAGCGCTTGCCTATCCTCTGTAATAGATTGAATTTAATCGATAAATCGCTATTTATAACACGCTTGATAAACACTATAACTTCCCTGTGCGCAGCCAGGTTGCCAGGCAGCTTGCCAGCCAGATCGTCCAGCAGGCGATCCGCTACCGCGATATCGTTAATTTGTCCGAGTAGTTCCTGCATTTCGCCCAAAGCGGCAAGATAGGATTTAGCCTGATGCACAGGGTAGAGGGATGCGAAAAATTCCGCGCTGTAGCGCAACTTTTTGGTGTAAATGCGCAAGGCATGCAATTGCTGCGCATCAAGCGTATGCAGCCCCAGTCCCGCATTAGCATATCGCCGTGCCAACTGATGCAAACGCTTGTTGGCAAACTCACACAGATTGGGAGCATCCCCGGCAGCCTGTTGCCAATAGGAACCGTTCATCCAGATAGCAAAACGCAGCATCATCCCCTGTAACTCACGCGACTGCGTGCGCAGCGAGGCATAACAGTCGGCACGGCATTGCGAACTTGCCTCCAGCAGCGCCTGCAGGCACTGCTGGCCGATATTGCCTTCGATCGTGCAGCGCATTGGATTTAGCGTCTGGGTGATGAACACATCCCATTCTCGTAGTCTGCCCAAGGTGACGCCCAGCACGGCCAACTCTTCACGCAAGATGGTCAATACTTCATCGGCACGGATTTTCTCGCACATGCGCAGCACTACGCGCAAACGCCGCAACGCCACCCGCATCTGGTGCAGATATTCGGCATCGCAGCCCGTCATGGCACCGTGGAGATTGCCCTGAAAATGCAGCAGACAAGACCAGATCATCGTCTGCATCCCATCCGTCAGACTGTCCGACCGGGCGAGTTTCGGCACATTGCCTTTCACCGGATGCGCGATGTAGCCGGATAACAGCCGAAACCCTTTTTCCGCCTTGCTCACCTCTTCCAACTCGAACGAGACGACTGCCAGTATCGCCTGCGCCAGTTCAAACAATTGCTGAGGTTCGCCTGATTTCAGCTCCAGCTCAACCTCACAGATGGGCGAGCTGAGGTCTGAGGTTTTCACCTCACCGTGATCCATGCACACCTCGATGATCGCGCCCTGCCAATCGAGCAGGCGGCTGGAACGGTAAAAATCGGTGACAAAGACCGGCTGCAAACTGTCGCGCCATGCGGGTGGCAGATGCTCGTCCCACACGGATGTATCAAGATTTGAAAAATCAAGTTTTGCGGATGGCACGGGCACTTCCCATTCGAACCGCTGATGCATCCCGGCCTTGACTTGCCCGCCACCCTTCAGGGTTTGCAGCCATTTACCTCCGACACGACGCAGCCGCAACGCCATTTTGCTTTTATGCAAATCGAGCGTTGGCGTGTCGTAGTAAATATTGTGCAGGCGGCGTGTTTCAGCCACCGTGATCTGATGCGTCTTGAACAGCGCATGCCGCCTCAGTTGTGCGAGCTGCTCAGCGGAAAGGCGCAGCTTGAGTTCGGTTTCAATGGCCATATCTACCTCGAATGATGCGTACAGGTATTCACTATAGCAGGCGATCGTTATCCTGGCCGCCGAAAATACAAATCACATTTATAATCATAATACTGATTATTCATGCCTGACATATATGCCGCATATCCACTGTTTCCCGCCTATTGAAGATGCAACTGCTCGAGTCCTTATCCTGGGAAGCATGCCCGGGAAAGAATCGCTCCGGCTCGGGCAATATTATGCACATAAACGCAATGCCTTCTGGACTATCATGGGCGAACTTGCCGGCGCCGCCCCAGCTATTCCGTACGAATCAAGAGTCAGGATACTGAAGTCCGCCGGCATCGCTCTGTGGGATGTTTTAGCCTCATGCAGGCGTAGCAGCAGCATGGATGCTGACATTGACGCAGTCACACCGAATGATTTCAAATCATTTTTCAGATCTCATCCGCTCATCACCGAGGTCTATTTCAACGGCGCGATGGCCGAAAAATGTTACCACAAGCATGTGCATCTCGAAACGCTGCCGCTGCACTACCAGCGCCTGCCATCTACCAGCCCCGCCCACGCAGCTATGCCCTACGATCAAAAATTAAAAGCCTGGCAGGCTGTCATCTCAGGAAGTCACCCGGCAGTTTAGAACGACAGGGGTATTCATAATACTGAAAACCGCAGTTCAAGCCACAGAGCTCACAGAGAACACAGAGAGGCACATGGTTTTTTCACTTTTTGTTGACTCACCCAAAAGGTGATTGAAAAACTTATTGTAACTATCTGTTTTGCGAGTTTTTGCCCACAGGGCAAAATCCCTGCGAGAAGCGATTGCGAGTTGATGCCCGCAGGGCATCATCCCTGCTTACCCCGCTTTACTCGGTGATCTCGGTGATCTCTGTGGCTAAATGCTTTTTATAGGATAATCTGCCTGCGAATTTTATCCGCGATATACCGACAAGCACAAAAAAACTGAAATTTACTGGCTTTTATTTTTTATATCAGTATAATGCGCAGCTTGCCGCAGCCAATGCGGTAATTAGTTCATCGTTTCCGACCTACCTCTCGCACGCTACATAGCGCGCCTGTCTAAAGAACTCTACAAGAATTCGTTAGTTTTAACGGATTTCAGGGTTTCCCGGTTAGCAACGATGTTTTTTGCGCCGGTTAATCCTCTACCCATATCATGGGTAGCACTACCACCTGCGCTTACCTTAGGGAACTACGCTTAGTTCGCCATTCCGGATTTAATTCGGCGTCCACTTATTGTGGCTGCCATATCCGAATGACGAAGTGGATTCCCTTTGATTTTAAAAGGAAGCAATATGTCATTTGAAGACCTGAATTTAAACCCATCCATCATGAAGGCGATTGCCGAATCCGGCTACACGGAACCTACTCCTATCCAGGAACAGGCCATCCCTGAAGTTATCGCCGGTCACGATCTGATGGCCTCCGCTCAAACCGGTAGCGGCAAGACTGCTGCCTTTATCCTGCCTGCGCTGAACCGTCTGGCTACCCCATCGAGCATGCCTGGCAAAGGCCCGCGCGTTCTGGTATTGACTCCGACACGCGAACTGGCTCAGCAAGTTTGCGATGCGGCGACCAAGTACGGCAAAAACATGCGTTTCAAGATCATCAGCATCCTGGGCGGTATGCCCTACCCGGTACAAAACCGCTTGCTGTCTGGTCAGGTAGACATTCTGGTTGCAACACCAGGCCGTCTGATCGACCATCTTGAGCGCGGTCGTATCGACTTCTCGCGTCTGGAAATGCTGATTCTGGACGAAGCGGATCGCATGCTGGACATGGGTTTCGTGGACGACGTAGAACGCATCGCAGCCGCCACACCCGCAACACGTCAGACTTTGCTGTTCTCGGCAACACTTGATGGCGTGGTCGGCAATCTGGCATCTCGCCTGCTGAAATCGCCTAAGCGCATCTCCGTTTCTGCTGCAAAAGACAAGCACGAAAACATCGAACAACGCATGATGTTCGCCGATGACGTCGCGCACAAGAACAAGATGCTGAGCCACCTGTTGACCGACACCGAAGTTAACCAGGCGATCGTATTCACTGCGACCAAGCGCGATGCTGACGGCCTGGCCGATCAACTCTCCGCACAAGGCCATTCGGTTGCCGCACTGCATGGCGACATGAGCCAGCGCGAACGTAACCGCACCCTGGTCAACATGCGTGCCGGCAACGTGCGTATTCTGGTTGCGACTGACGTGGCAGCGCGTGGTCTGGATGTGCGCGGCATCTCGCACGTCATCAACTTCGACTTGCCTAAGTTCGCTGAAGATTACGTCCATCGTATCGGTCGTACCGGTCGCGGTGGTTCGTCAGGTATCGCGATCTCGTTCGCCTCTAACCGCGATGCGCAATTGTTGAAGCGTATCGAACGCTACACCGAACAAAGCATCAAGATGCACACCATCGAAGGTCTGGAACCTAAGTACAAGCTGCGCAGCGGCGGCCCGTCTTCTGACCGTCCACGCGGCAATGGCGGCCCAAATCGCGGCGGCTTCGGCGGTGGCAATGGTGGTGGCGGATACGCCGGCAACCGTGGCTACGGTGGTGGTTTCGGCGGCGGTAATCGCAGCTCTGCATTCTCAGGCAACGGCAACAACGGCGGCGCAGGTTTCCATCACAGCGCACCGGATAGCCGTCACAGCCATCCTGCCCGCAACGAAGGTGCAGGTTTTGGCGGCCAGGCTCGCAGCCCGGGCTTTGCGGGTCAAGCTCAACCACGTAGCCAGGAACGCAGCTTCGGCAATGCACCTCGCAGCGGCAATGGCGGTGGCTTCGGCGGCGGCAATGGCGCTCCGCGCCGTGACGGCGGCGATCGTCCTAGCTTCGGCGGCAACAACCGCCCAAGCTTCGGTGGCAATCGCGGCGGCAACAAGGCTTAATAACCTTTAGTAGCACCCAACAAAAAAGCACGCTTCGGCGTGCTTTTTTGTTGTCTCTGTCATAGTTGCCTGTTGAAACTGGAATTTTGATTTGGAATATTTAACGCGGAGACGCGGAGAAAGACACACAACCACCTTAAAAATTGAAATCTAAATTCGCAATATCCGTAATTGGTCGAGTTGGCATGAGTTTATCTGCATGTGTTTGTTCTTGTAGTTAGTTGCTTGGTTATATCTCCGCGCTCACCGCGTCTCCGCGCTCACCGCGTCTCCGCGTGAACATCGCCTTTTAGTGCGATTGAATTGCTGCCAACAGTTAATTGCGACATAGCTTTTTTGTTGAGTGCTTTTCAATCGCCTGTTCGCAAGTCGAAGTCAACAAATCCAGGATCTGCTTCCACTCCGAATTGATGAGCCTATAAAAAGCATTTAGCCACAGAGAACACAGAGAACACAGAGAACACCTGGATAATCTAATAAAAACAAATAGTTACAATAAGTTTTTCAATCACCTTCTGGGTGAGTCAACAACGCCTTTTAATGCCGCCTTTTTAGCCGCAGAAGATCAGCGAGGATACGGTTCTCAAGTTCCAGTGCGCGGTGTGATAACGCCCAGTCAATCGCGGCGCGCAATTTGTAGTCAATCCACGGTTTGGCGATAAAATGACTTACCCCGGCCGTATTGACGGCAGCGATCAGCACCTTCATATCCGCAACGCCACTCAGCAGCATCCGCACCGCATTGGGTTGCACTTCCCTGATCTGACACAAGAACTCGATACCATTGAGAAACGGCATGGAATAGTCGCTGATCACCACGTCAAACTGCTGCGCACGCGCCGCCGCCAGCGCCGCATCGGTGCGTTCGAAGGCGTGAACATTCAACGGATATGTGCCTATACAGCCTGCCGTATAAGATTCGTCCAACTCGCGCTCAAGCGCTCTGAGTATATTTGAATCATCATCTACCACCATCAATCGGAACTTATCCTTGTGCTGCGGCTGATAGCTCTGGCCGAAGCGTTCGAGATACAGCTCCGCCAGACGCCGGTTTTTGCAGCGCAGGTCATAATGTCGAAGCGACTGCACCAGCGCGCATTTCAGGTCGTATTCGCGCCAGGGCTTCGCAATGAAAGAATCGATATGGGCCTCATTGATTGCACGCATCAAATCCGCTCGGTTAGTATGTCCGCTCAGGATGACGCGCACCGCATCGGGATGTATCTCGCCAAATGCCTTGAAAAAATCAATGCCGCTCATCTCCGGCATGCGGTTGTCGGCGATGACGACATCGAAATAGCCATCATTCTCGCGCGCTCGCGCCAGTGCGGCGAGCGGAGACGTAAACGATTCTATCTCCAGGCCATCGTGTCCGACGTAGGGGTTGCTCAGCAATTCTCGTCGCAGTGCGGCCAGGATGAAAGCATCGTCGTCCAGCAGCAGGATGCGATAGGTACTCATAAGATCCGCTTAAAGTGAAATGCGCGCAAGCGTTCGTTTGCCCTTGCCCCCGCTTGTCTGCCTGACAGGCGGGGGAAGGTTGAAAAGATGTTAGCAGGCATATTGTCCACTGGACAATAACTCACCAAAGGGGGAGAGCATAGCGAGGAGGCTCGGGCATGGCAAATTTTATCATCATGGGCGGTCACTTCTCCATGCCCGTTAGATTGAGTGCGAATAGATTGTCAGCTGTTCGCCTGACGCACGCTCAAATTCCCGTATCTTGCGGATGTATTCCACGCTGAGTTTCGAGTCTTTCAGCAACAACAGCATACCGTTGTCCGTTACCACGTCGCGCGTGAGCAGCATTCCCTCGTAAAGCTGTGCACTGGTGACCAGAAATTCGCTCTCAACACGAGCATAGTTGCTGACGTGCGACATCATTTCACGGAATACATCGACCACGATCGGGTCGTAGTGCGTATCGCTGCCGCTGACAATGGTGTTGAGCGCCTGTTCAGGCGATTGCGGGCCATGGCTGATTAAGCCTTGTTGCAAGGCATCATAGTGACTCGCCACCAGCAGGATGCGGGCACCCAGCGGAAGACTTTCTCCGCGCAGACCGGAAAAATTGCCCACGCCATCGTAATGATCAAGATGGTAGCGAATTATTTTGGCCGCCTGTTGCAACGGATCGAGCGCCATCAGTGCCGCCGCCGCGCGCTGCGGGTGTTTGTTGAATTCGGCGCGATCGGCATCAGGCAATTCCATATAGGGTTTGTCCAGCAGGCGATCAGGCAGGCCGATCTTGCCGATATTGTGCAGCAGCGCCGCAGTCTCGATACTCTGAATGTCGCTCTCCGGCAGTTGCATCTTGTGTGCGATGTTGCGGCACAGTTGTGCAACGCGCCGCGAATGTCCGGCCATCGTGCCACGGCGCAGCTCCATCAGATTGGCGAATACCTGAAGCGTGGTGTAGTAATCTTTTTTCAGTTGCTCATGCGCATCAGCCAGCGATTTCATTGCGTCGCGCAGCTGTTCGGTGCGCTGGCGCACTTTATCCTCCAGGCTGGCATTCAGCTCCTTCAATGCTTCGTTCTGGCGCTGAGTCAGTGCTTCCAGCCGCTGTTTCTCGGCCAGCAGCTGCTTGCGTTCCAACGCATCCCGCACGGTCAGCACAATGTCGTTATCGTCCCACGGTTTGGCGATGTAACGATAAATCTCGCCGCGATTGATCGCATCAATCGTCGAGTTCAGATCGGAATACCCCGTCAGCAGGATGCGCACCACGTCCGGCCATCTGCCTCGTATCTGCTCCAACACCTCGGCTCCGGTCATCTGCGGCATGCGCATATCGCAGATCACCAGATCAACGGTTTTTTGTTCCAGCAAGGCCAGCGCTTTAGCGCCGCTTTCCGCCGTCAGTATGGTGTAACCGAGTGGCCAGAACAGTCGCTCCAGCGCAGCCAGAATGTTGGCCTCGTCGTCGATGAACAATAGCGTTGCCGGATTGGCTGGTGTCGCTGCCACCCCATCCCCACTCCAGCCCTCCCCTTGAAGGGGAGGGTGAAAAGCTGGAGCGGCATTCTCTCCCTCCTTCAAGGGAAAAGTTTGAGGCTGGTACTGGCGCGCCACCCCATCCCCTCTCCAGCCCTCCCCTTGAAGGGGAGGGTGAAAAGCTGGAGCGGCATTCTCTCCCCCCTTCAAGGGGGGAGTTTGAGGGGGGATGGGGGTGGAATTTTCCAATAGATCATCCGGGTTCATGTCATCTCCTTGGTGTCGGGTTGTTGCACCGGCAGCCAGACCCGGAAGGTCGAGCCCTTGCCGACTTCGCTGTGCACTTCGATTTCGCCGTGATGTTTTTCTACTATCCTGTAGGATACCGAGAGTCCCAGCCCTGTCCCCTGACCTACCGGCTTGGTGGTGAAGAACGGATCGAACAGGTGCGTGATATTCTCAGGCAAAATGCCCTGCCCCGTATCGCGCACTTCAACCCATATTCTGTCTCCCTGCTGCCCGGTGCGCAGGGTGATTGTGCCGCGCACGTCGATGGCTTGCCCGGCGTTCACCAGCAGGTTCATGAACACCTGATTGAGTTCCGACGGCAGACAGTAAATCTTCGGCAAGACGCCGTATTCCTTGACTATTTCGCATTTGTATTTCAGCTCGTTCCACACCACGTTCAGGGTGGAATCCAGCCCCTGGTGCACGTCTGCCAAGACCCACTGATTCTTGATATCGCTGTGGGAGAATTCCTTCAGATCGAGAATGATTTTCTTTATCCGCTCCAGCCCCTGTTGAGATTCGGCGATCAGCGACTGGGTGTCCTTGCGGATTCTGTTCAGATTGATCTTCTCCTTGTACTGGCGAAGCTCCTGAAACAACGGATTATCGACGCCCAGCGGCACTTCGGCGGCCTCGTATTTGTCCATGATGGAGAAAAAGTGGCCTAGGTATTTTTCCAGCGTGCCCAAGTTGGAGTTCACATAACCGATTGGATTGTTGATCTCGTGTGCCACGCCGGCGGCCAGCAAGCCTATGGCCGCCATCTTCTCGGATTGAAACAACTGGTTTTGAGCCTGTTCAAGTTTCTGGTTCGTTTCCATTAACTGGGCGTTTATTTTCTTTGCCCGCCCGTACTGCGCAACCATCTGCGCTTCGGCCAGCTTCTGGTCCTCGATCATATTCAGCATGATCTGGCGCGACCGGTCGGCAGCCTTGAGCATCTCCTGTATTTCATTTTCGACCTGTTTACGCTCGGTGATGTCCTCTATCATGCAAAGATGATGCGGTGAAATATCTTCCCCCTCCCTTATTGGCGCAATCGTCATACTGATCCAGACAATAGAGCCGTCCGGGCGCAAATACCGTTTCTCCATCCTGAAACCGGGAATCTTCCCGGCGTTCAACAACGCCATGTTATCCAGATCTTTCTGCACGTCGTCGGGATGGGTAATACTCACCCAGTCAATGCTCGCCATTTGTTCGACAGTTTTGCCGGCAATCTCCGCAAACTTTGGGTTTACCTCATTGATTTTCCCTGTCAGCGAATCAATTAACGCAATGCCCAAGGGAGATTGGTTAAAGATTGCGCTAAACCTGGCCTGGTTTATTCTGATGAACTCCTCCGCCCGTTTGCGCTCGGTGATATCTCTATCTACACCACGATAGCCGCATAATTTTCCATTCTTATCAATAATGGGAACACCGTTAGTTTCAAGAACGACCCGATGCCCAAGCTTGTGCAAATTAATATTTTCGATGTTGTTGAGGGGTTCCTGTGCCGCAATAAGCGGACCAAACAGCTTCACAACTCGTTTTTCTTCTTCTGCAGGCATCAGGTCGAAAGACGTTTTTCCGATCAATTCTTCAGGCAGATAGCCCAAGATATTGTGGATTCTTGGACTTAAATAGGTATAAACGGAATTCTCATCAACCTCCCAAATCAAGTCATTGGTAGTCTCCACCAGATTACGGAATCGGTTCTCACTATCATGCAGTTTCTGCAACGCCTGCTTGCGCTCAGCCTCACGAGCGAAGTTGCTCAGCGCATAGCTGATGTCACTCGCCATTTCAACCAGCAGGCGGCATGTCTGTTCGTCGAAAGCGTTCGATTCATTTGCATAAAGGGTCAAAGCGCCGACCACGACATTGTTGCAGTGCAGCGGCAGCGCGGCTGAAGCTCCCCAGCCGAAGCGCCTGCCGCTCTCATGCCACAGGGCGGTGACAGGATCGTTCTGGAAATCCTGACACCAGTACGGCTGATCCTCGCGCATCGAGATGCCGGTAGGCCCCCTCCCGGAAGGGTCGTCAGCATCGACTGAGATGATCATGTCTTTCAGATATTCCACGCCCTCGCCATAAGAGGCAACCGGCACCACGCGCCGGCTCGACTCGTCTATCAGGCCTATCCATGCCATCTTGAAGCCGCCGAACTGCACTGCGTCCTGGCAGAGTTGTGGAAGCAGCTCGTCCTGGCTGGTGCTGCGTACGATAGCCTGATTGCATTGGCTCAAAGTGAGGTAGAGCTGGTTTAGCCGCTTAATTCTCGCATGTGCAGCCGTGCGCTCAGTAATCTCGTGCTTGAGTTGTATATTGGCGTGCGACAGCTCAGCCGTGCGTTGATCAACCAGAATTTCCAGCTCATCGTGAGCCTTACGTAACAGATCCACCGATTCCCTGCGCTCCGCAGCCCAATTGCGCGCAGACCTGACGGTAAAAAACCAGGTCGCCAGCAACACCAGAATGCTCAAGACACTGGCAAGCATAAACCAGACAGAGCGGACATCAAGTGAGCGAGCCTCTCTCTCAACCATGCCGGTTGCGGCCTTAATGGTTTTTTCCATGCCGCCTGCGTAAACTTTTTTTAATCTCAGGTATTCATCGCTGGTCAGCAGCGCGCTCGCTTCATGCCGTCTGCCCTGATGCGTCCACGTGAAAGCTTGCCGTTCCATTTTCACCAGTGCGTTGTTCGCGTCATCCGTCTCAGTTACAAAGGCTGCTATTTCCGCTTGCGGGAGCAGGGCTCTTACCTCATTGATCTCCCGCGTGAGTTTCGGATCGAATTCGTCATATCTTTTTTCATATGCGAAATCCCCTGTTGCGGCCGCCATGCGCGCCGACATGGTCAGTATTTCGTCATACTGCATGATGCGGCCGACATCATCGGCAAGGGCGGCACGTTTGTACGACAACGCTTCAACGCGGTAATGCATCTGCCACGTTTGCCATCCGCTGAAAACGGTGGTCAACAGGCTGATCATAAATGCGGCCACGTAAAGCCGCAGCGGAAAGTCCCGACGGTTTGAGTGGCTTTTCCCGATCGGCATGATGCTGTTCATATCAATGATCCTTTTCATCCTGTTCCGCATTCGCAGCTACATCATGGAAATACATTCTCACGCGGAGACGCGGAGAACGCGGAGATATAACCAAGCAACTGACTACAATTACAAGCACAAACACATGCAGATAAACTCATGTCAACTCGACCAATTACGGATATTGCGAACTTAGATTTCAATTTTTAAGGTGGTTGTGTGTCTTTCTCCGCGTCCTCCGCGCCTCCGCGTGAAATATTCAAAATCATAATTCCAGTTTCAACAGGCAACTACGACAAAGCAAAGCTAAAGGCGTAATATTTTGAACGAGCTATTATAATATTCTGATTTTATTATGTTTTCTCAACGCTCCGATAAAACAACTAGCCATTCCACTAAGTCACTACACAACAGTGACTTAGTGGCTGGTTCTCTGCGTCTCCGCGTGAGCTGGGTTCGTACAGCTTGGTTTTACTCCGCGTTCTCTGCGTCGGCGTGAAACTACATAACAGATTCCGCAATTCGCATTCGATTCATTCACCCGCAAGACCGCAAGTGTCTTCCCACGGAGCAAGAGGCACTGAAGTGCCAGCTCCTGAATGAAGGGGTACGCCGGTGGGTTCCCCGCTGCTGCGCAGCGACCCTTCCGCAGCCGCATTCGACAGCTCTGCACTCGGGTAGCGCGGTGGCTGTCCGGCCTGCATCAGCAGTTCGTTCACCTCGCGTTTGAGCTCAATGGTTCGCATCTCCCGCCCCTGCGTGGCAGCATACCATCGGCGCAGCTCATTAAACTGTTCAGTAATCACGGCGTCCGCCTGCTTGCGCTGGGTGATGTCGCGAAACACGCCCACCAGATAAGTCTTGTCGCCGATATTCACGGCCGATGACTTGATGTCGGCATAAAGCACCGAGCCATCGCGATGCCTGACCGGTAAATTTTCAGCGAGTTGAATTTCGCCGCGCAATTGCGCTTCAAACTGTTCGATGACATGCGGCAAATCCTGTTGCGGGTGAATATCCGCAACGCCGAGCCGGGTGAGTTCATCAATGCTATATCCCAGCATGCGGCAGATCGCCGGATTGCCGGTGGTGAAACGCCGGCTCTGTGCATCGGCCAGCAATACGCCGTCGAGTGTCCCCTCAAAGATGGCACGAAATTTTTCTTCCGACTCCCTCAACATGGTTTCTGCCTGCTTGCGTTCGGTGATGTCCTGTGTCGTGCCGATACCGAAAAGCGCCCGGCCTTCCGCATCCCTTTCGATGATGGCGCGTTCCCTTACCCAGCGAGTTTCTCCATTTGCCACAATGCGATGTTCAATGTCATAGGGCGCCCCGGCAACCGCTTCTCCCCATGCCTTGAGCACCATTTCTCTATCATCGGGATGCAGGGTGGACACAAAAGTGTCTAGATCAACCGCCTCCCGTCCGGGAACGCCGAAGATGCGATGGGCTTCCGCCGACCACTCAAGACGATTGCTTGCAAGATCAAGTTGCCAACTGCCGATTTGCGCAACGGCCTGGGCGCGATTGAGCCTGTCCTCACTCGCTCGAAGTGCCGCAGTCCTTTCATCGACCAACAACTCCAGATGTTCGTGCAGCCTGGCGCGTTCCAGCGCCACCGCCACCTGGTTGCCGACGCCGTACAGCATCTTCAACTCCGCATCGACGAACAGCCCCTGCTCCGCTCCGACCAGATTCATGATTCCCACGGTCCGGTCGCTGGTCCACAACGGCACACTGGCGTGGTAGCGCAAGCCATGCGTGTCATCCTGTGCTTCCTTCAAGCGCTTGCATTCCATGATGTTGGTGACGCAATCCAGTTCTCCCGCGAGAAAACGGCGCTGGCAGTCGCACAAACCCTCCATAGCTCCTTCGCGCAGCAAGGCTGGCGGCAGATTGCGCACGGCGGCCAGCCGGAAGCCGGAAGCCCCGTCCCAAAGGGATAGCCAGCCGGCCTGGATTCCGGGCAGCTCCATGGCCCGTTCCAGCGCGGCTTCAGCCACCGCCTGTTCGCCGACCGCCTGATTCAGGCCCTCCGCGATCAGGTATAAGCCACTCAGTATCTGATTGGAATGCTCCAGGTCTTTTTCGCGCAGTTTGAGTTCATTGCTGATCTGGATCGCCTGTTCGTAAGTCGAAATCAGCAAGTCCAGGATTTGTTGCCGCCCCGAATCGATCAAGTATTTATGGCCGCCAAGCTCAATTTCTATGCCGATTTGCATCTTCTGATGCGTGCGCAACGCCTGGTTCATCAGCAGGTAGTCGATACGCGACAGCAGATAGTGTTCGTCATAGGGTTTGCGGATAAAGTTATCCGCGCCGCACGCAAGCCCGAGTATCACATCATGAGCATCTGAGAGTGTGGTCACCAGGATCACCGGAACATCCTTCAGATTTTCATCTGACTTGATCGCACGGCACAATTCATAGCCATCCATTTCCGGCATCACGATGTCGCTGATGAGCAAATCGGGCTGTTGCGCCTGCGCCGCCTGCAGCGCCAGTTTACCGTTGGCCGCGATGGTCACCTGATAGCCGTGCTGCTCGAGCAGAAAACCGAGCTGTTCGGCCTGAGTGCGACTGTCCTCGGCGATGAGAATACCGATGTTCTTTTTTGATGTCATCGCGCGCTCCTTGTTATTTGCCATATCGCTGTTATATGTTATACACAAAACCCGCTAAAATACAAATATATCAATTAAAACAGTTACTTATACATTAACATTACCTGGTCGCTTTGTTGTTTGCCAAATCAGTCAGCACGGTGGCAATCTTGTCCGGTTCCAGAACAAACGTTGCAGCATCGAGTTTGATTGCCTCACCCGGCATGCCGTGTACGATGGAAGATCCCTTGTCCTGTGCAAAAGTGACCGCCCCCTTGTCCCGCAGCAATTTCAATCCTTCCGCACCATCCTGCCCCATGCCGGTGAGCAGACCGGCAATGACATTTCCCCCGTACACCTCGGCCAGCGAACGGAACAGATAAGAAACAGACGGGCGCAAGCCGTTTTCCGGGGCGTCTTTGGTGAGGACTATTTTTCCGCCGTGTTCCACCTCATCTGACATTCATCGGGCGCGACATAGACATGCCCTGAAAGCATTTTCTCGCCGTGCACGGCGACATGCACCGGCAAACCGGACGACTGCGCCAGCCACTCGACGAAGGAGGTAATGAAGCCGGCTGACATGTGCTGTACGATCAATACCGGCACAGGTAAATCCTTGGGCAGCATATCCAGAATTATTTTCAATACAGGCGGCCCGCCTGTCGAAGCGCCAATGGCGATCAGATTGAATTTTGCCGGTATTTTTTCCGACAGCGTCTGCACCGCGTGGGGTATGAATGGCTCGCAGCGCGTTTGCGGCCAGCGCCGCACCACCTTTACCTCAGACATCAGCTTCACCGTCTGCACCAGTTCTTTCGCCGTCGCCTCATGATCCGGATGACCGATACCGGCCGGCCGTACCATGAAAGCCAGCGCACCGGCTTGCATGGCACGGAACGTCATTTCCACATCATGCGGATCAGCACTGCCGCTCACAATGACAATCGGGGTCGGATCGGTTTCCATAATCCGTCGCGTCGCTTCCAGCCCATCCAACTTCGGCATATGAATGTCCATCGTGATCACATCGGGGCGGTAATGTTTCACCCCTTCAAGCGCCTCCTCGCCGTTGTTCACCGTGCCGACCACCCGGATGTCCGGATCCGAACTGAGTATGTGGACGAGAAACTCACGCACCACAAGAGAATCTTCGGCTATCAGGACTTTGATCAAAATAACTTCCTCCGCAAAAACTTAAAAAATGGTTCTGTCGTAGTTGCCTGTTGAAACTGGAATTTTGATTTGGAATGTCTCACGCGGAGACGCGGAGAACGCGGAGAAAAGCACACAACCACCCCAAAAATAAAAATCAAACAGGCAATATTCATAATTGATCGAGTTGGCATAAGTTTATCTGCGTGCGTTAGCGCTTGTAGCCAGTTGATTAGCAGATTATATCTCCGCGTTCTCCGCGTCTCCGCGTGAGACTGCTTTTTCTAGGGTTATGTGTTTAACCATCAAATCAACCGCCTGACAACTTCCAGCAGGTTACTCTGATCGAAACTACTTTTCACAATATATGCGTTGGCACCGACGTCGATACCGCGCTCGCGGTGTTCGCGTGATTCCAGCGCCGTTACCAGCACCACCGGCAGCTCGGTAAACTGCTTGTCCGCGCGCACTTTGGCGGTAAGATCGAAGCCGTCCATGCGCGGCATTTCCACGTCCGACACGATCAAATCGAAGCTCCCGGTCTTCAGGGCGGTGTAGGCATCCACCCCGTCCACCGCAGTCGTGACCAGGAAGCCTGCCGATTCAAGGATATTTTTGAGCAGCGCACGCGACGTGATCGAGTCTTCCACCACCAGAATGGACTGTTTTTTCACCGCCCCGTGTGTTTCAGCTGCAACGGACGGCGGCGCTTTTCCTGCCGTCGACTTAGCAGACTTAAGCAGATCGGGCACATTGAGCACAGCAACCACCTGACCTGTTCCCAGCACACTCGCGCCGGCGACGTTGCGCACGCGCGCGAGCTGGCGGCCCAAAGTTTTGACCAGCACCTCCTGCTCGCCGAGAATCTCGTCCACCAGGAAGGCTAGCTGTTTATGCCCCGTACCTAGAATGACGACCTGCGCCCGCTCTGACAGTTTGTCTATAGCGCGCTGGCGCGGCAACGCCAGCACATCATCCAGGCTGACCAGCGCAACGGCTTTTCCGCCGTGCGCAATCGTCGTGCGGTTTTCCACCGTCAGTATGTCCTGTTGTGCCACCCGCAGCACGCACTCGACATTGTGTAAGGGAAGCACAAAGAGCTGGCCGCCGGCTCGAACCAGCACACCGCGAAAAGTGGCCCGCATCAGCGGCAACGTGATGCGAAAAGCGCTACCGGTATCCTGTTTGCCGTCGTGACGCGATTCAACTGCGACGAATCCGCCCAGCCGTTCGACTTTTTCCCGCACGATGGCAAGCCCCAGGCCGCGTCCCGAGATATCCGTGATGATCCGGCTGGTGGAAATTCCCGACTGAAAGACAAGTTCCAATGCCGCCTGATCGCTCTGCGGCTCTGTTTCATCGGCATAAATGAGCTCATGCTTGTGTGCTGCCTCCCGCACCCTGTCGACATCGATGCCCGTTCCGTCATCGGCAACCAGAATCTCTATTTTTCCGCTGTCTTTTTGCTCAATGGCAAGCGTTATGCTGCCGTGTTGCGGCTTGCCTTTATCCTGTCGCATGGCCGGCGGCTCGATGCCGTGATCGATGCAATTGCGCAGCAGGTGCATCAGTGGATCCTTCATCTCTTCCAGCGTATGCCGGTCGATTTCAATTTCACCCCCCTGGATCAGCAACTCAACCTGTTTTCCCTGTTCGCGGGCCAGCTCACGGGTGAAACGCGGAAATATCTCAAGCAGCGAAGAAAATGGCAACAGCTGCATTTCCTTCACATCACGCAGCAGACTATCGTTCATGCCTGCCAGGATGCGACTGTCGTGCGCGGCGAGTTTGCTCAGGCGCAGCAACCGTGCTTCTATCGTTTTCATGAACAGATGCTCGGACTCCATATGCTCCAGCAGTTTCGGCAGTTCCTGAGCCGGAAATTCCGGCATCACTGCATTCGTGCCCGTCCCCTTGCAGGCACCTTCGGCATAACGCTCGATCGAACGCAGCACGGGTCTCATACGTGCCCATTGTTTTTTCCGGATTGCAAAAGAGATGGCAACCTCACGCAACTCGCTGGCGCGCAGCGCCATGGCCAACTGCGGTGACAGCAACTCCTCGACCTGTCGCATCACGGCATCGAGCTTCTGCGTGGAAACCCTGACCGTTTCGGATGAATGGCTGGGAGATGGAGGCGGCGCAGCCATGACAACCGCTACGGTCGCTGCGGTCGCTTCGGACGGCACCGAGACTGGAGTCTGTCGCACCGGTGGCATCGGTTGAACTGCTGCAGACGCTGAAAATTGGCTTGCCGCAGACTGAGCACCTTGCAAGGCATCGTTGAGCCGGCGGGTCAGTGTTGAAATCGCCGACTTCCCTGCAGCAGACATGACCTCCCCTTCAGCCATGAGGAGCGTAGCCAGTTCGTCAATCGCCTCTTGCATCAGGGGGAACAGCGGCGGGGAAACGGCAAGCCAGCTGCCTTTCAGTGCCGCGAACACGCTTTCCAGCGACTGACAGACCGACTCGATCTCCCTCATGTTCACCGCCCGCGCAGCCCCTTTCAGGCTGTGCGCCTCGCGAAACACGCTCTCGATGATTTGCGCATACCGGCCCTCCGCAGGTTTATTCTCCAGCTCGATCAACCCCGCAGACATCACTTGCAGATGTTCGTCCGCCTCGATCCGGAAGGTCGCGAGCAGCTTTTTCTGGAAGTCATCGTTCTGTTTGGTCATGATGTCTTATCCTGGGCCGGACGATGCGCAACAAAAATACAGGGCGCTCCTACAAAATGTCATGTCAAAAATGGCAGCTATGCTCATGATGCCCGGCCCCCTATCATGTCACTCAATTTCTGTCCCAGTTCATGCAGGTTCTTCGCGGCTGTCTCCGCCTGTTTGGTGCCGGACACGTTCTGTATGCTGGCCTGCTTGATGCTCTCCATCGCCAGTGCCACCTGATCCATGCCCACCATCTGTTGCTGGCTGGAGGCCGCGATCTGGGTCGCCGCCTGAGCTGCCTCAACCACGCTGTCGGAAAGCTGACGGATCGCTTCCCCAGTCTCGGTCGTTTGTTTCACGCCGGCTTGCACCGCCTTGCTGCCCTGTTCGGTGGACAGCACCACCGCACTGGTCGCCCGCTGTATATCGCCCAATATCGTGCGCACCTGAGCCGTCGCCTGCTTGGATTGCTCGGCCATACTCTTGATTTCTTGTGCGACAACCGCGAAACCCTTACCCTGCTCACCCGCCTTGGCAGCTTCAATCGCAGCATTCACCGCGAGCAGGTTGGATTGCTCGGCCAGATCGTTCACGGTGGCGATAATTTCGCCGATCGACTGGCTCTGCTCGGACAGACTCACGATGCTCTCGGCGATGGAACCCATTTGTTCATGAATGCGTTGCATGCCGGCAATCGCTTCTTCCACCGATTTCCGCCCGCCCAGGGAAAACTGCGTCACCTTCTGCGCACTGTCGGAAACATTGCGCGCCTTCTGGTTTGCCAGCTGTGCCGTCTGTTTCACTTCTTCCACCGTCGCCGTGGTCTGGCTCACCGCCGTCGCAGTCTCGGCGGAACCGGCGGCTACCTGCGTCGTGGTGGCGAGTATCTCGGCAGATGAGGTGGCGAGTTGATCTACGCTTTCGCGCAACTGGCGCGTGATGGTGCGGCTAAGATAGAGGCCAATGCCGAGCCCTGCAATAATATCCAGCAGTGCAACTGCCGCTATGGTGAGCATTAAACGATTCGCCGTCGCATCCAGTTCGGCGCGCCCGTCGGTCTCAAGCTTTATTTCGCGGCTACGAAAGCGATTCAGCTTGTCGAGCAGCGTCGTAGTAAGCGGGTATACTTCCCTGATCCCCAGTGCCAGTGCCTCCGCCCGTTTTCCCTGCTGAGCGAGTGCGATCACGCGTTGCTGTGCCTGTTCATGTTTTGCCTGCAAATCGACGATTTCGCGCAGCATCTCGCGCCCTTCACCGGTGATTGCCAGCCGTTCCATTGCCTCGACGCTTTTGTTGAACTGGCGATAATCGGTCTGCAAATCGTTCAGATATTTTTTTTCCAGATCAGGATATAAAAGCGAGCCTCTGTAATGCCCCACCTGACTGCGCAACTGGAAGCGCAATTCGTTGGAACCGTCTACCAGTCGCTCATTCACGTCGAGAAAATGGTCATAAGTGCTCTGGACTTTCTCCAGCGCATAGAAGGCGATGCCCATTGCCAGCACCAGCAGTGCCAGCACGATTGTGTATCCTCCGATCAATTTCCTGCCTATGGTCATGATGCATCCTCCGTGAGTATTGAAACTTGCTAAAGCCTGAGACGAGTTTGCTTCATTCAGATAAGTTCAGGAACCATTGCATGCCTTGTTCTTCTGATTGTTCTGTCAAAACCAAACCGGAGTATTTCTTATCCTCCCACCTGTTCCTGCACGATGAGATGCTCATCATTTAAGAGTTTTTCAGCATCCAGGATCACCACTCGTTCTGCGGTCACCCCTTGCAGATAGTTTGAGCGTATGCCCGTCAGCGTAGGCAGGGACGGCTGAATGTCGGCACGCCGAATGATGTGCACGCCGCTGATGGAGTCAGCCAGCATGCCGAATATCATGTCTTTTGACTCGAGCACGATCACCTTGTTGAGATCGGTCAGCCCCTTCTCCGGCAGATCAAAAAATTTCTTGATGTCGATGACAGAAAGTATCTCGCCGCGCACGTTGATGATGCCGAGCACGAAGACCGGTGTGCAGGGCAGCGGCGTGAGCTCTTCGAGCGGACAGACCTCGCGGACATACTCTGATGCAACTGCATAGGTTTCGTAGGCCAGTACAAATTGCAGCACCTCGATCCATTCGTCGGCTGATTCCGTTTGAGCAGGCTCCCGTGCAAGCACCTCTGCCCTTTCTTTCAAAATCCGCCGGGTATCTTCAGCAGTCGGCGCCCAGATACGCTCGATTGCGATGCTCGCCGCTGCCAGGCGTTCCTCGACCTCACGCCAGTCGGTGACCTTTCGGTTTTTTCGCAAATTAGTCAGGGAGTTACTCATCGTTGTATTTCCCTCAGATAATCCATCAAAACCAGCCATTCCCCCCCTCTTGCAGGGGGAGGGTTAGGAAGGGGGTAGAAACTCGGCTTTCCCACTGTTCCACCCCCATCCTAACCTTCCCCCTGCAAGGGGGAAGGTATATCCGCAGGCTGCGGCAGACTTGCCAGCAAGGACGCAACTATCTCGGCCAGCCTGCCTGCCGTCAGCCCATCCGCTTCCGGCAGGGGGGCGTCCGGCGGCTGTTTGCGCAACAGCATCAGCACGTTTTCGAAATAGCGCTGCGCCTGCCGGTAGCGTCCCTGCGACTGATGCAGATTCCCCAGACTAAAGTGAGCCATCGCGAAATCGGGATCGAGATAGAGCGCACGCATCAATGACTGAATGGCGGCATCAAGCCGCCCTTGCTCCTGCAAAATAATGGCGAAGAGGTAATGCTGTGCCGGATTAAGTTTGTCGGCGGCAATCGCCTGTTCGCACCACGCCAGCGCCTCGCTGAGACGTCCCTGATTGGCGCAACTACGCGCCATGCCCGATGGTGTCTCACACTCAGTTAGCGGATGTACCGGCTCCTGATCGGTCCGCGCATCCGACAAATTCTCAGACACAGGGGTGGCCGCATCGACAAGGCTCTCCTGAGCACCGTTCGTTCCTTCGACAGGCTCAGGACGAACGGGGTTGAAGGGCTCAGGACGAAAGGAGTCGAAGGACGTAGCGTCTCCAGGCCGCGACTCCACTGCACCCGTCATTTTCCGGTACAGCACCGCGCCCGGAAAGCAAACCGGCGTGAACAAGGAAAACAGGACATTCGACGCTTCCACCGGGCTGACGATCAAGCAACCGCCGTCAACCAGCGCGCGATAAAAATTTCCTGCAACCTGTTTTGCCCGCTGTTCGGTGAAATACATCAACACATTCCGGCACACAATCACGTCCATCGCGCTGGTGTTGTTCGATAGTGATGGATAAACATCATCGGCGAAATTGAGATAGGAAAACGTGACCATCTTCCTGATGCGAGAATGTATTTCGAAACGCCCGTCGCTGCACTTGCTGAAATAGCGCTCTTGCAACCAGCCGGGAACGTCACGAAACGACCATTCTCCATACACCCCCAGTGCTGCCTTGCGCAAAAAATTCGGATTAAAGTCTGTCGCCAGAATAGTGATGTTCCATTCCTTGATATCGGGGATGAGTCTGTCGAGCAGAATCGCGACGGTATAAGCTTCCTCACCCGTGCTGCAGCCCGCAATCCAGATACGCAGGCGCCGCTCACTCAGGCGGCGTGATTGCAGCAATTGCACAAGGATCTGTTCCCCCAGAGCATCCAGACTCTGCCTTTCCCGGAAAAAATAGGTTTCCCCTATGCTCAGGTGGCTGGCAAGCACCTCGTTCATGTGTCGCGTCAGGGGTGCTGATAACAGCCAGCGCGCACAGGATTCGCAGTCCGAAAAGTTAAAATCCGGCGCTGCCGCAGCAATCCCCCGCTCAAGGTCAGCCCAGCGTTCCGGCGGGAAGTGCAACCCCGTCTGCCTGGCGACAAACTCGCTCAGCTGTGACAACAGTGATGGAGGAAGAGCCGCGCGCAAGGTTTTCATCATGCGGTCTTCAGCACCCGATCCAGTGTGCTTTCTTCATCCAGCGAAAGAAACCGATCCAGATCGTGGATGAAGATTAAGCCGTCGGCGAGTTTTACCACCCCGTCCACGTACGCCACACCTGGCAGAATATCCTCAGCGGCGATCAGACTCTGCCCTGCACAGGCGATGACATCCAGCACTGCGTCCGCCACCAGCGCAACACACCTTCGCGACGTGTGCGCTATAACTATCTGATCTGACAGTAAAAATTCACGTTCCGGCAGGCCAAAACGCCGCCGCATATTGATAACCGGCATGACGCGCCCCTGGAAATTGACCACACCAAGGATGATTTCCGGCGCATTCGGCAACAAGGTAATGGCAACCATGCGTACCACCCGGTCTGACGCCGACAGCGGCAGGGCGTAGCGCTGATTATCCAGCGTAAACACAATAAGGAAATCCGAACTTTTCATTGCCGTCACGGAGTAATGTTCATGGATAACCAATTTATCGGGTATCTGTCAGATCGACCTCATCCCGTACACCCGACCAGCGGCGCATAAAATTGCACTTCGTTACTGAATTCATTCAAGCGGAGAAACTTCGATCATCGTAGCCAGAAAGGCATCCCGGCGCTATTGGAAGATACTGATCTTAACATCGGATAAATACTACTTACAGGCAGGAATTTCCCTTGAGACACTCTCGAAAAACAGTCTTCCGGGGGGACATAAAATCAACTTAGAAAAAGCTGTTGTCCGCAGATTAAATGGATTAACGCAGATTAAACAGATAGTTATATATAACTGCTGATTCACCGTCTTGGAGATGTGTACCCATTTCATAACTTGTTGTTAATCTATGTGAATCTGCGTAATCTGATGAAACGACTAGCCATTCCACTGATGGAACAACTAAGTATTGGCTGTATTTCGCCCAACTCGCAAAGAACGGTTGCCAAGTGGCTGGTTATGCGGATTGAACTGAGGTTTTAAGGATTAACAAGATCACGGCGAGGCCAAGTAAAGAGGCTTCAGCGATTCACGCTTGCCATCTTGCGTCGCGACCGGAACCGGTTTGTGTTGATTGAATAATTGCCACAGATTTTCGCCCTGCCACACGCCCCCGTTCTGACCATAGAGCGTTCTGTCCAGTTCATTCAGCGCGCTTGCCAGTGCCGGCGGGCATAGCGCTGCCATGGAGGTCAGGCTGGCCGGGGGATTTTTATCCCAGCGCACTTTTGCCCATGCAAGCAATTCAGATTTCGCCTGTGCCGCATCATTTTTCAGGCAACTTTTTTTCAATTTATTTTCCAGCTGCCTGAGAGATTCCTCGTCGTTCGATTCCGTTTTTATGGATGGATTGCGTGCCCGCCACCACCACAGGATGAGCGTTGTCAGCCAGCCAACACCTAAAAACAAGGATAGCCACGGCCACCATCCGCGTGGCTGATTTGTAACAATCGGGCTGCCCGGTGCTGTGTCTGCCGCTTCCGGCATGTGAAGAGGTGAAATTCCAGCCGATAGCGCGGGCGCTTGATTAACGCCAGCGGGGTTCGCATTTCCGGGAAGCACAGTGATGTTTCTGGCTGGAATCCGCGCCACTTCCATCTTGTCGGTGTTTACATTCCACCACTTCACTTCAATTTCAGGCAGGGTGAAGTTCCCGGGACGCGCAGGCAATATGGCGATCTTCTGCGTGCGTACTCCGCTGATGCCGTTATCATTCTTGTTATCTTTCAGCACAGGCTGATCGGGATAGAGTTTGAGTCCGTCGATGGACTGACTCTCCAGCACAGGCAATTGCGATGCAGTCAGACCATTGGCCGATATCACTACGGTGCGTGTGATCGGTTCATTTGCGGTGAACTTGGGTGGGTTCTCTGACCATTGTTCCGACAGTTCAAATTTATTTGTGGGCAACCACTGGCCGCCGCCAACACCGGCAGGTGCCGGTTTGATCGTTAAAGGAATCGTTTTCGAACTCACCCGTTTGTGGCGGCTGCGCTGGTTGAAAGGATCAAACATAAAGCCCCCGCCACCCTGATTGCGCTCGATAATTTCCCCGTCGAATTGCACCGGCGTGCTGCTGAACTGGCCGCTTTTCTGGGGGTATACGGCATAGCGCCGTTCTATCACGGCATATACCTGCCCATTGCGCGTGGTCTGAAAGCTGTGATCATCGCCCAGGCGTTCAACCACGGCATCCATGCCGGGAAATTTCGGGTCACTGAGGCTGCTTTGGTTGTCCAGATTTGCCGCGCTATAAAGACGCACTGTGAAAACAATTTGCTGTTGAACATAGACCGTGTGCGGTTCTGCCCCGACCTCCAGAAACAGCTCCCCGTTTTGTTGCGCAGCCCGCGCCTGATCCGCTTTAATCACACCGAGCACGATGGGCGCAGTCGCCCGCCCGCCCGCCTTGATAGCCGGAATGACCAACTGGCCATTGTGTTTAGGGATGATCGTGATTTGCCACAGAACACTGCGTGTGGCACTACCGTTAATAATTTGCATGCTGCTGCCATGACTTTGCCCCAGCACATCGAAGTCCTGTTGCAACACACTCAAGTCAGGATCGCCGTTCAGGCTTTCATCGCTTTTGAGCGTGAGGGTAAGTGACTCACCCTCGGCGACCGGGTTGCGGTCAACAAAAGCCTGCAACGTGGCCAGCGCCGGCAGCGAAATCAACAAAAGAATGCCCGTGACAAGTAGCTTTATCATTTGTTTTACGCTCTATCGTAGTTGCCTGTTGAAACGAGAATTTAGATTTAGAATGTCTCACGCGGAGGCGCGGAGAACGCGGAGAAAAACACACAACCACCCCAAAAATAAAAATCTAAATTCGCAATATTCATAATTGATCGAGTTGGCATGAGTTTATCTGCATGTGTTTGCTCTTGTAGCCAGTTGATTAGCAGATTATATCTCCGCGCTCTCCGCGTCTCCGCGTGAACATCGCTTTTCAGTGCAATTGGATTGCTGCCACAGTTAATTGCGACATAGCCTTTAAAAAAACGCTCTGTCGTAGTTGCCTGTTGAAACGAGAATTTAGATTTGGAATGTCTCACGCGGAGGCGCGGAGAACGCGGAGAAAAACACACAACCACCCCAAAAATAAAAATCTAAATTCGCAATATTCATAATTGATCGAGTTGGCATAAGTTTATCTGCATGTGTTTGCTCTTGTAGCCAGTTGATTAGCAGATTATATCTCCGCGTTCTCCGCGTCTCCGCGTGAACATCGCTTTTCAGTGCAATTGGATTGCTGCCACAG
The DNA here is from genome assembly GCA_041671725.1 of Gallionella sp. GTDB lineage: Bacteria > Pseudomonadota > Gammaproteobacteria > Burkholderiales > Gallionellaceae > Gallionella. The sequence continues at coordinate 51,079 of JBAZAY010000009.1, read as the reverse complement.
TTAATTGCGACATAGCCTTGTTTTATCCCAGGCTTTACCATGCCTTTTCCTCACTCTTTTCAGGTTGCTGTTTGTACTGATACAAAAATTTTCGACGCCACAAGCCACCGGGATCGTCCGGGATACGGCGTAACCATTGACGGTCTGCTTGCTGCATTTTGCCGGAATCCTGTTGCGCATCGACCGTGGATTGGGGCTCGCTGCTGTTATCGCCGCCATGGTTTTTTGCCTCTGTAAGCTGTTGTTTTTGCTGAATTTGTTTGGCTTGCTGCTCCGCTGCAAGATCGTTTGCGGATTTTTGCTGATCCGTCTCGCGCGCCCTGTCGCCACGTTTTCCGTCTTGTTTGGCAGATTTTTGCTGATCTTCCTTGCCATCCTGTTGCGCGTGTCCTGCTCCGGATTGACCTGACTCAGCTTGAGGGGATAGCGCTTGCCCGTTTTTGTCATCCGATTTATTTTGCTGATCCTTACCTTGCCCGTTTTGTTGCTGTTTTTGCATGGACGGGTCTTGCCGAATCTGATCTTTCTGTGACTGCTGCCTGAGCATTTTTCCAACCAGATCGCGATTGAACTTTGCGTCTTCATTTTTTGGATCGCGCTTCAGCGCTTCTTCATAGGCGCTCACGGCCTCAGGCAACCGCGCCTGCTGTGCCAATGCGTTGCCGCGATTGTAATTGGCATCAGCACTGTCGATATGCTGCAAGTCTTGCGCGGCTGCCTGATAGTTTCCCGCCCGGTAGTTTGCTGCAGCGCGCCATTGGGGATTTTTAAAAAGTTGTGCGGCCTGTTTTGGATTGTTTGCTTGCATGGCCTGTTGTCCGCGCTGGTCGTCGCGCTGCCACAAGCTCTGCCAGTCGAGTGCATAGGCCGGGCGCGGCAGCGGCAGCACAAGCAACAGCACAGCTAGCAAATAGCCACGTCGAAAAGCGAGCGCGCCCAGCAACAGCAGCGGCAGCAACAGCCAAGGCCCTTCGTCGCGCCATTGGTCGCTGTTGATGCCTTCGGCCTTTTTGCTTTGTTGCTGCGCCAGGCTGTTTTTTAACGGCGCAAGCACGGCATCAAAGTCGCTGTCATCTGTGCTGATGCGGCGGTAGCTGCCATTTCCCTGGCGGGCAAGCGTCGCCAGACCGGCATCATCCAGTCTGGGCAGGACGATGGCGCCGTTGCTGTCCTTGAGAAATCCGCCATTGGCTGCCGGGATCGGTGCACCTTCCGGACTACCCGCACCCAGCACCGACAATCGATGCCCGGCATCAACCAAATCCTTGATCGCGCCTTTTAACGCGCCTGACTCCTCCCCGTCAATCCCGTCACTGATCAACAGCACGCCACCGTGACCGGCTCCCGATTGCTGCAGCAATTGCTGCGCCATGCGGATGGCACGGTCAGGTCGCGAACCTTGCGCCGGCATCAAATCGGTACTCAGGCTTTCAAGCTGGCTGGCGATGGTTTTGGCATCCGAGGTGAGCGGACTCACAACAAACGGCGTCGCTGCATAAACGATCAGCGCGATCTCACCTTCCTTCTGCTGATTGAGAATATCGCGTAATTTCATTTTCGCCCGCTGCAATCGGCTGGGTTTAATATCTGCCGCATCCATCGAGCGCGACAAATCCAGCAGCACCACCAGCGCCGATGGCTGGCGGAATACCGGCACCTCCAGTTTTTGCCAGGCCGGCCCCGCCATGGCAAAAATGGATAGCAGCCCCCCCAGTCCCACCGCCAATAAAACCCACGACCGCTGTCTGCTGCTTTGCCCGATCAGCAAATGCGCTAACAAACGTGGTTCGACCACTCGCTGCCAACTGCGGCTGGGCAAACGTTGCTGCCGCAACCACCACAGCAGTACAAGCAGAGGGAACAGCGCGTACAGCCAGTCGGGGCGCATAAAATGAAACTCGGCAAACATGCTCATCGCCTTATCTCCTCCGCGCAATCGGCAACATCAACAAGCCAGCAAGCAACAGGGCGATGCCAAGCGGCCAGTAGAAAAGCGCATGCTGGGGACGGAAGGTCTGCTTATCCTGCGCGACCGGCTGCAACTCATCCAGCAGGGTGTATATCTGCTCGAGCTGTTTGCCATCGCGCGCGCGGAAATATTTCCCCCCTGTCGTACCGGCAATTACGCTCAGCGTTTTCTCGTCCAGATCGGCCGACGGGTTCACACGCTGACTGCCAAAAAACGAATTCACCTCCATCTCGTCGGCACCGATGCCTATCGTATAAATTGTCAGCCCCTCTTTGGCCGCCAGCTCTGCCGCCTTGAGCGGCTGCACTTCGCCCGCATTGCTGGCGCCATCGGTCAGCAATACCAGCACCTTGCTGCCCTGCCGATTTTGCATCAGGCGTTTCACCGCAAGTCCGATCGCATCACCGATCGCGGTCTGCTCGCCAGCCAAACCGATGGCCGCGTCCTGCAACAGCGTTTGCACCGTTTTGCGGTCGAAGGTCAGCGGCGTTTGCACATAAGCCTGGCTACCGAACAGAATCAGTCCGATGCGATCACCGACCCGCCGCTCGATAAAATCACCCGCCACTTTCTTTACCGCAGTCAGGCGGCTCACCTGTTTGCCGCCCTGAATAATGTCCTCGATTTGCATGCTGCCGGAGATATCCACGGCCAGCATCAGATCGCGTCCGCTGACCGGCAACTCGACCGGGTCGCCCAGCCATACAGGTCGAGCTGCGGCACTCACCAATAGCAGCCATGCCAGTAAAGCGCCCCACATCAACCCGCGCCGTGGCACACGCTTTCCGGGTTGCGCCCCGCCATCCAGCGTGAATGTATCAAGACTGGGCACACGCAGTGCAGCCTCCTTGATGGCATCTGCGGGTGGCACCAGCAGACGCAACAACAACGGCAAAGGCGTCGCCAAAAAAAGCCATGGCCATTCGAAGTGAATCATCGGTGACCTCTTGCAGGCAGACTGGTGATCCAGCGTTCGCACAACGCGAACAGTTTATTCATCTGTTCGGTGGCGATGGGCGTTTCCTGCGCATAAGGGGCGACAACCAGCAAGCGCCCCGAATCTGACTGAAACCCCGCACCATCGCGCTGATTACGATCCAGAAACGCCAGCCACAGCTCTCCGCTGAGCCTGGCAGTTTCCTCACGGGGAAAGCGGCTGATCGCCACGCGGCGCAGCAGCACCGACAGTTCACTGACGACAGGCTGCGGCGCGGACTGTTGTGACAGATGGCGCAGGCGGGCCAGTTCGGCCAGCGCGGTGCGACGCCATGCATTGCGCCGACGATGACGATAGAAAAACAAAACACCGATTACTGCCAGCAAAAAAATCGCCAGCAACAACCACCATCCCGGTGCGGGCGGCCACCACGAAACAGGAGGAGGCAGGTGGATGTCGCGCAACTGGCTCAAGTCCGGCTTCACAGTCGCACCCCCAACCCCTGTTGCAATGCGCGCAACGGATCATCAGCCGTTCCCAGCGACAACAGCTTCATTCTGTAGCGGCGACACAGTTGTTGCAGCTCCTGCTGTTGCTGAATAAAACGCGCACGATAACGCTCGCGCAAGCGGTCGTCAGTGGTAAACAGCGTCATGAAATTTTCGCCGTCGCTTACGCGATATTGCCCCGGCGGCGGCAGCTCCTTTTCCATCGGATCGTGAAAATCAATCAGCATGAGTTCATTGTGCCGTGCCAGCTGTGCCAGCTGCGCGCGACTCTGCTCATTGAGACCGATAAAGTCACTCATCAGCACGATGAGACTGCCCGGTTGTGCCACGCTGCGCAGTCGCGTCAGCGCTTGATTGAATACCAGTTCACTTTTTAATCCGTCTTTGGCAAATGCGTCACTGGCAGAACCCGGGTTGCGCCATGCAGGATGGCTAGCGAGTTTTTGCAGCAGATGCAGCAAGGGCGGCTTGCCCCGCCGTGGACGCAGCTCGATATGCGATTGTTCGGAAAAAACCAGACCGCCCAGCCGTTCTCCCTGTTGCACGGCGCTCCAACCCAGCAATGCCGCCGCCTGAACCGCACGCACCGCCTTGAATGCGCCTTGCGTGGCGAAAAACATCGCACTGCGCATGTCTACAAACAACAGCACGGGCCGTTCGCGCTCCTCGCGGAACAACTTGGTGTGAGGACGCCCGGTGCGTGCGGTCACACGCCAATCCAGGCTACGCACATCATCCCCCTGCATGTAGGCGCGCACTTCGTCAAACTCCATACCGCGCCCCTTGAACGGCGAATGGTAATCGCCCGCGCCCAGCGCACGTATGCGACCGGGTTTCAGGGGCAGCGATTCTGCCGCGCGATGCAGCGCGATCAGTGATTTCAGGCTGACGCACACCACGCCATCGTCCGCCAGACTGTCGTCTCCGATGACCGAACCGTCCGGGGATGCAGCGTGTGCGGGATGATGTGCCTTGTCGCGGCGCAACAACGGAATCATGGCACGGGTATCAGATTGATCAGTGTTTCGACAAATTGATCAGGCGTATGCCCCTCGGCTTCCGCCTCATAGCTCAGCAGCACGCGATGGCGCAGCACATCAAAAGCCATGACCTGGATATCTTCAGGCCCGACGTAATCGCGACCCGCCAACCATGCGTGAGCACGGGCACAGCGATCCAGCGCAATGGTGGCGCGCGGGCTGGCGCCCCACTGCACCCAGCTGGCAAGCTCAGGCTTATAAATGGCAGGGTTGCGGGTAGCCAAAATGATTTCGATCAAATACCGCTCCAGATTATCTGCCAGGTGAATACTCAATACCTCCTGACGCGCTGCAAACAAGTTTTCCTGGCTCAATTTGGCGATGGCAGGCGCATCTCCCCTAATCTGTTGCGATGCTTCCTGGCGGGCGAGTTGCAGGATCTTTCGTTCGGTTTCAGCCTGCGGGTAATCGACTTTTACATGCAGCAAGAACCGGTCAAGCTGCGCTTCCGGCAGCGGGTAAGTTCCCTCCTGCTCTATCGGATTCTGGGTCGCCATTACCAGAAATAATTTCGGCAGCGGATAGGTTGTAGTCCCCACGGTAATCTGACGCTCTCCCATCGCTTCGAGCAAAGCCGATTGCACTTTCGCCGGCGCGCGATTCACTTCATCGGCCAACACCAGATTGTGAAATAACGGGCCGCGCTGGAACTGGAAAGAACCATCCTGCGGCCTGAAAATATCGGTTCCGGTGAGGTCTGCCGGCAACAGATCCGGCGTGAACTGGACGCGATGAAAATCCCCCTCTATGCCCTCACTCAGCACCTTGATGGCGCGCGTCTTGGCCAGACCCGGCGCGCCTTCAACCAGCAAGTGACCGTCTGCCAGCAGCGCAATCAACAGCCTGTCTATCAGTACTTCCTGCCCAACTATTTGTTGCAAAATATGTTTTTTCAGGGATTGAAATGCGGTCTGCGAAGGTGATTGCTCTAACATATTTTCCCGTTCTAATGACTTGTTTATATTAAGAAATATATTACCCAACCGTATGGCACGAAGCTGTACGACACACTGACTACTGGCACCTTGGATATCTTGCCACGGCAATTATTTCGCCCGCGTGATGAACGCCAACTTGGCGACGCCGGCGTGCTGCGCCAGGGCCATCAGCTCGGCGACACGCCCATAGGGCACAGCCTTGTCCGCCTCGATCTGCAACTGAAAGCCAGGCTCGCCTGAGCGTAGTCGCAACACCTGGGCCAGGCCTTCATCGCTGACATGCTGCTTTGCCAACTCAACATTGCCGCGCGCGTCCACCACCAGACTGAGCTGCTGCGGCTTATCGTTTTGCCGTACCGCATCGGTCGCGGGCAGGTTAATTTTGAGCGACTGAGGGCTAAGCAAAGGCGCTGTGATGATGAACACCACCAGCAACACCAGCATCACATCCACCAGCGGCGTGACGTTAATCTCGCTCATCATCTCGCCATCGGAATCATTGTTGAAAGCCATATTTATCCTAAAAAACTTTTAGCGAAAAAGCGATTTCACGCGGAGACGCGGAGGACGCGGAGAAAAACGAATATAAAGCAAATCTAAATCCAAGCTAAATTCAGATATTGAATCCAAATAGCGAGTTCAAACTTATCTTTCCTGTTACGAAGTAAGTTTTGTGTTTTTTGTTTTTGATTCGTTTTTCTCCGCGTCCTCCGCGTCTCCGCGTGAGTAAGGTTTAGCTACCCCTTGAAATTATGCTTGAGCGCCAGACGCATGAAATCGTGGGAAAAATTATCCAGCTCACCCACACGCATACGCAAATTACGTAAAAAGTAGTTATAGGCCAGCACCGCAGGCAAGGCGGTTGCAATACCGATGGCAGTGGCAATCAGCGCTTCGCCTATGGGGCCCGCCACCACGTCCAGCGAGGCCGCGCCGCTTTGCCCGATGTTTTGCAGCGCATGCATGATGCCCCACACCGTGCCGAACAGACCGACAAAGGGTGCCGTCGAACCGATAGTCGCGAGTTCGGCCAGGCCGCGTTCATGATAACGCTTGATATTCTGCACCTGCTGGCGCAACTGCCTCTCCAGCAACTCCTGGGGCGCGCCGGTATGCATCAGATCCTGACGATCCGAACCCAGCACCTTGAGCTCAGTGAAGCCGGCACGGGCCAGTCGTGCAATATCGCCCTCTCCTCCTTCGGCCACGACTTCAGCGCTGCGCCAGTCGTCTGCTGCCCAAAATGCATCCTGAAAAATACCATTGCGCTTGCGATCCTGCACTTGACGCCACAGTTTGAGCAACGCGATGGACCAGGTCGCGACCGACAGCAACACCAGCACCAGCAAGGTGATTGCAACAACAGGCGAATTGACAGAAAACAGATTATTCATACTGCGTTATCCTCAAGCGAAAAAACAATCGGCACCTTGAACCATTGTGTGACAACACGCCCTGCGTGGCTCGCCGGAACAAATCGCCAGCTTTTTACGGTATTCATCGCGGCGTTATCCAGCACCTCATGTCCGCTGCTGTGCAACACGTTGACCGCGCCACACGCGCCTTCTGACAGCACCTCGACGTTGAGGATCACACGGCCCTGCCAGCCCATGCGTCTGGCCACCATCGGGTAGGCGGGACGCGGATTGTTCAGATAACTGGCCTTGTAATCCGGTTCGCTATCGACCACGGGTGCTGCCGCCACGGTAGCCGGAGTTGTCACGGCAGGTGCGGGCGGAGCGGATACAACCGGCTGCGCCACATCGTCAGCGGCTTCGTTTACCACACGCCTGATAACAGGCGTATCGGTGCGCACTGTTTTTGCTTGCACCTTGGGAAGTGGCGGTTCGGCTTGCGGTTGAATCACAGCAGCCTGCTGCATGGCGACGGACACCGACATCTCATTCACAGCCAGTTTCGGCTGCGCTGGCTGCATCATCCAGACGAAAACTAATCCGGCATGCACCAGCAATACCAATACGACCACGCTCACACGCTCACGTAGCGGAATAGCCGGCAATACTGTAATGGATGACGACATACTGGACGATTATTTGAAATGAGGTGCGGATTTTACCGATTGTTTGCCTGGCGCGCCTTTTTTCAGGACGAAAAAAAACGGGCCTATCAACAAACCGGCCCGCTCAATATTTGTTCCGTTTTTAATCAGACGGCCAACTTCTTGCATTCCTTCGCACAAGCCGCACAACTCTCACCGCAAACCTTGCATTCTTCATGCTTTACCGCATGTTTCTTACAGGCTTCCTCACATTGATTGCAGGCATCCATCGCGATGGCAGCCATTTTTGGCAACAGCTTTGAATTCTGGTTGGCCAGTTGCTGCAACGCGCCACACAATGCCAGCATCTGGTTCACGCTCTGAGCACACGCGGCCATCTCCTTCTCGCCGTTGCCTAGCAAAACCAGGCAGTGACTCAGACACACCTCACCTTTTTGGATGCAATCGGATGCCGACGTAGCAAGCGATGCATTGGCAGGGGCACCGTGATGATGTTCATGCATGGACATGTCGTGTTCCGCCGCCTGTGCATTTCCCACCATGGCGGCGCCTGCCAGCGCCATACCACCTAACAACAACTCTCTTCTGTTCATAATTTCCTCATTCTCGATATAAAAGCTATCGACACCGCACTTTGAAAATATATCCTGTTCTGCACGGCAACGGGGGCCCGAAAAGCCTGGCCCCTCTGATATTGCACTTTTAGCTTGACTTACTTTGCCGGAGCGGGCGTAGCAGGTGCGCTGGTACCCGACTTGCTTGAATGGCCGCTGCCATCGCAAGCGAACACGCTACCCGACACACCGAACACCAACAACATTACGATCACTGCATGTTTCATATCCAACCTCCTTGATTTGCCTGCTACACAAAATCCGGCATTGCCGAACTCCCCTTGAAACCGCACTCGCATCCTGCATTCACCAGAGCATCATCGTCAAGAAAAATTGAGGTAATTATTTCGCCATCGTGATGAACGACAGCTTGCTCACGCCGGCATGCTGCGCCAGCGCCATCAATTCGGCGATGCGCCCGTAAGACACAGCCTTGTCCGCCTCGATCTGCAACTGGAACATAGGATCGACAGCGCGCTGGCGCAATGTATCAGCCAGCCCTTCATCGCTGACATGCGCGTGATCCAGGGCCAGATTACCCCGTGCATCCACCTCCAGACTGAATTTCTGCGGCTTGTCACGCTGCTGGACAGCGTCGGTATTGGGCAGGGAGATCTTGAGCGACTGCGGCGACAACAACGGGGCCGTGATGATGAACACCACCAGCAACACCAGCATCACGTCCACCAGCGGCGTAACGTTGATTTCGCTCATCATATCGCCATCGGAATCATTGTTGAAAGCCATATTTTTTCCTTTTTTATGTAACAACCCCCATCCTAACCTTCCCCCTCACAGGGGGAAGGAATGAGAAGTTACCCCTTGAAATTGTGCTTGAGTGCTAAGCGCATGAAATCATGTGAGAAATTTTCAAGCTCGGTTATGCGCACCTTCAAATTGCGCAGAAAATAATTGTAAGCCAGCACAGCTGGCAAGGCCGTTGCGATGCCGATGGCCGTGGCAATCAGCGCTTCACCAATCGGACCTGCCACCACATCCAGCGAGGCAGTACCGCTTTGCCCGATACCTTGCAGTGCATGCATGATGCCCCACACCGTGCCAAACAGCCCGACAAAAGGCGCGGTCGAACCGATGGTTGCGAGTTCGGCTAAGCCGCGTTCATGATAACGCTTGATGTTCTCCACTTGCTGACGCAACTGGCGTTCCAGAATCTCTTGCGGGGCGCCGGTATGCATCAGATCCTGGCGATCTGAATCCAATGCCTTGAGCTCCGCGTAACCTGCCTGAGCCAATCGCGCCACATCACCGGCCCCTTGCGCTGCCACACCCGCAGCTTCGCACCAGTCACGCGCCGCCCAGAACGCACCGTGAAAATAGCGATTTTGCTGCTTGTCCTGCAGCTGTCGCCACAATTTGAACGACGCGATAGACCAGGTTGCCACCGACAACAGCACCAGCAACAGCAAGGTGCCGGCAACGATCGGTGAACCTATGTTGAAAAAATTGTTCATGCTTCGTTATCCTCAAGAGAAAAGTTAATCGGCACCTTGAACCATTGTGTAACAGAGCGCCCGGCATGACGCGCCGGGATGAAACGCCAGCCTTTCACGGTGTGCATTGCGGCGTTATCCAAAACCTCGCGCCCGCTGCTGCGAAATACGTTGATCGCACCGCACGCACCTTCTGACAGCACCTCGACATTCAGGATTACCCGCCCCGCCCAGCCCATGCGCCTCGCTGCCGCAGGATAAGCGGGTCTGGGGTTGTTCAAGTATCCTGCCTGGTAATCAGGCTCGCTATCGATCACCGGTGCGGTCGCGGGAGCAGTCTCAGCGAAAACCGGCGTTGCCGCAGCGGGTGCAGTTATTGCTGAAGGTATAGCGGGTGCAACCACCTGTGGCGCGGTTTCAGCGACTTCCCTCACGGCAGGCTTGAGAACGGGCTGCTCGCTTCGTTCAACTCTGGGCTGCAACGCAGGCTGCTGCGGTTCAGGCTGTATTACTGGCGCCTGCTGCATGGCGATAGACACCGACATCTCGTTCACTACGACCTCTGCTCGTTCAGGCTGCATCAGCCAAACAAGACCGAACGCGGCATGCAGCAGCAACACCAGTGCGACAACGCCGACTCGCTCGCGCATCGGTATAACGGGTAATACGGTAGTGGCTAATAACATAGGGTTCACTATCTTGAATAAATCGTGACTGTCACAGATTGTTTGGCGCGCTTTCACATGGCCAGCAGCAATCTGCGCACACCCAGCACGATTAACACGGCGACCGCCCCCCATCGTATCCAGCGGGCAATCCATACTCGGTTGTCGCGTAAATTTTTTCCTAACAGACTGATTATCGGCAACAATATCAGCAGCGGTGTGAGTGCAGCTCCCAGCCCGAAGACGATGCCGCTCGCCATGCCGAGCTTGATACTGCCTGCTGCCGCACAAACTGCCAGCAGCGACGCCAGCGGCGCACAGGGCGTCAGGCTCAGCGAAAAACCCAGCAGTAACGGCGGAGTTCCTCCGGCACTGCGCGCAATACCACACGGCGCGTGCGCCTTAGCGGAACGCAACAGCCACAAGCCTGCCGCAATGGATGACAAACCAATCACAGCGTTGCCAATGCCGCTTTGCATGGCATGCGACAACCACACGCCGGCACCGCCGGCAACCGCACCCAGCAAGGAGTAGGCCAAAATCCGCCCGCTGACAAACAGCCCCGTATCGCGCAAGGCCTGCAACTGTGACCCGCCCCGGCCCAGGATCCAGGTTCCCATGAATGGCAGGCAGGTCGCCGTGCAGGCAGTCAATCCAAGTGATGCGCCCAGCAGCCAGATGGCAAACAGCGTGGTTTCTTGAGGCAACAGCGTTAAATCCACAAATATATCCATCTGATTTTTAAAGCTTTTTAAGCCAGATCACACCACCCTTGGGCATACCTTGCGGGTTTTCCCGCCTGATGCGCTGCTTGTAATACTCGCGCGACGCCCCAAACAGTCTGAAACCGAAGAACTTGATCTGGATCACATCGTCGTCAGGGCAGTATTCCGCACACCGCCCGCACAGTGTGCAATCTTCATGGAACGCCTTTGCGCCGTGTTCGCGCGCGATTTCGTGAATATCCATCGGACAGGCCATCTCGCAGATGCCGCACTTTTCACACTTGTCATGTTGTTTTTTTACCAGGCGCATCGGCGAGAGTTTCTGGAACAAAGAATTCCAAGACAACAGCGGACAAATACGGCAGAACGGCTGGCGTACCGCCAGTGCAGCGATGATCATGAAACCGAACAGCGCATTACCTGCAGCACCCAGCAGGAAATTGATGCCGCTTGAGGTTCGCAGCGCGATCTGCTCGGTATCGGCAGTCAGCAAGGTGGTTGCCAGTCGCGACGGACACACCTGACAATAAGCATCGCCCAGTTCATTCGAGGCCACCCCCATGCCGGCCAGCAACGGCAGTCCCAGCACCAGTACCAGCAGCATCAGCCACTTTACCGGACGCACGCGACCGATGTTATGCGGCTCGAATTGGTGCAGCGGTCGTCCCATACGCCGCCCGATGCGAAACAGCAATTCCTGCACGGTACCGAGCGGACAGACCCAGCCGCAGAACGCCTTGTTGAGAAAGACAAAAAACATGAAAAACACCCCGACTGACATCAACGTCGGGATGAACACCTTAAGCGTAATCTCCTGCGCTTTGCTCAGTGCCTCGCCGATACGATGGTGCAACTGGTGCTGTGTGACGATCAATATGCAGTGATCTCCCGTTTGTTTGTCAAAGGCGCATGACAAGGAGGGTAACGCCTGCGAAATTCGATCCACCGTATAGCTGCCCAGCAGCGCACCGCCATACACGGTAACGAACAACATGATGATCTGGACGGTGAAGCGGAAGCGTCCCAACGTTGGAAATAGCGTCTTCAGCATGTTATGCCTCCCCGTTTTTTTTGGTTGCAGTGGCAACCGCTATCTCTGCGGTTTTCTTTTCAGCCTTGCGCCGGCGTAACAAGGGCACAGCGCCCATCATGCCCAGAAAGGAAAATCCCAGCCCCCAGACCAGACTGCGCTGATCGAACGCGTCCGGACCATAGCTGCTGTTAAAACCGGTCAGATAGGTTTTCCCACCTTCAACATACTCGGTTGCCAGCACAAAATCGGCCCCTCGTCTGCCGTGGTTACGCACGCCAGCACCCGGCTTTTCTTCCTCTGCCTTGAAGTCATCCGGCACATGCAAGGTGATCACCCCTTGCGCATCGCTCATTAGTTCATCTTTACTGCCATTCGATGTTTCCAGGCTGATCTGCTGGGCAGCAAGAGGCTGGCTGTTGAAGCGCACCAGAAACTGCCAGTCTTCATTGGCCCGGTAACGGGAATGCTCACGCGGGAAGGGTAGCGGAATGATCTCCAACTCGTTTTTCTGCTGCATAAACATCGCTGTCGGATTTTTGCTCCCCCGATCGCTGAAGTAGTAAACGGTAGAAGCGACCCGTATGCTGTCCGACTGTTCTTCGCGGGCAGACAGCCAGTGAAAACCGCCCGCCTCGGGTTTATCCAGCCTGGCCCCGGTCATTTCCAGCGGCAAAGAACGGCGACCTTGCTTATCTTTCAGGTTGTTTGAAAAGGCATCGATACGATTTGCCACGAGGTTTTGTGGCACCACGGTAATCACCATCGCCTCGCGATGCTCGCCACTCATTCTGGTTTTTATGGTCGGGAAACGGGTCCATGCCATGGGCTTTTCATGTCTGATCCCATGTTCACCCTGGTGCGGTGAGGCAGCTCCATCTCCTTGTCGCTGCGCTGGTGCAGACTGATAGTCCGCTGCCGACGGCAGCGACGGAAAGAGCATAGTCAGACTCAGCGCGAGCACGCTTAATATCGTTGTCTTTTTCATATCAGCCACCGCTTAAAATTTAACCGTCAGGCCGGCAGTCCAGACGCGGCCCGGGTTAACGGTGATCGAAGGATCGTTTACGTTGTACACGCCGTCGCCGTTGCTGTCCGACCCGCCACGGATGGTGGTGTAGTAAAAACGATTGAACAAATTGTCCACACGGGCAAATAGCGATAACTTACTTCCACTTGCCGACTTGATTTCATAGCTGGTTGCCAGATTGGCTACCGTACGCCCGCCGACCCAGACCATGTTCACCTCATCGGCAAAGATACCCGACTGGGCATTCACTTCTGCGCTGAAAGACCATGCATCGGTCGCGCGATAGCGGGTACTCAGGTTGATCCTGTGTTTGGGAGAACGCGGCACGACATTGCCGGTATTGTTGTACAACCTCGAAGGCAGCGGTGTTCCGCGCGGCCCCATCGCCATCCAGTAGGTATCGTTACGCGTAAATACCGCATCGAGGTAGGTGTAAGCGATGTCGCCCGACCAGGCCTGTTTGGCATCCGTTTTTACGGCCAACTCGACACCGCGATTCCTGACGCCACCGATATTCTGATACTGGTCTATGATGCCTGTCGGGCTGGTCTGATACTGCCCGCCGGTATTCAGAATGAAGTCCTTGCGGTCAATCTGGTAGAGGGCCACATCCGTATCCAGCGCAATGCCGAACAACTCACTCTTGCTACGCAAGCCGATTTCCTGATTAAACGCGTGCTCTGGTTTCAAGTTCGGATTGGACAAGACCGCTCCGGTCGGGGTAATGGTGCTGCCATAAAGTTGGGTGGCCGTAGGAACGCGGAAACCAGTGGAAAAATTGCTGTAAATCTCATGGTTCGGTGTCAGTTCGTAATTTGCACCCAGCCGTTCCGACCAGACGCGGAAGGTTTTCTGGCCGGAAGCCAGCTTTCCCGCACCGGCGGGAAGATTGCTGACGTAACCCGCACCGATATCGTCGTAGCGTGCATTCAATGTGAGCGTAAGCGGATCCGCCGCTTCCCACTTGAGTTCGCCATAAAGCCCATTGGTCTTGGTGGTGACGGTATTGTCGGCAGACAAATTGCCCGCTGTGGTTGCCAGCGTCGGCACGGATCTGGGCGCACCACTTGCACTGTAAGTTACCAGAGTACGGGTTGTAGACCGGTCGGTATCGCTGCGAATATCCAGCCCGGCCATCACAGCGACTTTCTCTCCCCCCCGGCGCCACTCGGATTTGATACCCTGTTGCACCTGATTGCCGTCTATCGAGTTGGCATAAACATCCCTGAAACGTGCCATATTGCTGGCGGCTGCGGTACCGTACAGCGGATTACCGTTAGCCAGTCGCAGGGTGCCGCTGGGGTTGGATTTATAGGTGGTGTGATCCAGGTACTGGTAAGCCGCAACCATCAGATTGCCGCCCGCACCCAAGTCTTTGGCGTAATTGAGGTTCATCTTATCCAGATTGACGTCATACATACGCGCATAGTCTTTTCCGCCGCCAAAGCTGCGCGGATCCAGCAATGCGTTAGTCATCCCCGTCACGGTGCCGTGGCTGTCTTTGCTGCGGACCGACTTTTCAAAACCGAATGAAAGATCGCTGGTTTCGTCGATCAGGTATTGCAGCTTGCCGTTCCAGTAATTTCTGGAATACTGCCCCTGATCATAGTAGTCACTCGAATAAGCGGTGCTGGTCTGAATGTGACCGACCCAATCGCCCTCGGCAAACCCGATGCGCGCGAGGTTTTTGTTGAAATTGAAACTGCCTCTTTCGACACTGGTGGTTACCCCGGCCATTTTCGCACCGCGTTTGGTGGTGATAATTACCGCACCGGACAAGGCATCTTCGCCAAACAGATAAGACGCGCCGCCCTTGATCACCTTGATCGAGTCGATATTGTCCAGGTCGATATTGACGCGTCCGGTGCGTTCGTTCACAGGCACACCGTCGATGACAATCGCAACACCGGGTTTCTCACCCATATAACGTTGCGATTCTACGCCACGCAACATGATTTTTACTGAATCGCCGCTTTGCAGCTCAGCTGTGACGCCGGGAACCGATTCCAAAATATCAACGATACTTTTACCGTGTTCCTCATCTACTTTCTTGCCGCTGATGTTATTGACATTGGATGCTTCACCGCGTTTGGAATCAAAGCGGTCATCGATCGTTGTCGAAGTAACCGACACCTCCGGCAATGTTCCGACTTCAGCATACACCGCGTGGTTAATCGCCAAGGTCACCACGCTGAGCGCAAATAATTGCTTACCCTTCATTCACCATCCCCCGCATTTATCGATATTATTTTTAACTGCACGGATTGTAGGGATGAGTAACCTTCTTGAGAATGTGGCATTTTGTCGCGCGACAATTTGTCACACCCTGATTTGCCGGAACATGATTCAGCGCACAAAACATCAAGCCTATGCAGCTGCCACAAATCTTAATGCTAGAAAAAGCTATTGTCCGCATAATAGGAATCAGTAGTGGCTTAGATGCAGTTTTGTTGCGTCTTATTAGCAGTGGCTTAGGTGCGGCCTTATACACCTTAGTCCACTGTTTAGTTGCTCCATCAGTCCAACACTTAGTGGTTTCATCAGATTAAATGGATTAATTAAGATTAAACAAATACTTATACGCACACTTAGTTCATCATTTGAGTGACGAGTAGTTATTTCGCTACTTGTTATTAATCTGTGTAAATCTGCGTAATCTGCGGATAGAACTGTGGTTTTCAGGTTCATGGGCCAATAAAAAACCGCCCGAAGGCGGTTTTTTATTGGCGGGTACTGCAAATTTCGCGTTTAGAACTTCACCGTCATGCCCGCATTGATCGAGCGTCCCATACCTGGCAGAGCGATGCCGTAGACAGCGGTACGCTGCCCCAGATAGCTGCCGCCAAGGGGATCGGCGTAATATTTGTTTAGCAAGTTTTCAACGCCCACGTCAAAGCGTACCTGCTTCCATTCATAACTGCTGCGCAAATTCAGCAGGCTGTAGCCACCCGTCCTGAGTTCGTTGCGTACCGCCTGAACATTGGTCTTGGCACTGACCAGTTGCGCCTCAACCGAATTGGTCCAGTTATCCCAGCGTTGTTCAATGGCCAGTTTCGCATTCAGCGGCATGATGTGGAACAGGTTATCGCCAGTGGTCAGGTTCTTGCCGTTCACATAGTTCAGCACGCCCTTGGCTGCAAAGCTGCCGTATCCGGTCGCGTCCGCCATCGGCACGTGCGCTGAAATATCCGCGCCATACAGACGCGCGGTTTGATTAACGAATTGCAAATTGACAAAGCCGGTCGTGGCGGTTCTATTCGCTACGGTACAGGCAACACCTGTAGTACAACGCGCGGCATCGATGTAGTTCTGTATATGGGTGTAGTACGGCGCAACCTTTACTTCAAAACCGTTCGCATCGTGCCAGCCGGCAGAAGCGCTCAGCGTACGCGCCACTTCGGGTTTCAGATTGAGATTGCCCACGTAACCGTTGCCATCGCCAAACCAGTTGTTCATATGCATCGACATCGTGGTTGTCGACCAGGTGTATCGTTCATACAAATTGGGTGAGCGGGTCTTTTGCGCAAAACCGAATTCAAAGGTCTTGCGATCATCAGGCGTATAGCGCGCCAAGGCGGTCACATCGATATTGTTATCGGTAGTCTGACGGTTTGCCGCATTGAAAGCAGTCGATTCAGCCAGATAATTGGTCGTCATCCCCATCATCCCCGCCGTCACATTGGCGTTATTGTAGCCCTGCACCGCGCCTGCATTCATTTTTACGGTCTCACTACGCAAGCCCAGTTGCGATAGCCATTGCGGATTCCAGCGCGCTTCCCATTCGCCAAAAATTGCCAAGCGATCACGCTGCCCGTTGTTGATATTCCGGAACGTATTTGGCGACATCATTCCATTCGCCGCAGCGGAAGCCGGATTCCACCAGTCATTCAACTGATAACGCTGATAGTCCGCGCCCACTCGCAGCAGATCACGCTCGGACAGGATCACATCGCCCTTGACCAGAAAGCCGGTGTTTTTTCCATCGGTATCCATCGGCATACCCGTCAGGTTGGTCTGCTTGGCTGCCAGGAAATTCATGTAATGCTGGGTGTGCTCGCTGTAAGCCCGCGCCTGCAACGCACCCCAACCGTACGATCCGCTGTAGTTGAGATTGATCTGCTGGCTGTCATTTTTCAGCATATCCATGTACTGGTTGGCAAAGCCCTGATACGGGATGCTTTGCAGCCCCAGTTTCAGTTCAAGCAGGTGATTATCACGGCGCACACCAAATGCAACTGCCTGATTATTAGATTGATATTGTGAAGAGGCTACTTCGTTACCTGCGACGTACACATTGCCCAGCGTACCCACCGACACGCCCGGCGCCTTGAAATTGCCGCCTGCCTTGTAATTTCCTGCACGCACGGTAGAACCGGTATAGCGCGCATACAGGTCTTCGCCCGCGATGGTTGCTGAAAGATTGCCGCCTTGCGCCGCATTGTTGCTGCGATAGAAGGCGCCGGCCTGGCCTTTGAGCAAGGTCCCCTCGCCTGCCCGGGCAAATTCCGGTGCGGCGGAATCCACTTGTATCGTACCGCCTATGCTGTCACCGCCTATGCTGACCGGCGTAATACCCGCGAATACGTTGACGCTGCCGACATTGGCAGGATCGACATAGGATAGCGGCGAGTTCATATGGTTGGCGCAAGCCGAGATCAAGTCCATGCCATCCACTTTGACGCGCACCCGGTCGTCCGCCATGCCGTGAATCACCGGCAGACTGGACACGCCGCCCGCACGGTAAAGACTGACGCCCGGCTGATCTTCCAACAATCTGGCCGTATCACTGGTGTTGGTGCGCAAACGCAGCAGACTATTTTTATCCAGCCCTGCGTTTGATGGCGATGGCAAGGGTTGCAGCTTTTCTGCTGTAACAACAACGTCCGGCAATGCCGCTGATTCAGCAGCAAAAACATTCGGCGCGAATGCGAGGGCGACACAAAGTGTGATGCGTTTCAATTGCATGGTTCTTCTCCCGATTAAAAACCGGGCGATTTTACTAAAACCTTTTGCCTCAACCCTGCGGCATATTGTCGCACTCAGCTTAAGTGTATTTCGCTTATTCCAAATTCAGGCGCAAAAAAACGGGCCACAGAATTGGCCCGTTCAGAATGCCGCCGATTATCTATCAGGCAGCCGGCTTACGGTCTCCTTCAACAGAGAGGTCTACCGGTGCAACATGCCAGATGCGTTCGGCATATTCGCGTATGGTGCGATCGCTGGAGAATTTTCCCATGCCTGCAACATTGAGAATGGCGCGACGAGTCCACTCCTGCTGGTCGCGATACAGGTTGCTCACCTTGTCCTGACACTCAACATAGGATGCGTAATCGGCCAGCAGCAGGTAATGATCCCCGTGATGCAGCAGCGCTTCGGTGACCCCCTGATAGCGGGCAGGCTCGTCCGAGCTGAAATACCCGGATGAAATCATATCCAGCGCCAGCTTCAGCTCGGCGTTGCCATGATAGAAACTCATCGGATCGTACCCCTGACGCCGCACCTCAGCCACCTCTTCGGTCGTCAGACCGAACAGGAAGAAGTTCTCTGCCCCCACCTCTTCGCGCATCTCGACATTCGCACCATCCAGCGTACCGATGGTAAGCGCACCATTGAGCGCCAGTTTCATGTTGCCCGTGCCGGAGGCCTCCGTCCCTGCTGTGGATATCTGCTCGGATAAATCGGCGGCAGGCACGATGCGCTCGGCATTTGAAACATCGTAATTCGGGATGAACACTAGCTTCAACCTGTCCCCTACCCTTTGATCGTTGTTGACGATAACGGCGACATCGTTGACCAGCCGGATGATCTGTTTGGCCATCACATAACCCGGGGCTGCCTTGCCCGCAATAATCACGGTTCGCGGCACGCTCTCGGGATGGGTCCCGGCAATTATGCGGTTGTACAAGGTAATGACATGCAGCACGTTGAGCAACTGCCGTTTGTACTCGTGGATGCGTTTGATCTGGATGTCGAACAGCGAATCAGGATTGACCTTAATTCCCAGGTGCGTGTTGATCATTTCCGCCAGTCGCGCTTTGTTTGCCTGCTTGACGGCACGAAATTGACTCTGGAACCCGCTGTCGTAAGCAAACTCGCGCAACCGCCTCAACTGGTCAAGATCGGTCACCCAGGCACGGCCGATCCGCCCGGTGATCAACCCGGCCAGGCCGGGATTGGCCTGATTCAGCCAGCGGCGCGGCGTAATGCCGTTGGTCATATTGACGATCTTGCCCGGTGAAATTCGCTCAAAATCGGCAAAGATGGTGCGTTTCATCAACTCGCTGTGCAGTGCAGCAACCCCGTTCACCGTGTGACTGCCAACGATAGCCAGATGCGACATGCGCACGCGGCGCCCATCCCGCTCGTCAATGATGGACAAACGCCTCAGCAAATCACCGTCGCCTGGAAACTGGTGCATCACCTTTTGCAAGAAGCGATGATTGATTTCAAAGATGATCTGCAAATGGCGCGGCAACATACTCTCGAACATGGATACCGGCCAGGTTTCCAGCGCTTCCGGCATCAACGTGTGGTTGGTGTAGGAAAAGATGCGTGTGGTCAGTCCCCATGCCTCGTCCCAGCTCAGCTTATGAACATCAACCAGCTGATACATCATCTCGGGAATGGCAATGGATGGATGCGTGTCGTTCAGCTGCACCGCGACCTTGTCCGGTAACTGCGCCCAGCCTTCATGTTTCTTCTTGTAGCGATGCAGCATATCCTGAAGGGATGCGCTGACAAAGAAATATTGCTGTTTTAAGCGCAGCTCGCGTCCCATCTCGGTCGAATCATCCGGATAAAGCACCTTGGACAGGTTCTCTGAATCATTCTTGTCGGCGACAGCCTGAATGTAATTACCCTGATTGAAATAACGCAGGTCAAAATCACGCGACGATTTCGCTGACCACAGCCGCATGTTGTTCACCGTTTTGCAGCCAAAACCCGGTACCGGTGTATCGTAAGCCATCGCCATCACGTCGTCGGTGTCCACCCAATGGTGACGCAGAGAACCATCTTCGTGTTTATAATCAATCACATGACCGTAGAACTTCACCGGATACAACAGCTCCGGACGGGGGAGTTCCCACGGGTTTCCGTAACGCAGCCAGTTGTCGGGGTGTTCCACTTGCGCGCCACCCTCGATGCTTTGGCGGAACATGCCGTATTCATAACGGATACCGTAACCGTAGCAAGGAAGATCCAGTGTCGCCATGGAATCGAGGAAACAGGCCGCCAGTCGTCCGAGACCGCCATTGCCTAACGCAGCATCATCTTCAATCCCGGCAACCTTCTCGAACTCCTGGCCCAGATCGTAGAGCGCTGCCTTGAATTGCTCATCCAGCTCCAGATTAAGCGTGGCGTTACTCAGGGTGCGCCCCACCAGAAACTCCAGCGACAGATAATAAAGTCGCTTGGCATCGTGCTCATAATAGCGCTTCATGGTTTCCATCCAGCGCTCGACCAGATGTTCGCGCACGACATAGGCCGTGCTCTGGAACCAGTCGCGTGTGGTTGCGTCGGGGCGATATTTACTATTTGAATAAAACAGATGATCAATAAGTGAAGCGCTGATCGCGTCTTTACTCCTGCCCGCCTTCTGGTGTTCCGGTATCGTTCTGGTATTCATCATCATCCTTTCTGAGGGTGAGCATAGAAATACAACGCGTCTGCGATGATTCTCCGCGCCTTGCAATAGCGTGTCAATCAGATGTAAGCAACTGATATAGCGGCTACGAGACGAAGCTGACTGTCATGGCAATCATGCCGCTCCTGTTGACAAAATAGTGCTCGCAAGGATGGTCCTGAAAACCGCCGTTCAAGCCACAGAGCTCACAGAGAACACAGAGAGTTACATGTGTTTTTCACTTTTTGTTGATTCACCCAAAAGGCGATTGAAAAACTTATTCTAACTATTTGTTTTGCGAGTTTTTGCCCACAGGGCAAATCCCTGCGAGAGGCGATTGCGAGTTGATGCCCACGGGGCATCATCCCTGCTTACCCCGCTTTACTCGGTGATCTCGGTGTTCTCTGTGGCGTGTGCTTTTTATAGGATGATGCAAAACCTCGACTTGCAATCAGGGTTAACAGGGATAAATCACACTCGCTTAACCCGCCATAGCCGCTACCAACTTTTGCTTATCTTGTGTAACCACTGGCAACACAACTTGCCATCGAGAGAAATAGATACATGATCTCATTACAAAAATTTCACGTTAATATCTAATGACTCGGTCACATCTAAGGCACTACAATACGAAAAATACTTCAAGCTAACCTACGGTCAATGATCAAGGAGTGAACGTCATGAGCACCCAAACTACGATCCTGTCGCAAGAAGAAATCAAACACCTCGATGCCTACTGGCGCGCATGCAACTATCTTGCCGCCGGCATGATTTACCTGCGCGATAACCCCTTGCTCCGCGAGCCGCTCAAACTGGAACACATCAAGAGCCGCCTGTTGGGACACTGGGGTTCAAGCCCTGGCTTGGCCTTTGGCTACATCCACATGAATCGCCTGATCGTCAAATACGATCTGGATGCGATTTTCATGGCAGGTCCCGGACACGGTGCGCCCGGCGTGTTGGGGCCGGTGTATCTTGAAGGCCGATACAGCGAGGTGTACCCGAACAAGGGCGAGAACATCGACGGCATGCGCGAATTTTTCAAGGAGTTTTCCTTTCCAGGCGGCATCGGCAGTCACTGCACACCTGAAACGCCAGGCTCCATCCACGAAGGCGGCGAATTAGGCTACAGCGTCTCGCATGCGTTTGGTGCCGCGTATGACAATCCCGATCTGATCGTGACCGTAATGGTGGGTGACGGTGAATCCGAAACAGCACCGCTGGCGACCTCCTGGCATTCCAATAAATTCCTCAATCCGATCAGGGATGGCGCGGTGCTGCCCATCCTGCACCTGAACGGCTACAAGATCAACAATCCAACCATTCTGTCGCGCATCTCGCACGAAGAACTGGAAAACCTGTTCAAGGGCTATGGCTGGACGCCCTATTTCGTCGAAGGCAGTGACCCGGAAACCATGCATCAAACCATGGCCACCGTCATGGAAGCCTGCGTACTGGAAATTCGTCGCATTCAGACTGAGGCTCGCAGCAGTGGCCAACCGCTGCGTCCGCGCTGGCCGATGATCGTATTGCGTTCGCCTAAAGGCTGGACAGGCCCGAAAGAAGTCGATGGCAAGAAAATGGAAGGCTTCTGGCGCTCGCACCAGGTGCCGATCGGTGACGTAAAAACACCGGAGCATTTCGCCAAACTGGAAGAATGGCTCAAAAGCTATAAAGTGGACGAGTTGTTTGATGAGAGTGGCAAATTGCGCCCCGAGCTGAAGGCGCTGGCACCCAAGGGCATACGTCGCATGAGCGCCAATCGTCATGCCAACGGCGGTCTGCTGCGCCGAGCCTTGCATATGCCGGATTGTAAGGACTACGCCGTTGAGGTAACTAAGCCCGGCACCACCGTGGCCGAAAATACCCGTCCGCTGGGCAAGTTTTTGCGCGATATCATGCGCGACAACATGCATAACTTCCGCGTGTTCGGCCCGGATGAGAACAGTTCCAACAAGCTGGACAATATCTATGAAGTCAGCAAGAAGATCTGGCTGGCCGATTATCTGCCTGAAGATGCCGGGGGCGGCGAGCTTTCTCCTGATGGTCGCGTGATGGAAATGCTCTCCGAACACACGCTGGAAGGCTGGCTGGAAGGCTATCTGCTCACCGGTCGCCACGGTTTCTTCTCCACCTACGAAGCCTTCGTCCATGTCATCGATTCGATGTTCAACCAGCACGCAAAATGGCTGGCCATGTCCAAGGATGTACCTTGGCGCGCACCGGTATCCTCGCTGAACCTGCTGATCACCTCCACCGTTTGGCGTCAGGATCACAACGGCTTTACTCATCAGGATCCCGGCTTCCTGGATCTGGTGGTCAACAAGAGCCCGGATGTGACGCGCATCTATCTGCCGCCCGACGTTAACTGTCTGCTATCGGTTGCCGATCATTGCCTGAAAAGCACCAACTACATCAACGTCATCGTCTGCGACAAGCAGAAGCATTTGCAGTTCCTGGATATGGATGCTGCCATCAAGCACTGCACCAAGGGCATCGGTATCTGGGACTGGGCCAGCAACGACCAGGGCTTCGAACCTGACGTGGTGATGGCCACTGCCGGCGACATCCCGACCAAGGAGGCGCTGGCTGCTGTGATGCTGCTGCGCGAGCACTTCCCAGATCTCAAGATACGTTTCATCAACGTGGTCGATCTGTACAAGTTAACCCCTTCGACTGAACACCCGCACGGCCTCACTGACCGGGACTTTGACTGCCTGTTTACCAAAGACCGCCCGGTGATGTTCAATTTTCACGGTTATCCCTGGCTGATTCACCGTCTGGCTTATCGTCGCAACAATCACAAGAATTTCCACGTGCGCGGTTACAAGGAAAAAGGCAGCATCAATACGCCACTGGAATTGGCGATCCAGAACCAGATCGACCGCTTCAGCCGCGTGATCGACGTGATCGACCATCTCCCTCAATTGCAGGTGGCGGGCGCACATATCAAGGAAATGATGCTGAATAAACAGATCGAATGCCGCAACTATGCTTACGAATATGGCATCGACCTGCCTGAAGTGGATAACTGGACCTGGAAGCTGTGAATTATCAATTGACAATTGACAATTGACAATTTTGAGAACCATCCTCACCATCAATAGTGGTTCGTCTTCGATCAAGGCCAGCCTGTTCGGAGCCGATGGTTCGCGGCGGAATTTTCGCTACGATCATCTGAGAGACCACGCACCCGCATTCGACCTGCTGATGCGTGACCTGAAGGGCGACGAACCTGACCTGATCGGACATCGCTTCGTGCATGGCGGCGAGATCACCGATGCGGCGCGCCTGGTGAACGAAGTCGAGCTGGCCCGGTTGAAGAGCATTGTGCATCTTGCCCCGCTGCATCTGCCCGGCAACCTGATGGGGCTACTGCTGTGCCAAAAACGCTTTGCAGCACGGCAAATCGCCTGCTTCGATACGGCCTTTCACGTCACCATGCCGGAACTGGCCCGTCGACTGCCCATCCCGTCATGCTATGGTTTGCGCCGCTATGGCTTTCACGGCCTGAACTACGCGCATATCGCCTCCAGATTACCCGAACTTCTGGGGACAGTGGCCAACGGCAATATCGTAGTTGCACATCTTGGCAGTGGTGCCAGCCTGTGTTTGCTGCAAAATTTAGAATCAGTCGACACCACCATGGGCTATACCCCTGCAGGTGGCATCACCATGGGCACGCGCAGCGGCGACCTCGATCCCGGCATCATGATTGAACTGGCACAGCAACACGACCCCGCAACCCTGCGCGATATCGTTTTTCACCAGATGGGCTTATTGGCCTTGTCCGACAATGAAAGCAGCGAAATGAGCGACCTGCTCGCAAGCCCCAGTGCATCTGCAAAGTTTGCGGTGGATTACTTCTGCCGCCAGGTCAGCGGCGCGATAGGCAGTTTAGCCGCCAAGGCAGGCGGCATCGACGCACTGGTTTTTACCGGGGGTATCGGCGAACACGCCCAAAAAATACGTGAACAGATTTGTGCGCCACTGGCATTTCTTGGTATCACGCTGGACAGTGACGCCAATCAAATGAATGCCATCAGAGTCGAGCGCATTGAAGCCAAACCCGTGCTGGTGCTTCCTGCCGATGAAGAAGCGATGATCCATCGTCTTTGCCTCGCATACTGAGTTGCTGAAAACCGCAGTTCAAGCCACAGAGTTCACAGAGAACACAGAGAGTTACATGGGATTTCACTTTTTGTTGACTCACCCAAAAGGTGATTGAAAAACTTATTATAACTATTTGTTTTGCGAGTTTTTGCCCACAGGGCAAAATCCCTGCGAGAAGCGCTTGCGAGTTGATGCCCGCAGGGCATCATCCCCGCTTACCCCGCTTTACTCGGTGATCTCGGTGATCTCGGTGTTCTCTGTGGCTAAATGATTTTTAAAGATAAATAGCTCGCGCATGTTTTTGATTCTTCCGCGCATGCTCGTGCCACGCTGAGCTATTCGAGCGACTCAAACGACGAAACAATTCCTTACAAATTCCTTACGGAATACGCCTTGTCGAATAATTTCTAACCGTTACAATGCACATACAAAATTCAGTTTCTATCTCATGTACGCTCACTTAAAACGTCTTGTTCCGGTGGAGCTACCCTGCTTTGCACTGAACACGGCCAACTCTCTTATTGTCTGCACCCTGCTGTGCTGCGGTTGGGCTGTAGCCGGGGATACTTCCGATCCTTTTTCAACCGAAAATGGGCTGACACACAAGCCTGCACTACGCCAGACAGACCCGAATCCCTGCACAGATACGCAGTTGGACCATGCACTCGACCTGTTGGCCGTGGTGAATATCGCCTTGTGCAACAATCCACAAACCCGCGAGGTATGGGCCAATTCACGGGCACAGGCAGCCCAGGTTGGCGTAACTCAGGCAGGCTATCTGCCGAATGCCAGCGTAAGTCTCACCGAGAATAGAAACACACCCGGAACAAGTCAGCGCAGCCTGGGATTGAACCTTACTTACCTGCTGTATGACTTTGGTGCTCGTGCGGCGAATCTGGAAAGTGCCAGACAAACGCTGGCATCGCTGAATGCGACGCAGGACAATACGGTGCAGGCCCTGTTCCTGTCAGCTGTGCAGGCGTATTACCAGACCCGTGCAACACTGGCGGCGTTTGAAGCGGCTACCGTTTCGGAGCATGCCGCACAGGAAAGTTTTGCGGCGGCAAATGCACGCTATCTGGCCGGCAGTGCCACCCCGGCCGATAAACTCACGGCCCGGACAGCCTTTTCACAGGCCTCACTGAATCGCATTACCGCCAATGGCGCGATGAAAATTGCTCAGGGAAATCTGGCCAACATACTGGGACTGGATGCCAATCTGAGCGTGATGCTGACATCACCTCAGGGCAGCTCGCCTGGTAGCCGTGAGAAGGAATATTTCAAGGATTTTGAACAGAATATCGCTGCGCTGATAGAAACAGCACGGCAAAACCGACCCGATTTGCTGGCGGCAGAAGCCACAGTGAAGGCTGCACAAGCCACAGCCGATGCGGCACGTGCAGCAGGCAAACCCACTATTTCTTTAACCGCTTCGAGCAATCAAAACAACAGTGCCGGCATCAATACGCACGGCTCGTCGCTGGGAATGAGCCTGA
>JBAZAY010000009.1:0-24908 GCA_041671725.1 Gallionella sp. | reverse complement strand
CGCTGTTTTCAGGTTTCGCGCCAACCTACCGGATACGTGCGGCCGAGGCACAAATTGAAACCAAAAAAGCGCAAATGGACCGGATACGTTTACAGGTCGCACTGGACGTCTGGAGCGCGTATCAAAATCTCACCACGGCCACGCAAAACAGACGCACCACGGCTGATTTGCTGGACAGTGCGGAACAATCTGAACGCGTCGCCCTGGGCCGTTACAAAGCGGGGGCCGGTATCATGCTGGACCTGCTGAATGCGCAAACCACACTGGCCAGCGCACGCCAGCAACGTATTCAGGCCGATTTAAACTGGAACATCAGCCGCGCCACACTAGCCCAGGCGATGGGCAGTCTGAATGCCGAATTACTGCAAACCCTGCCGGACGCAGATGCAAATAACGCACACCAGCCATGAAAAAAATCCTGCACTCCAAATTATTCCTGCTGCTGATCGCAGCCAGTCTTAGTGCAGCCGGCTACGTCACTTATCGACAACTCAACCAGACAGCCCCTGAACAGCAGTACCGGTTGCAAAGCGTGGAAAAGGGTGACATCAGTCAGACTGTTTCCGCCAACGGCACGATCAATCCGGTGACGCTGGTGAATGTCGGCACACAGGTGTCCGGTACAGTCAAAAAACTCTACGTGGATTTCAACAGCGCCGTTGAAAAGGGACAGATTCTGCTGGAACTGGATGATGCCCTGCTCGCCGCCCAGCTCAAACAAGATCTGGCTAACGTGCAAAACTCACACGCCTCTGTTGAATTAGCGAGCGCCAATGAGGCGCGCACCCGTAATTTGTACTCGCAGGAATACGCCTCACGCCTGGAACTGGACAGCGCAGTTCAGGCAAAAAAATCGGCCATGGCGCAGCTGAATCTGACGCAGGCAACCGTTGAAAAGGACAGAGCCAATCTAGCCTACTCGGTGATACGCTCACCCGTATCGGGTGTGGTGGTAGATCGTTCGGTAGATGTCGGACAAACCGTGGCTGCCAGCCTGCAGACACCGACGCTGTTCAAGATCGCGCAGGATCTGGCCAAGATGCAGATTGACGCCAATTTTGCCGAGGCCGATATCGGCAGCATCCGGGTAGGACAGGCGGTTCACTTTACCGTGGATGCGTTCCCGAATAAAAGCTTTCAAGGCGCAGTCCGCCTGGTACGCCTGAATCCGACCAACCAGCAAAACGTCATCACCTACGATGTGGTGATCAACGTCGCCAATCCGGAACTGATTTTGATGCCCGGCATGACGGCCTATGTGAGCATCGCAGTGGCTGAGCAAAAAAACACCTTGATTGTTCCCAATGCTGCATTGCGCTTCAAACCAGCCAATCCTGAAAACAAAAAAACACTTAACAATCAAGATATTACAAAAAATACTGGCGGCGCAAATAACGGCACTCCCGGCAAACCTAAGGACGAAAAACGTATGTCCGGGCAGCCGCGTGATGCCTATTCCGGTCGTGTGTATGTATTGAGAAATGGCAAACTCGTGCCCATCAGCGTAAAACTGGGCATCACCGACAACCGCAATACCGAAATCATTTCAGGCGAACTCAACGCAGGCGACCAGCTGGTGATCGGTGATGCGCAAAATGGCAACGGTGCTCAAACCAGCGGCGCGCAGCCGATGCGCATGAGAATGTTCTGACGGGCATGAAAACGAAACGCTACGAGATAAATAACACGCGTAGCGGACAAAGCCCCGGTTTTGTCCCGCTACGCGGGAAATTGTTAATAGACTGGATTTCCGCCTGCGCGGGAATGACGGCCTTCTCAAAGGTATTCTGATGACCGACTCCGTCATTCACATTGAGGGACTGAGCAAATCCTATGCGACTTCCGCCGGATTATTTCCGGCATTGAAGGACGTCAACCTCACCATCGTCAAAGGTGAATTTGTCGCCATCATGGGGCCGTCCGGCTCGGGAAAATCCACCTTCATGAACATTCTGGGTTGTCTGGATGCGCCAACTGTCGGCAGCTATCAGCTGGACGGACGCTCAGTGGCCACACTTAACCGCGACGAGCTGGCCTTATTGCGCAACCGCACCATCGGTTTCGTATTTCAGGGCTTCAATCTGCTGCCGCGCATGTCCTTGCAAGATAACGTTGCATTGCCGCTGATTTATGCCGGCGTGGAACTGGCAGAGCGCAAACAACGCGCCCATCAGCTGCTTACCAAAGTCGGCCTTGCCGACAAAGCCGACTCATTGCCCAATCAGATTTCGGGAGGTCAACAACAACGGGTGGCGATAGCCCGCGCGCTGGTGAACCGCCCCCGCCTGCTGCTGGCGGACGAACCTACCGGCAATCTGGACAGCCACACCAGTGAAGAGATTATGGCTTTGTTCGAGGAATTGAACCGCGAGGGCATCACCATCGTGCTGGTCACGCACGAAAACGACATCGCGAATCACGCCAAACGCCAGGTGCATTTTTATGACGGCAGCATAATCAGTGACCAAACCACCCAGAAATTAACAGCGTCCACACAGGAGCAAACAGCATGACACTCGCAATGCTGGGAGAAGCCTGGCGCGCGATGGGGGCGAACCGCATGCGCACCGTGTTGACCATGCTGGGCATGGTGATCGGCGTCGGTGCCGTCGTGCTGATGATGTCGATCGGCCAGGGTGCGCAATATGCCATCCAGCAATCCATCAGCGCGATGGGCAGCAATCTGTTCATCCTGCTATCAGGCCACACCTCGACCGGCGGCGTACGTTCCGCCAGTGGTGAAGCTCACTCCCTGACCGTGAATGATGCGGACGCGATTGCCGAGCTGCCCGGCGTACAAACCGTCGCTCCGATCCATCCGGGCAATGCGCAAATCGTCTACGGGCCGAACAACTGGAATACTTCCATCATCGGCAGCACACCGGCTTATCTGGATGCGCGTTCCTGGCCGTTGGCAAGTGGTTCAGTGTTCACGGCGTCGGACGTACGCTCGGCCACGCGCGTCGCCCTGATCGGTCAGACTGCCGCGCAGAATCTGTTTGGCGATGAAGACCCGGTCGGCAAGACCATCCGCATCCGGCAAAGTCCGTTCACCGTATTAGGCTTGCTGAGCACAAAAGGCCAGGGCATGGACGGACGCGATCAGGATGACACCATCATCATCCCGCTTACCACCGCACAACGCAACGTGTTCGGCACGCCGTTTCCCGGTACGGTACGCATGGTCATGGTGCAGGCAACCACCCAGGAAATCATGCCGGTCGTTGAAAAATCCATGACCGAATTGCTACGCCAGCGACACCGGATACGAGAAGGCCAGGACCCCGACTTTTCGCTGCGCAACCTGACCGCTGTCGCCGATTCCGCAGCCGAAAGCACGCGCGTGATGTCGCTGTTGCTGGGCGCAATTGCATCCGTATCACTGCTGGTCGGCGGCATCGGCATCATGAATATCATGCTGGTCTCGGTGACCGAACGCACCAGAGAGATTGGCATTCGCATGGCCATCGGCGCACGGGAGCGCGACATCCTGCTGCAATTTCTGCTCGAAGCCATCATCATTTCGGTAGTCGGCTGTTTCATCGGATTATTGTTAGGAATAAGCGGCGCATTGCTGACCCAGGCAATGACCGGCACGATGGTCATCATCTCGGGCAGTTCGGTGTTGGTGGCCTTTGGTGTGGCGGCGACGGTGGGCATCTTCTTCGGCTTTTATCCTGCCAAAAAAGCCGCAAGGCTCGATCCTATCGAGGCATTGCGCTATCAGTAATACGCGGCAATTCAACCGCCGCTCACCATTCAAAAACAGATTCAGATGAGGCTTTTCAGATGGAAGTTGTGACTCACAAAACACGCCCGGTGCCTGCGGCACGGCGCAAATGGATTGCGCTGACCGCCATCTTGCTGATGGCAGTATCCATCTGGTTTTGGCGCGCAGGTAGCACTACGGTCAAACCCAGGGTAACAAACGCCGTTCAGGTTGTGAGCGCTATCGTGACAAAAACCGATATTCCGGTCAGACTCACGGCAAACGGCACGGTAACCGCGCTGCAAACGGTTGATGTACGACCGCAGATCAGTGCCACGGTCAAAATCGTGCATATAAAGGAAGGGCAGTTCGTCCGCAAAGGCGAGCTGTTATTCACGCTCGATACGCGCACCGAAGATGCCAACCTCAAAAAAGCCGCAGCACTGGTGGTCAAGGATCGCGCCGACCTGATGAACGCCGAGCGCAACCTTGAACGAAACAGAGGCTTGTTAAGGCAGGAGTATATTTCCCGACTCGAATTTGATACGTCACAGAATCTCGCAGATGGTTTGCGCGGCCAGCTTGCCATTGATCTTGCATCCCTTGACGCAAGCCGTGTGGCGCGCAGTTTCAACGAGATCTACGCGCCGATTACCGGACGCACGGGTGCCATTTCTGTCTATCCGGGCAGTCTGGTACAGCCGGGTGGCTCGCTGACCGCCGTTGGCGCCGTGCTGGTCAGCATCACGCAGATGGATCCTGTCAATGTCAGCTTCACGTTACCGGAACGCGAACTGGCCAGCCTGCAGCAGTCACTTGCAAAAGGCGAGGTCATCGTCTACGCAAACCCCGATCTGCCGGACCAGCCTGTCCTTGAGGGACGTCTGACATTCATCGATAACACGGTGGATACGGCAAGCGGCACCATTCGCCTCAAGGCACAGTTTCCCAACGCAGATCATCGTCTGTGGCCCGGCATGTTTGTGACTGTGACGCTTGCACCAAAAACGCTGCTTAATGCCCTGACGGTTCCTGCTCAGGCGGTGCAGACCGGGCCGGAAAAGAAATTTATTTATGTCATCGAAAAAGATCACAAGGTGGCATCACTGCCTGTCACAGTGCGTTTGATTCAGGATGGCATGGCCGTGATCGACGGTGTGGCGCCGGGTACGCGCGTGGTTGTGGAAGGCGCGCAAAACCTGAGACCGGGTAGCGTGGTTTCAGATGACAGCACACAGCAAACAGAAAACAGCAAGGGCGGCACGACGCCCGGCAGCGCGACAAAACCATGAACCTCTCCGAATTATGCATCCGCCGCCCGATCATGACGGTGCTGCTGTCAGCTGGCGCTGTGCTGGCAGGGATCATCGCCTATGGCGATATACCGATTGCCGCATTACCGAGTTACGACACGCCTACCATCTCGGTTAGTGCTACCCTTCCCGGTGCCAGCCCTGAGACCATGGCCTCATCGGTGGCCACGCCACTCGAACGCCAGTTCTCCACCATCTCAGGTCTGTCCGTGGTCAGCTCGACGAGTACGCTGGGCTACACCTCGATCACACTGGAATTCAATCAGGATCGCAATATCGACAGCGCCTCCATCGATGTGCAGGCGGCATTACTGCGCGCGCAACGCTCGCTCCCTGTAGAAATGACTACGCCGCCGTCCTATCAGAAGGTCAACCCCGCCGACGCGCCGATCATTTTTCTCACCCTGACCTCGCCTTCGATGCCACTCTCGGATCTGAACAGTTTTGCCAGCGACCTCATTTCACCTACTCTTTCCACGCTGCCTGGCGTAGCACAGGTAAATATCAACGGGCAGAAGAAATATGCGGTGCGCGTGCGCGTAAATCCGGAAGCACTTGCGACACGCAACCTGACCGTCGACGACATCGCCAACGCGCTGCGCAGTGCCAATGCCAATTCAGCGCTCGGCACGCTCGACGGACCGCGCCAGACGCTTATCATCCAGGCCAACCGGCAGCTCGAAAATGCCGCCGCATTCGCCAATCTGGTCGTCGCCACGGCTCCGGGCGGTGCGCCGGTCAGGCTGTCCGAAATAGCCGTAGTCGAAGACAGTGTGGAATCGGTCAAGACGGCCAGCTGGGTCAATGGCGAACGCGCCATCACATTGTCGGTGCAACGCCAGCCGGGTGCCAACACCGTTGCCACAGTGAATCAGATCAAGGCTGCGTTGCCCAAGCTCATCGCGCAAATGCCCTCCTCCATCCAGCTCAAATTACGCAACGACCGCTCGGTATCGGTCCGCGATTCGATCCACGACGTACAGGTCACACTGGCCGTCACCATTGCGCTGGTCGTGCTGGTAATCTTCCTGTTTCTGCGCCGTGCCAGCGCTACCTTCATTCCGGCGCTCTCCTTACCGATTTCACTGCTGGGAACGGTAGCGCTGATGAGTGCCTTCGGCTTCAGCCTGGATAATATTTCGCTGCTCGCCATCACGCTGGCGGTAGGTCTGGTGGTCGATGATGCCATCGTGATGCTGGAAAATATCGTGCGCCACGTCGAGCGTGGCATGCCGCCGCTGCAGGCCGCGCTGCAAGGCTCTAAGGAGATGAGTTTTACCATTATTTCGATCTCCATCTCACTGGTCGCGGTATTCATCCCGATCTTCTTCATGCCCGGCGTGATCGGGCTTTTGTTCCATGAGTTCGCGGCGGTGGTGGGGATCGCCGTGATGGTATCGGCGCTGGTGTCGCTGACGCTGATCCCGATGCTGGCCAGCCGCTATCTGACCCGACAGGAAGCCGAAACGGAGCGGCCCGAAACGGCAGGACAGGAATTGAAATGGACCCCATGGTTCGAGTTCCTCTTCATCCGGCTGCTGGCATCCTACGAACGCGCGCTCGACTGGTCATTACGTCACAACCGCATTGTGGCAGGCATCGCAATCGCCACGTTAATCGTCACCTTCCTGCTGTTCATGATCTTGCCCAAGGGTTTCTTCCCCAGTGAAGATATTGGTCAGGCAATGATCACCGTGGAGGCGGTCGAAGATATCTCCTTTCCCGCCATGACCGGTCTGCTGCAGCGCACGGGGGACGTGATACGCGCCAATCCCGCAGTTGACACGCTGATTGTCAACGCCAGCGCCAGCAACAGCGGACGACTGTTCATGAACCTCAAACCACGCAGCGAGCGCCCCCCCATAGATAAGGTGATCGAAGATCTGCGTCGCGAGGTGAAAGCCATTCCGGGCGTCAATGTCTTCATCAACCCTGTTCAGAACTTAAGGCTGGGCGGTCGCATCAGCAAGAGCCGCTATCAGTACGTGATGCGCAGCGTACATGCCAGCGACTTGCGCGAAGCGGCCAATGGCCTGATGGCACGCATGAGTGAAGATGCCATTTTCCGTGACGTCACCAGCGACTCGCAACTCAAAGGCTTGCAGGCGCGCCTGAATATCAACCGCGACAAGGCCAATCTGCTGGGCGTGCAGATTGCGGACATCCGGTCCGCGCTCTACAGTGCGTTCGGTGAGCGCCAGGTGTCAACCATCTACAGTTCCAGCGATAGCTATCAGGTCATCATGCAGGTTATGACTGAGGACAGCCGCGACGAGAGCGCATTTGCCAAGATTTATGTACGAAGCAAGAACGGCATACTGGTGTCCCTTGCCAGTGTCTCGACAATCGAGCGCGAAGTGGGCCCGCTGTCAATCAATCACGCAGGTCAACTCGATGCGCTGACGATCTCGTTTAATCTGGCGCCGGGCGAGGCGCTGGGCGATGCATCCAGGCGCATTGCACAATTCAAGAGCGAGCTCAATATGCCGGTCAGCATACTCACAAGCTACGGTGGCGACGCCGCAGCGTTTCAGTCTTCTCAAGCGAGTCAGGTGATGCTGATTATCGCCGCATTGCTGGTGATCTATGTGCTGCTGGGCGTGTTGTATGAAAGTTATATCCACCCGATCACCATTTTATCCGGACTTCCATCGGCTGCGGTCGGTGCGCTGGCCATGTTGTGGCTATTCAACATGGAGTTGTCGATTATCGCCATGATCGGGATCTTGATGCTGATCGGTATCGTCAAGAAAAACGCCATCATGATGATCGACTTCGCGCTCAATGCCCAACGCAACGAAGGTATGGCACCGTTTGATGCGATCCGCACCGCGTGCCTGCTGCGTTTTCGGCCTATCATGATGACCACCTCGGCAGCACTGATGGGCGCACTGCCTATCGCCATGGGCATGGGCGCGGGAGCCGAACTGCGCCAGCCGCTGGGCCTCGCGGTTGTCGGTGGATTGTTGTTCTCACAGGTGATCACACTTTTCATCACACCGGTGATCTATCTCTACCTCGATCGTTTTTCCGGTAGCGGACCGCTCAAACTGGCGGGTGACCATTAGGCTTGCCGTTTAGCACAGGCAGATTTAACGTCGCAGCGCGACTAAAAATCCGGATTACGTACCAGGCACTATAAAATTATGTTTATATTCAATATATTGCAAACTTACGCAAAGTATCAGGAAAGGACGACTATCCGGCTGTGTCAGAACAGGCTGCGGTTTAGCACGATGTGCACATCGATACTGGCGGCATAGCCGAGTGTAATTGCCGGTGTCCACTTGAGGTGGCCGACAAAGGTATAGATATCCGCCGGATGGGACAGAGGGTCTTCCAGCACGTTCACTTCTAACACGCTGCAAGCTTAATCCATTCCGGAATCGGCGGATGATTTAATGATTTTTGAAAAGAAAAAAGCCGTTGATTTCTCAACGGCTTTTAATGTTGGCGGAGTGGACGGGACTCGAACCCGCGACCCCCGGCGTGACAGGCCGGTATTCTAACCAACTGAACTACCACTCCAAAACTGCTACTTCTTGCTACTAACCACCAGCTACTGGCTTTATTTGGTGGGTGCTGACGGGTTCGAACCGCCGACATTCGCCTTGTAAGGGCGACGCTCTACCAACTGAGCTAAGCACCCGTATTCTTTATTTAAAACCCTAAGGTTTTTCTGTTTCGGTCGCCGTTTCAGGCAACTTCAACTTAATCTTTGCATCTTTCTTTGCATCAGCAATGTAAGCCTGAAACAGTTCATCACCGGTCATCTGGCGGAGTTGCTGTGCGTAACGAGCACGCTTTACATCATCAGGCTTGTCACCGTTTTTAACGGCATCAACGCGAACAATAACAAATCCGCCCTGAGGAGCTTCAGCACCGACATACTGGGGTAATTTAGTACTGTCTGCTTGAAACAACTTACGCACCATTGCTACATCCAGCGCACCATGTTGAGCATGAGTAATCGTCTGAGCAACCGACCAATCCAGAGCAGGATTCGTACCCTGCTGCAATTGACCGAGCAGCATTGTACCTTGTTTTACCGCCATGTCCAGTGCTTTTTTACTAATTATTTTTTGTTTGATCAATTCTGCTACTTCATTCAGTGCGCGAACAGCGGCTGGCTTGTGTTCCAGCATGCGCGCAGCGACCAGCGTACTGGCAGAAACTTCAATTGCAGCCGTATTGCGATGGTTCTTGATCACATCATCACTAAATACGGCCTGCAGCATCTTGGCGGTCCAAACCTCATCCGTAGCCAGCCCTTTCGTCAGCCATGCGCTTTGCATGACTTTAACACCGGCCAGCTGGGCAGCAGGCATCAAGGTATCGCTTTGCTCATAGACGGTATTACTAAACTTATCTGCCAGCTCGGCAAACGAATCAGCGGCCTTCTGTTGACGCAGTTTAGTCAGAATTCCTTCCTGAACCTCATTGAACGGCGCTGCATGTGTTGCCTTGATCGCGATCAGCTTGATGATGTGATAACCAAAGTCAGACTTTACCAAGCCGCTGATTTCACCCGGCTTGAGCGAGAATACCGCTTCATCAAACGGCTTGACCATCATGCCGCGACCAAACAAGCCCAGATCACCGCCATTCATTGCAGAACCCGGATCTTGCGAGTTCTGTTTGGCCAGATCGGCAAATTTGGCCGGATCCTGTTTAACCTGCTTAAGCAACTGCTCAGCTTTTGCCTTCACGGCATCCTGCTCTGCCTGAGGCGCTGTCGCCGCCACGGTTAATAAAATATGGGCAGCCTGGCGTTGCTCTGGACTTGAGAACTCCGACTGGTGCTCATCATAATACTTGCGCGCGTCCTCGGGCTTTACATCCGCTTTCGCCATCAGGTCATTGATCGAAAACTTCACGTATTCGACTTTAACCTGCTCTGGAACCTGAAATTCCTTTTGGTTCTGATCAAAGTAGCTTTTGACTTCCGCGTCGTCAACTTTGGTCTGCGCAAGGAAGGATTGCAAGGAAACCTTTGCAATACTCACTACACGCTGTTGCTCGTTGATCGCGATGATATTGTCTGCAACGCTATTTGAGGCATAACCATTCTGCGTATAAGCCTCACGCAACTGCTGACCGGTCAACTCGTCCTTTACTCGTGCCTCGAAGATCATCGGCGTCATATTTTGAGCAGAAAGTGCGCTGGTGTAGCGCGCCTTGTCGAATTTACCGCCCTCTTTAAACGCATCAATACCGCCTATCACTTGCGCAATCTGCTCATCGGTCACCGTCAAGCCAACCGCCTTCGCACTGTCTATCAACAGCCGTTGCGCAATCAGATTATCCAGAACAGCGCGCTTCATTTCCGCTTTTTCAAACATAGCCGGATCAAAATTCGCTCCAAGCATCTGGCGCATCTTGTCCTGCTGCTGACGCAAGGCTGTTTCAAACTCCTGTTGTGTAATTTTCGCTCCGTTCACGGTTGCGGGTGCATCACTATCGCCTGAATGGCGATACGAATCCACACCAAAGAACGCAAATGGCAGAATAATCAACAACAAGACTATTTGCACCAATCTTCTTTTTTCATGAACAAAATCAAACATAGCAACCTCAGGTGAATTTTATAAACTGCAGATATGAAAAAAGGCGAACTTTCGTTCGCCTTAATTTGGCGGAGTGGACGGGACTCGAACCCGCGACCCCCGGCGTGACAGGCCGGTATTCTAACCAACTGAACTACCACTCCAAAACTTGTACCGCTGTCACTTACTACTATTTACTACCAGCCGCATTCTACCGGCTATTTATGGTGGGTGCTGACGGGTTCGAACCGCCGACATTCGCCTTGTAAGGGCGACGCTCTACCAACTGAGCTAAGCACCCCTTGACCAACTAAAGAACGCTAGTTTACAGCATCTTTCAAACCTTTACCAGCGCGAAATTTTGGAACCTTTGCAGCCTTGATGGTAATCGCTGCTCCGGTGCTTGGATTGCGGCCAACACGACCCGCACGCTCCCCTACCGTAAATGCACCAAAACCAACCAGACTGACTTCTTCGCCATTCTTCAAAGCATTTTTGATGGCTTCAATCGTAGCGTCCAAAGCACGACCAGCGGAAGCCTTGGAAATATCAGCAGATGTTGCAATTGCATCGACCAGATCAGATTTATTCACGTATTTTCCCTTCAATCGTAATTAGAATTCAACAGCCACCGAGGACGGCTTTATATCAAGTTCACTTAACCCAGGTCAAGTTTAATATGCAACAACGTGCGATTATCAATCAATGCTTGGTCGCAACAACGGGTTCAGCCAACACCGCATCAACCGTCAAATCAGCAGCAGGCACATTGTCCTCGCGAGGCACAGGCTTACGTTCTAACGCCATATCCAGCACTTGTTCTATCCATTTGACCGGGTGGATGTCCAGCTTGTTTTTTACATTATCGGAAATCTCGGCCAGATCCTTGACGTTCTCCTCAGGGATCAAAACCGTCTTGATACCGCCACGCTGGGCTGCGATCAGTTTTTCCTTCAAACCACCGATCGGCAACACCTCTCCACGCAAGGTGATTTCACCCGTCATGGCCACATCAGCACGGACAGGTATCCCGGTCAAAGCGGATACCATTGCGGTACACATTCCAACGCCGGCACTCGGCCCGTCCTTAGGGATAGCACCTTCGGGCAAGTGAATGTGTAAATCGGTTTTCTGATAGAAATCGTCATCAATTCCCAGGCGTTTGGTGCGACTGCGCACCACGCTCAAGGCGGCCTGAATCGATTCCTGCATAACCTCACCGAGCTTGCCGGTCGTCGTCGTTTTACCCTTGCCAGGCAAAACCACGGTCTCAATGGTCAGCAACTCACCACCCACTTCAGTCCATGCCAGCCCGGTCACCTGCCCTACCTGATTATGCTTCTCGGCCACACCGTAGGAATAACGGCGCACGCCCAGGTATTTGTCGAGATTACGCGAATTGACCACGACACGGCTTTCACGCGTTTTCAACAACAAAGCCTTCACCACCTTGCGGCAAATCTTGGATATTTCGCGTTCCAGCCCCCGCACACCTGCTTCGCGCACGTAATAACGCACGATGTCGCGCAACGCGGACTCGGCAATGCTAATTTCTTCCGGTTTCAGTCCATTGTTCTTGAGCGCCTTGGGCACCAGATAACGGGTGGCGATGTTGATTTTCTCGTCTTCCATATAACTGGAAACATGGATGATTTCCATACGATCCAGCAATGCGTCCGGAATATTCAGTGTATTGGCCGTCGCGACAAACATCACATCGGACAGGTCATATTCCACCTCGACGTAGTGATCCACGAACGTGCTGTTCTGCTCAGGGTCGAGCACTTCGAGCAACGCTGCAGAGGGATCTCCACGCATATCCATGCCCATCTTGTCCACTTCATCCAGCAGGAACAAGGGGTTTTTCACCGCAACCTTGCTCATATTCTGCAAAATCTTGCCGGGCATGGAACCGATGTAGGTACGACGATGACCGCGAATCTCCGATTCATCTCGCACGCCGCCCAGAGACATGCGCACAAACTTGCGATTGGTAGCACGTGCGATGGACTGACCAAGCGAAGTTTTGCCCACTCCAGGCGGACCGACTAGGCACAAAATCGGCGCCTTAAGTTTGTCAACGCGTTGCTGTACAGCCAGATACTCCAGGATGCGTTCTTTAACCTTGTCCAGGCCATAGTGATCTTCTTCGAGCACTATTTCGGCCTGTTTGAGATCGGCACTGATTTTGGTCTTTTTCTTCCAGGGCAGGCCGATCAGCACATCGATGTAGTTACGCACCACGGTCGCTTCCGCCGACATCGGTGACATCAGACGCAATTTCTTCAACTCTGCCTCAGCCTTGACGCGCGCCTCTTTCGGCATGGTCGCAGCCTTGATTTTCTTGTCTAAGCCATCAAAATCTGCGCCATCTTCATCCTCACCCAGCTCTTTCTGAATCGCCTTGACCTGCTCATTCAGATAGTATTCGCGCTGGCTTTTTTCCATCTGACGCTTGACGCGTCCACGAATGCGCTTCTCGACCTGAAGAATATCGATCTCGCCTTCCAGCAGTCCCAGCAAGTGTTCAAGGCGCTTCCTGACCACGGCAATTTCCAGCACCTCCTGTTTTTGCTCCAATTTCAGAGGCAAATGGGCGGCGATAATATCAGCCAGACGACCGGCATCATCTATACCTGCCAGCGACGACAGGATTTCCGGTGGGATTTTTTTATTCAGTTTAACGAACTGCTCGAACTGCGCGATCAACGCACGTCGCATCGCCTCGGTTTCGCTTCCCTCGCCATCTTCGGAAGGTATGATCTCAACTTCGGCAACAAAATGGCTATCCACATCATCAACACGCAACACATTGACGCGTTGCGTACCCTCTACCAGCACCTTCACCGTGCCGTCAGGAAGTTTGAGCATCTGCAGAACGTTCGCCATGCTACCGATAGAGAACAGATCGTCCGTACCGGGATCATCCTTGGATGCCGCTTTCTGCGCGACCAGCACGATGGATTTGCCTGCCTCCATCGCCAATTCCAATGCCTTGATCGATTTAGCTCGACCGACAAACAGCGGAATGACCATATGCGGAAATACAACCACGTCTCGCAGCGGCAGCAGTGGGTAAAGTTCAATTTGGGTATCTTGTTCAGACATGGCAATAACCTATTCGTTGGCAGGATTGCTAAATGGGGATAGCTTGGGCGAATTCAATCCCTGTTGGGACAAGATAAATTGAAAACTCGAAAACCGGTTAAAACCGGTTTTGCGAGGTTTACAGGTAAAACTTGCAGCCGATCAAGCGGCTATAGGCGTATCAGCGTAAACGATGATGGGTTTAATTTCCCCAGCAACGCCGGAATTATCCAGCACTACTTTGCTGACATTATCCATCGACGGCAGATCAAACATCACATCCAGCAGAGCTTGCTCCAGAATCGATCGCAAACCACGCGCACCCGTCTTGCGTGCCAGCGCCTTTTTGGCGATCGCAAGCACAGCTTCTTCACGAAACTCAAGCTCAACACCTTCCATCGCAAACAGCTTTTGATACTGCTTGGTCAGCGCATTCTTGGGTTCTGTGAGAATCTGCTTCATAGCCGCTTCATCCAGTTCTTCCAGTGTTGCGATCACAGGCAGGCGACCGACAAACTCCGGAATCAAACCAAACTTGACCAGATCTTCGGGTTCAACATCACGCAAAGTCTCGCCCGTTTTGCGTTCATCGACAGAACGGACCGTTGCACCGAATCCGATTCCCGCCTTGGAGGACCGATTGCGGATGACTTTTTCCAGACCATCGAATGCACCGCCGCAGATGAACAAAATATTGGTGGTATCCACCTGCAGAAATTCCGTATTAGGATGCTTGCGGCCTCCTTGCGGCGGAATCGATGCCTTGGTACCCTCAATCAGTTTGAGCAGTGCCTGCTGCACACCTTCACCGGATACGTCGCGGGTAATCGACGGATTGTCCGATTTGCGTGAAATCTTGTCGATTTCATCCACATACACGATACCGCGCTGCGCCTTCTCGACGTTGTAGTCACACGC
Organism: Gallionella sp.; assembly: GCA_041671725.1. GTDB lineage: Bacteria > Pseudomonadota > Gammaproteobacteria > Burkholderiales > Gallionellaceae > Gallionella. The sequence continues at coordinate 10,335 of JBAZAY010000009.1, read as the reverse complement.
CTGTAACAGCTTCTGGATGATGTTTTCAACATCCTCGCCCACGTAACCCGCTTCGGTCAGCGTGGTCGCATCCGCCATCACGAACGGCACATCCAGCATGCGCGCCAGTGTTTGTGCCAGCAGCGTCTTGCCGGACCCTGTCGGGCCTACCAGCAAAATATTGCTCTTGGACAGTTCAACACCATCATTGGTATTGCATTTAAGCCGCTTGTAGTGGTTGTATACCGCCACCGACAAAATACGCTTGGCACGTTCCTGACCGATCACATACTCATCCAGTGTCGCGCAAATATCCTTCGGCACTGGCAAGTCGGACTTATCGCCCTTCCCTGCCTCGCCCTGAATTTCTTCGCGCATGATGTCATTGCACAAGGTGATGCACTCGTCGCACACGAACACGGAAGGACCCGCGATCAGCTTCTTCACTTCATGCTGACTCTTGCCGCAGAATGAACAGTAAAGCAGTTTTTCGCCTGATTTTTTATCGATAGCCATACTAAACCTCTATCAAGTTATCGTTAAACACGCTTTTCCAGCACCTGATCAACCAGACCATAAGCAACAGCATCCGCTGCACTGAGGAAGTTGTCGCGGTCAGTGTCACGCTCGATTGCATCGACCGTCTGACCGGTGTGAAAAGCCAGCATTTGATTAAGTTTTTGTTTTAAATAAAGAATTTCACGGGCATGAATTTCGATATCCGAGGCTTGTCCACGGAAGCCACCTAAAGGCTGATGAATCATCACGCGTGAGTTGGGCAAACAGAAACGCTTGCCCTTTTCACCCGCTGTCAGCAGGAACGCACCCATGCTGGCCGCCTGGCCGATGCACAGTGTGCTGACGGCAGGTTTAATGAACTGCATGGTGTCGTAAATAGCCATGCCCGCCGTAACCGAACCCCCGGGCGAATTGATGTAGAAGTGGATGTCTTTATCCGGATTTTCGGACTCCAGAAACAACATCTGCGCCACAATCAGATTCGCACTGTGATCGTTAACCTCACCCACCAGGAACACAACGCGTTCCTTGAGCAGACGTGAATAAATGTCATAGGCCCGTTCACCGCGTCCGCTGGTTTCGACAACCATCGGGATCATGCCGATATTTTGCGGTTCGAGGTTAAACATCTTAGCTCCCCATCAATTCTGCAAACGCCAGCGCCTTGTCGGAAACCTTGGCACGTTCCAGCACCCAATCCACCACATTTTCTTCCAGCACCAGATTTTCGATTTCCTGGAAGCGTGCCGGATCTGCATAATACCAACGCACGACTTCTTCAGGATGCTCAAAACTCTGAGCATAATCTTCTACCAGCACGCGAACTTTTTCAGGCTGCGCCTTCAAGTCAAACTTTTCAACCAGATCAGCCAGAATCAAGCCCAGCTTGACGCGTTTTTCGGCTCGCTCACGGAACAATTCAGGCGGCAACTGCATGCCCTTCATGGCCATACCGCGTTGCTCCATATCCTTGACGGTTTGTTCCATCAGACGCTGAGACTCCCATTGCACTAAGGCAATAGGCAAATCAAACTGAGCCACCTTCACCAGCACATCCATCGCAGCATCCTTGTTGCGACCTTTCAGGCGACGCAACACTTCGCGCGACAGATTGCTGCGAATTTCGTCGACCAACTTGGTCACATCACCATCAGCAATACCGACCGACTTGGCAAATTCAGCATCTACCTCAGGCAATACCGGACCTTCAACGCTGTTCAGCGTAATGGCAAAAGTCACCTGCTTGCCTGCGACATCCTTGCCGTGGTAATTTTCCGGGAAAGTCATATCGAAAGACTTTGTCTCACCCACCTTCATGCCCGCGATTGCGGCTTCAAATTCAGGCAGCATGCGGCCTGAACCCAGCTCGACAGGATAATCCTTGGCCTCGCCACCCTGAAACACAACGCCATCCAGTGTACCGACGAAATCGATCACAACCTTGTCGCCACTTGCGGCTGCGCGATCAACGGCAACATAGCTTGCGCGTTGTTTGCGCAGTGTCGCAATGGTGTTATCCACATCCGCCTGACTCAATTCGTAAGTCGAACGCTCAACGGACTCAGCCGCCACATCGCCCAACACCACTTCAGGATAAACCTCGAAGGTTGCGCTGAATTCGATCTCGTCGGCATTCCAATCGTTGGTTTTTACGGTGAATTCAGGGTCACCTGCGACGCGCAAATCCTGAGCCTGTACGGCTTCGGCGAATGACTGCTGCAATGCTTGTCCCAGCGCTTCCTGGCGCGCTTCCATTCCGTAATGTTGCTCAAGAACCTTGGTCGGAATCTTGCCAGGACGGAATCCGGCGACTTTAGCCGTACGGCCAATGTGCTTCAAACGGTTAGCCACTTGGCCACGCAGGGCTTGTTGGGGAATAGTTGCGTTCAGGCGACGTTGTAACGCGCTCACGGTTTCTACGCTTGGCATACTGTATTTCCTTGAAATGAATTTAAATTGGATACTGGTAAAGGAGAAACTCGGAACGAATTTCAAGTAATTGAATCAACTCGAAATTTACCAGCTGCACGATTAAATCGTTACGGCTGACGTTCCTGTTCATCGCTTGCATTCGATGAATTGTAACAGAATCCTGCTTTTCCGACATGCCACGCCTGCCCACTGTTTTCGCAATCCTTGAGGCTAGCGCCAGGATTTTCCGGAACGATCAAATCCTTTGCAATATTTATCCCAGTCAGATTCGATTTTTGCACTATGACCGATAGCAAGTTTGAGCAAGGGTTCCTGCCAATCGCGCCGGTCTCCAAAGACCAGCCATTCATCCGTAATAGCAAAGCCTGATCTGCCACCGCTGCGCAAATGACTCCATGCGACGATCTCACCCATACTGCGTATCACCTGATCCAGGCGTTTCAACTTTCCGTTCCAAAGGGTTAGCGCCAGCCTGTCCTGGGTTGGCTGCAACCCCTTAAAAACAAATGGTTTATCCTGAAACATCACAGCCGTCAAAAACGCAGGGGCGATAGCCTGCGCCCAGCGCTGCACATTAGCGACACGATGCGCCTCACTTAACCATTCAGGCTGTTTGTGCCTGACATAGAGCGCTAATGCGCTGGGTATGGCTTGTTTCAGATCGAGCAGGAAATTTCCATCCGCACCACCCCGGCCTTCGATCAAGATCACATAACGGTCTATCCCTAAGCTGCCGGTTCCGGCGATACGCCTTGCGGCATCCAGGACGATAAAAATCCGGGTCAGGCTGTCGCCCGGCATGCTCCTCTACAAAAGCCATCAGGTCAGCTTTTACTTGTGGTTCCAATGCCAAGGCGCGTTTGCCATCGGTGTTGATACTGCGGGCTCCTTTGCGAAGCCGGGTTCGACCGTCCAGGAATGTTTTCCGATTCCGCAAGGTCATGGGATCGAGCAGACTGCGAATCATCCCTTTCGCCGTGTCGCGCTCCAGCCACCTGCCCTTGCCTGTCATCAAGGCCGCTGCATAACTATCCAGACCGGCCCGGCACAACCCAATGGCATCATCCTTTGCCAACCTTAAAGAATCAGCCGCCACCAGAATGCTCGTCAGCCAGCGCCCCAACTCCCATGTCGCGGGAGCGAGTATCGCCTCGTCGAAGTCATTCAGATCAAAATATATCAGGCGGTTGTCACCCTTGTAACAACCGAAATTCTCCAGATGCAAGTCGCCACAGATCCAGGCCAAGGGTGCATCGTTCAACTGCATATCAAAAGCCGGCCAGTCCTTGTAGTACAAATGACAGGTGCCGCGCATGAATGTAAAGACATCTTGACGCATGGCACGGTATTTCATGGCAACCCGCTCAGCCTCGCGACCCGCGTTATAGGTCAATATTGAACCAACGATCTCATTCATCTCACGTTCCTGTATTTTCATGACAAGTTAGCATAAAAGCCGGACAGTTCGACAAAACCAATCAACTGACCTCATTGAATTTTAATCAGACATTCCTGCTGTTTCACCGCCCCCTTTAACCCGGCGAATTAGGAAATGGGAACACTGGCATGTTAAGCTGCACGAAGCAAGACGGTTTATATTAAATCCGCTGACAATTTTGAGATTCCCGATATGATTCTGCGCGGCCCGCAACGCCCTGATCTCCTCAAAAACGAAACCCTCCCCGACCTGCTTGAAGCCACCGCGACTCGCTCCCCCGACAAAGCTGCGCTGATCTTTGGCGAGCGTACGCTAAGTTACACTGAGTTGAATACGGCAGCAGATAAGGTAGCCAGCTGCCTGATTAATCTTGGCGTGAAGCCCAGCCAGGTAGTGGGATTGTGGTTGCCGCGCGGACTGGAACTGTTAATAGCGCAGGCCGGCATCACCAAGGCGGGTGCCGCCTGGTTACCGTTTGATGCCGATACGCCGGTAGTGCGGATAGACGTCTGCCTCGATGATGCAGAGAGTCCGGGACTGCTTACTTGCCGCTCGTTTATGCCGTTGCCCGAAGATTACACCCGCCCCCTGTGGGTACTGGAAGACCTGCTGGAATCGCTGCCCATCGATGCGCCGCTTGCCCGTCGTGGTGACGACTTTACGCCGGATTGTCCGGCCTATGTAATTTATACCTCGGGCTCCACCGGCAAGCCCAAGGGCATACTTGTCAACCATCGCAGCATCAGCCACTTTCTGCGCAGCGAGAACGAAGTGCTGGGCGTACGCGAGGACGACCGGGTATATCAAGGCTTCTCCGTTGCCTTTGATATGTCTTTCGAGGAAATCTGGATTTCCTATCTGGTAGGTGCAACGCTATGGCTCGCGCCGCGCGAAATTGTCGGCGACCCGGATGCGCTGCCGCAGGTGCTGGAAGACAACAAAATCAGCGTATTGCATGCCGTACCCACCCTGCTTTCCCTTTTTCCGCGTGACGTCAGTTGCCTGCGGTTGATCAATCTCGGCGGCGAGATGTGTCCGCAGGCGCTGGTCGAACGATGGGCAACGCCTGAGCGACAGCTCTTCAATACTTATGGCCCAACCGAAGCCACCGTATCGGCGAGTCTGGCAAAACTGCATCGCGGCGCGCCTGTGACCATCGGCAAACCCCTGCCCAATTACGGCCTGCTGGTAGTGGATAGCGAACTCAAGTTGCTGCCACCGGGGGAGACAGGTGAGCTGTGCATCATCGGCCCGGGCGTAGCTCAGGGCTATCTGGGTCGACCCGATCTTACCGCAGAAAAATTCGTGCCTAATCCCTATGCTGAAGACGAACATGAAGCACGCCTGTATCGCACGGGCGATCTGGCACGCATAGACGAGGCCGGCAACGTCCAGTGCCTGGGCCGCGTGGATGACCAGATCAAAATTCGTGGCTTTCGAGTGGAACCGGGCGAGATCGAAGCCGTGCTCGCAAAGGAGGATGGCATCGGTGCTGCGGCGGTCGTGGTCAAAATGGTTGGCGAAGTTGAGCAACTGGTAGCATTCTTCGCTGCCAATGCAGATGCCAAACCTGCACCTGCCAAGCTGCGTAAAAATCTTGCTGCCGAGCTGCCACCCTATATGGTGCCTGCACGCTTCGAAGCGGTACAGATATTACCGCGCCTGACTTCCGGCAAGATCGACCGTAAGGCGCTGTGCGCGCTGCCGCTGACTGAATTAAATACCGATACAGAAGACGAATCCGACACCCCGGAGGGCGCAGCTGAAGCGGCCTTATTTACAGCTTTAAGACAGCTATTCCCCGGACAACCTTTGCTACGTGCGGCAGATTTCTTTACCGATCTGGGCGGACATTCCCTGCTCGCGGCAAGATTAGTGTCGAAGCTGCGTGAGGATAGTCGTTTTGCCAATGTGACGGTACACGACATCTACTGCGAGCGCAGACTGGAAGCCATCGCCGCAGCCCTTGCGAAAAAGCAAATATCGGGCGCAGCCGCAACAGCTGAAATCGTTGAGACACGCAGGTTACGCCGTATCCTGTGCAGCTTTGCACAGGCCGCCACCTTGCCCCCGCTGGTATGCCTGAAGATGGCGCAATGGCTGTCGCCCTTCTTCACCTATCACTATTTCACCGGCGACGAAGGCGACAGCATGACGCGCGCCATTCTCGCAGCCCTCTTGGTTTATCTGCTCGCCAATTTCGGCAGTTTCCTGTTTGTCATCGCCGCCAAGTGGCTGGTGGTCGGCCGTCTGAAGCCCGGACGGTATCCGCTGTGGGGAGTAATGTATTTCCGCTGGTGGCTGGCAGACCGGATTTCCGACGTACCTCCGCGTCACCTGTTGTCCGGCTCGTCACTCAATGCATTGTATCTGCGCGCCCTTGGAGCGAAGGTAGGGCAGGATGTACTCATCGGCGCCCTGCTCATTCGGGCACCCGATCTGCTCAGCATTGGCAACGGCGTCTCGATAGGCTCTGCGGTGAATTTTGAGAACGCCCGGGTCGAACAAGGTGAACTGATTCTGGGCACCATCAGCATAGGCAACGAAGCGGTGGTTGATTCCTATGCAGTCATGGAAGGCGACACGGCGCTTGGCGACTATGCCCATCTCGGCGGGCTTTCGTCCTTGACAACGGGCCAACAGGTGCCGGCAAAGCAACACTGGGAAGGTTCTCCCTCGCATTTTGCAGCCGATGTGGACTTGGCGGCTCGCCGGCCGCGCATGCAAATTTCCGCGATACGCCGTGCAATGGAAACGCTGTTCTACTTCCTGGGCGCGAACCTGGTGGCCGTGGTGTTTTTCCTGCCGGTATTCCCCAGTTTCATTCTGATCGACTGGATCGATGCCCGCTGGATAAAAGATGTGGATCCGCATATCTATCCCATGAAGGCATTCTGCACTTATCTGCTGCTGTCGATTCCTGCCAGTGCAGTACTGGTGCTGGCCACCGTGCTGGCCTCAACCGGCTTTCGCTGGCTGGTGCTGCCCAGGCTTAAAGCAGGTTCCTGGTCGGTCCATAGCCCGGTATATTTCAGCAAATGGCTGGGCAACCAGATTCAGGAATCCAGCCTGTTTGTGTTGCACGGACTGTATGCCACCGTGTATGCGCCCTGGTGGTACCGCCTGCTCGGCGCGCGCGTCGGTCCCGGCACCGAGATTTCCACCGCCCTGGGCGTGGTGCCTGACATGCTCACCATCGGCACCGACAGTTTTGTAGCGGATGGCGTGATGCTTGGCGATGAGCGCATCGAGGGTGGCTGGATGAGTTTGCGTCCGACGATGATCGGTGATCGCACTTTCCTTGGCAACGGCGCCTTTGTGCCTGATGGCAGCGTATTGCCCGACGATGTGCTGATCGGCGTGCAGTCCAGTGTGCCGGCCAATGAACGCATGAAGCCAGGAGACACCTGGGTCGGCAACCCACCCATATCTTTGCCAGCGCGCGAACAGTTCGAAGGCTTCGACACCAGGCTCACTTTCCACCCAAGCCTGACACGACGCCTGAGCCGGGGATTTGTCGAAGGCCTGCGCATCGTCATGCCAATGGCCGTGGTGATCGCGGTGGGCTATCTCACGGTAGCGCTCGTGATGCCGTTAGCCGGCGCCGGGCGCTTTGTGGATACCGCGCTGGCGCTTTCCCTGGCGGGTTTTCTCTACGGCATCGGATCTTTCCTGTTTGTAGCACTCATAAAATGGCTGGTCATAGGCCGCTACAAGCCCAGATCTATCCCCATGTGGACAGCCTTTGTCTGGGCGAGCGAGGCCGTCACGAATCTTTATGAATCCATCGCCGTACCTAATTTTGTGGACTTTTTGCGCGGCACGCCGATGTTGCCGCCCTGCATGCAATTGCTCGGCTGCAAGACTGGTCGTGGAATTTACATGGATACCACCGCGTTCACCGAATTCGATTGCGTGAGCATAGGCGACTACTCAACCCTCAATGCCTTGTGCGGCCCGCAGACCCACCTGTTCGAGGATCGCATCATGAAAATCGGCAAGGTCGATATCGGTCGCGGCGTTACCATAGGTCCACGCACCATCATTCTCTATGGCGCGCACATCGGCGATGGCGCATCACTGGGGCCGCTCAGCCTGATATTGAAGGGCGAAAACATCCCGCAGGGCACGCGCTGGATCGGTTCTCCTGCAGAACCCTGGGCTGCCTGAACAAGATCGCAGAACTCAAACCGCAACGCTAAGCTGCAACGTGCCTCTTGGAGGATAATATTGCAGCGCCTGGAAGATGACATCCTGCCAGCATGGGCGAGCTTCGGCCCACTGCCGGTATTGATCTTGTTTGGATCGGGGCGCAGAATGACGCCATGCCGATCGGACTGATGACAAGCGGGGTTGCTGTTTGAAACGCCTGTTGAAATTTTTCTCATCGGCGTTAAACCAAGACCATTAGCTGCGCCAAGCTGAATATGATATTTTAGGTATATATCAATAAGTTACCTCGCATAGAGGAAAACCATGAACCCGCAGCAACTGTTTCGCCGTGCATGGACACGATATGTCGTCGCAATCGCCCTTGTGGCGTTGGCCGCCGCCCTGCGGATATGGCCGCTACAGGGTCTTGGCTTGCGAATCCCCTATGTGACGTTCTATCCGGCAGTGATGATTGCCAGTCTTTACGGTGGACTTTCCATCGGCTTGCTGACCGCGATTTTTTCCGTCCTGACGATCTTGTTCTGGTCGCCAACCGGCCAGCCTTTCATCAAGGATTCCGGCGATTGGCTGGGCATAGCCGTCTTCTTCGTAAACTGCGTCATGATCTCATTCATCGCCGAAGCGATGCTGCGCGCTCAGGCGCGCGCGAAAAAGGCACAGAAACAGGCGGAGGCCGCCAACCGTGCGAAAAGCGTTTTCCTCTCTACCATGAGCCATGAACTGCGCACGCCGCTGAATGCTATTCTCGGTTTCTCCGCCCTGATGCGCAACGATCCCGGCCTGACCGAGGGGCAACGCGAAAACCTCGACATTATCAATCGCAGCGGCGAACACCTGCTCAGCCTCATCAACGACGTGCTCGATATGGCCAAAATTGAGGCCGGACGGATTGTTCTGGAAATCGAGCCATTCGATCTCGGTGCGTTGGTGCGCGATATTACCGACATGTTGGGCAAGCGCGCCGAGGAGCGGGGATTGCAACTGCTGCTCGACCAATCCTCCGAATTCCCCCGATTTATCAGGAGCGATAAAGAGAAGCTGCGCCAGGTGATCGTCAATCTCGTGAGCAATGCGGTCAAGTACACCAACCACGGCGGCGTGACGCTGCGCCTCGGCGTTCAACCGGGAGTTGATGTGCTCCGGCTGATTATCGAGGTGGCGGATAGCGGCGTGGGTATCAGTAAAGACGATCAGGCGCGTATCTTCGAACCCTTCGTGCAGGTGGGCAAGCCCGCCACCCAGAAGGGCACCGGGCTGGGGCTGTCCATCGTCCGCGAGTACGTGGAGTTGATGGGCGGCAACATCATAGTCGAAAGTACGCCGGATACAGGCTCGTTGTTCCGTGTAAATCTGCCGGTGCAAAGAGCAGAGGAAACCGAGGTGATGTCTACTGAGTCTGCACAGGGGCAAGTTATTGGACTAGCATCAGGACAGACTGACTATCGCATCCTGATCGTCGAAGATCAGTTGGAAAATCAATTATTGTTGCAGAGGCTGCTGAAAGACGCGGGTTTTTCGGTAAAGGTGGCCGAAAACGGCGCAGAAGGCGTGGCAATGTTCCAGAGCTATCACCCACATTTTATCTGGATGGACAGGCGCATGCCGGTCATGGACGGGCTTGAAGCAACTAAGCGCATCCGTGCTTTGGAGGGAGGCACGGACGTCAAAATCGCGGCCGTCACCGCCTCGGCATTTGCCGATCAACGAGAGGAAATGCTGGCAGCGGGGATGAATGACTTCGTGCGCAAGCCTTATCGTCCCGCCGAGATATTCGACTGCTTAGAACGCCAACTCGGCGTGCGTTTTGTTCGCGAACAAGCCGTCCACGCCGTAGCCGATTCGGCACTCTCCCCTTCGTCATTCGCAAACCTGCCCGAAACGCTATGCCGCGAGCTGGCGGATGGTTTGATTTTGGGTGACACAGAGCAGCTTGCCCGTCTGATACTTCGCATAGAACAGCAGGATGCCGCGCTCGCCAAAGTGCTGGCGCGCCATGTGGCCGACTTTGATTACCTGCCTATCCTCAATGCGCTGGAAACCAACAACAAGGAAGCAAAACCATGATCGGCAATATTCTCATCGTCGACGACGAACCCGGCGCATTGAAGCTGCTGAAAGATATTCTGACAGCTGATGGACATCTAGTGCGGCCCTTTAATAACGGTGAACTGGCATTGCGCTCTATCATGGTGGAAGTACCGGAACTGATTCTGCTGGATATTCGTATGCCAGGCATGAACGGCTTTGAAATCTGCAGGCGAATCAAGGAAGATGAGCGCATGAAGGAAATCCCG
>JBAZAY010000008.1:0-84342 GCA_041671725.1 Gallionella sp. | reverse complement strand
CCCCATGAACCGACATAATCGGTATAGCGTTTGTCATCTGCGTCCCATACGTAAGCGCCACGGCCACGCTGGAAAAATAACGGTGTGCCGCCTACCGAACGGAACGCGCGCACGGGTGAGTTCACGCCACCGGGAATGACCTGCTGCGATGCGTCGAAAAGAGATTGATTGTGTGAAGTCATGTCGCGTATTCCTAAAACTAATTATGGGTATTCAAATTTGCAAACTGTCGGGCCGCAAGTTGTATATCTGGAGCACTGAACAGCGCTGAAATTACCGCCAGCGCAGAGGCTCCTGCTGACAATAGTGACGCGCCATTCTCAACCGTGATGCCGCCTATCGCCACTATTGGCAGGATAATCTCACGGCGCGCCTGACGCAATAAAGCCAGCGTTGCTACCGGTGCATCGGGTTTAACTGTCGAGGCAAAAAAAGCACCGAACGCGACATAGTCTGCATCCTGACTTGCGGCCTGATGCGCCAGAATCACGCGATTATAGCAAGATACGCCGATAATTTTTTCGCAGCCTAGCTGCGCGCGTGCGGCGGCCACACTGCCATCTTCACCACCCAGATGTACGCCATCGGCATTCACCTGTTTTGCCAGCATCGCATCATCATTGATGATCAGTGGCACTGAAAACTCCCGCGTTATTTCACGCAAGGCACTCGCCTGCTCAAGGCGTACTGCCCAGCTGCCCAGCTTGTTTCGATACTGCAAAACGCGAACCCCGCCTTGCAACGCAAGCTTGACCTTACGCAACAATTCCGCAGTATCCGTTTCTTCAGGTGTAATCGCGTACAAGCCGCTAATTTCAACTTTCAACTTTCAACTGCCCTTATCTTCATCGTCTTCGCCGCGCGCCCAGAATAATCTGTCCGGGATAAACTGCCCCATGCCAGGCCGGAAACCCGCATTCAGTGTCTGCCAGGTGTATTCCTGCGCTTCCTTGACTGCCTCCGGCACGCTCACGCCCTGCGCCAGCAAGGCGGCAATGGCAGATGCCAGCGTGCATCCAGAACCGTGGTAACTTCCCGGCAGACGCGCCCAGGCGTCGCTGCGCACCACGCCTTGCTCGTTATATAAGGTATTGATTACTTTAGTAGATTGCTCGTGCGTGCCGGTAATCAGCACATACTCGCAGCCCATCGCCAGGATACGCTTGGCGCACTCTTCCAGGCTGGGATCGTCCTCTTCGTTGTCTTCATCTATTGCCAGACGACGCGCCTCGATGCTGTTCGGGGTCACAATGGTGGCCTGCGGTATCAGCAATTCGCACATCGCATCCAGCATATCTTCGTCCGCCAGTTCATCGCCACGCCCTGATGCCAGTACCGTATCCAGCACAAAAGGAACGTCTGGATAGTCCGCCAATATCTCGGCAATTGCCACGACGTTTTCCACGCTGCCGAGCAGGCCGATTTTGAAAGCCGCGACCGGAACATCTTCAAGCATTGCACGCGCCTGATCCACCACCCATTCCGGCTCCATCGGCAGTACATCTTCGACGCCGCTGGTGTCCTGCACGGTGATTGCGGTCACAACCGACAGCGGATGACAACCCATGCTGGCGATGGTCAACATATCGGCCTGCAAGCCGGCTCCGCCGGAGGGATCGGTGGCGGCAAAACTCATTACTAAAGGGAAGGATTCGGACATGATGTGGAGAATGGTATTATGCGCGTCAGGTCGTGCATTATATGCCCATGCCGGCCACTAAAACACGACAAACTACGGAGAAAATATGCGCATACTGCACACCATGTTACGCGTCGTTAATCTGGAAAAATCGATCGCCTTCTATATCGATGTGCTTGGCATGAGGCTGTTGCGCCGCACCGATTACCCGGAGGGAAGGTTTACCCTCGCCTTTGTCGGTTTCGCTGATGAAGAGCACGGCGCGGTGATTGAGCTCACTCACAACTGGGGCGTCGAGGCGTATGAGCCTGGCAACGCGTTTGGCCACATTGCCCTCGAAGTGGATAATGCTTATGACGCCTGTGACAAAATCAGACAGCGCGGCGGCAAGGTTGTCCGGGAAGCAGGCCCTATGCAGCACGGCAGCACCGTGATTGCGTTTGTCGAAGATCCGGACGGGTACAAGATCGAGCTGATCCAGAAGAAAATAATGGTCATGATAGATTGACCGGGAGCTTAGCGGGGTGCGGCCCCGCAGCCGGTTGCTTTCTTTGCCCGGCCAAAGAAAGCAACTAAAGAAAGGCCGCCCCGATCCGCCATCCCTCTGGGATTCCCTGCGTTGCTCGTCTGATCAGGCGGCTGCGCAACTCGCCCTGGCAGTGTGCCCACACCGCGCCCTGCTGCGGAGCTCAAACAGTGCTCGCCGACATCCCCTGACCAGCATGCGCTACTCGGTGGCGGATAAGGGGTTGAGGGCTACAGTTAAATTTCAGAATGTGAAAATTGCTGCCCATCAAGGTCTATAATCGCCGGCCAGAAAGCTGTCAGTCGTGAACAGTAAAAATGTGCCAAAACCGGACAATTAAAAAGATTCATTTGAATTGCCTATCCTTTACGTAGTCGTGCGCCCTCGTGTTGCTTCAAAGGGGGCAGAAGCAAAGGCCAAATAATGTGCGCATCACCCTCAAGCGGCATCAAGCCAAGTGAAATATTCATCGTCTTTACCTTCCCAGCGACCTGGCCTCCAGCACGCCCGGAAGAGCTTATCTCCAAAATCGACGAAGCAATAAAAACTACAATCACGGCCCATGAAGATGGCCACCTTAGTCTGACTATCCAAACTCCTGATCAATTCGTCGAACACCACTTTCGCAAAATTCGGTTATCCGGAGCAGGGGGAAAAGCGATTCTTTACGTAGCCTGGGCACATAATGGCGGTCCTTCCTGTTCAATTAATGATCAGGAACTCAAGCTGCGAGAGTCCGATTCAGATGAAATCCTCCATCTAACGCTTAAGCCCGTTATTGTTCAACCAACTGCTGGAATACATTTCTCTCAAGCTGCCCTAGACCGAATGCCTGAACTTGAGCGGTTTTTCTTACATACGCTCCAGGATATCGAACAAAAACTCGCCGCCAACGATTCATACAAATTAATTCGGCTCTCCGGACTCATTCGACACCTGTTGCTAGATAAGCAACCGCTGCTGCACAAGGTCAACGTCGGCTACGGCTTGGAACTCCAATTCCCCGTATCAGCTGGACTTACGTCTCCAGCGCGCGATGAACTTCACGAACTACTTCACCATGACGGACAAACATTGCTTCACGCTATTGCTCTGTTTCCTAATGGCGCGCCGTCGATTGAAATTACTCTAGACGAATTCTTGCGAACTAAATGTCTTTGGTATCGCGGTATCGACATAACCGTCAAAAACGTGATTCGAACTATTGCGCACATTAGGGGTGGAGTCCATACCGGTGAGGCGAAAGATGAGGTCGATGAAACCCTTCTTAGTCTTGAGCGCGAAATAACTACAGAAAGTAACCCGTTACCGCTAGATGCGCTGAAGGATATTGCGAGAGTCGTGAATGCCGCCGCTACCCCTCTGGTGCACGCGATTCATAAGCGCTATGGCGCTTAGCAACGAGTGGTTCCCCGGGGCGAACTGTGCGCATTGATCGAGCTGGTCTATCCGAAGCCGGGCAATGGCCGAAGAGCAGCCTCTCGCGGCAAACGTGCTGACCGTCTACTGTGTCTCGAAACCGGTAAGTTGTAGTTCAAAAATGCCTGCCAGAAAGCAGATGCTCAATAAGCTCCACCCTCATCCCCTGTGCGCCGCCGAAGGTAGTTCGCAAACAACGGAGGGGTTAGGCGAGCACTGTTCGAGTCCCGAGCGGCTGCGAGGTCGAGTTGCGCAGCCCCGCTTGTTTGCAAACTATCGAGGGTATGCCACCTGACTGTCAGCAGGCAGGCGGCGCGGCAAACCGGGGGCGCCTTCTTTCGATTACCTTTCTTGGCAAGAAAAGAAAGGTAATCAGCCGCCGGTCTGCCACCGGCAAACAAAAATTCACAACGACTTGATTAATAAATAAAACTTAAAATTAACTACGCTCGCCCGTCCACATACGCGGCTATACTGGCGAAATCCGCCACCGACAGATTCTCGGCGCGCAGTTGGGGATTGATGCCCAGTTGCTCGAATTCGGTTTCGTTAAGGAAGCTGCGCAGGGTGTTGCGTAACGTCTTGCGGCGCTGACCGAATGCGGCACTGACGATCTGGGCAAACAACACCTCGTTTTTTACCTGAATTTCACTGGCCGGGAGCGGAATCATACGCACGATGGCGGAATCCACTTTTGGTGCAGGACGGAATGATTCCGGCGGCACATCGAGCAGCTTTTCCATGAAAAAACGGTATTGCAACATCACCGACAGCCGCCCATAGGCTGGCGTGGAGTGATCGGCCACCATGCGTTCGACAACTTCGTTTTGCAGCATGAAGTGCATGTCGGTGATGCGCTCTGCATAAGCTGCAAAGTGAAACAGCAACGGTGACGAGATGTTGTAGGGCAGATTGCCGACGATGCGCAGCGGCGCGGCCAAGGTCGTAAGATCAAACTTCAGCGCGTCGCCTGCATGGATAATCAGCTTCGGATCAGGCCTATCTTGCGGGTAGTCAGCCTCCAGGCGCGCGATGATGTCGCGGTCGATTTCCACCACATGCAGATGCTTTAATTTCTTCAGCAGCGGCCTTGTCATCGCCCCCAAACCCGGACCGATTTCCACCATATTATCGTCCGCCTCGGGACGGATAACGCCGATGATGTCGGCGATGATATTTTCATCGACCAGAAAGTTCTGGCCGAATTTCTTTTTTGCCTTATGCATTATATAAACCTGGAAAAGTCCGCCTCACGCGGAGACGCGGAGGACGCGGAGTAAAATCAACAAACTGTAACTATCTGTATTTATTTAAATATTTAAACTGGATGGACAGTTGAATTCCCTGCCACTCGACGAAAATATCGTAATCAACGATATGTTTTTAACATGACTTATTTCTCCGCGTCCTCCGCGTCTCCGCGTGAGGCGGTTTTTGGTTTGGTTTGCCGATTTGAGGTCATGGTGCCAAGCGTTCAAATTGAGCCATCTGCGCCGCGACCCTGATTGCCTCAAGCAGACTACCGCTGTCGGCTTTGCCGGTTCCGGCCAGATCCAATGCCGTGCCGTGATCGACCGAAGTACGGATCACAGGTAAACCCAGCGTAATATTCACGCCCTGACCGAAACTCGCGTGCTTCAGAACCGGCAGTCCCTGATCGTGATACATGGAGAGCACACAATCGCATTGTGCCAGCTTGTCAGGCGTAAACAAGGTATCGGCGGGCAGCGGCACGCTTACATTCATGCCCTCTGAACGCAACTTGTCGAGCACGGGGATCATTACCTCAATCTCTTCGCGTCCCATATGGCCACCTTCGCCGGCATGCGGATTCAATCCCGCCACCAGAATACGCGGTGCTGTGACACCGAAGCGGCGTTGCAAGTCGCGATGAATAATGCGCAATACATTTTCCAGCAGCGGTGCGGTAATCGCATCCGGAACATCCCGCAAAGCCAGATGCGTCGTGGCCAGCGCAACACGCATTCCGCCGCCAGCCAGCATCATCACCACCTGAGGGGTGTGCGTCTGTTCTGCTAGAAATTCGGTATGCCCGGTAAACGGGATCCCGGCATCGTTGATGATGCCTTTGTGTACTGGCGCTGTCACCATGCCGGAAAACTCACCCGACTGACAGCCTTGCACCGCGCGGCGCAATGTTTCCAGTACGTATGCACTGTTGGCTACATTTAATTTTCCGGGAACGGAAGGCGCGGCAAGAGGAATGTGGATCACATTCAGAGAAGGGGGAGTAAGTGGATAGTGGATAGTTGATAATTGATAATGAAATGGGTTCTGTGATGCATCGGGGATAAATGGCTGCATTTTCCCTTCTCCATTCTCCATTCTCCATTCCAGGCTGTCCCACTCACTAATCTTCAAATCTATGCCAAGCTGTTCTGCGCGCTGCTGCAACATAAATTTATCGGCAATCACGACTACGTCCGGCATGGCAGAGGCTAGCCGCACGCACAATTCCGGACCTATGCCTGCGGGTTCACCCGCCGTGATGACCAGTGGTTGCGCAGTCATCGGCAGTTACTCTTGTTCAAGGTGGTATTCAACGAATGCGCGGTCACGCAGTTGACGTAACCAGTCCTGGTATAACTCCTCAGATTTAAAGGCCCCGATGGAAGCTCGGGCTTGCTGGCGTTTCTGCTGCTCGCTGACATCGGTATTGCGCCGTTCCAGCACCTGGATCAGATGCCAACCGAACTGGGTCTGCACCATGCCGATTTCGCCGACTTTCAACTTGTTGATCGCCTCTTCAAACTCGGGTACGGTCTGGCCTGGCGATAACCAATCCAGATCTCCGCCCTGCTGCGCGCTGCCGTCCTGAGAATAGCGTTTGGCTTGCTCGGCAAAACCGGCACCAGCGTCGATACGTTGTTTGATTTCCAGAATGTGCTTTTTGGCTTCCGTTTCGGTCACGATTTCACTGGTCTTGATCAGAATGTGCCGCGCATGCGTTTGGGTAATTACTACAGGCGCGCTGCCACTACGCTTTTCAACCAGCTTGAGAATATGAAAACCGCTTGGGCTGCGCAGTATTGCAGTATTTTGACCTGACTTCAGCGTTTGCAATTCGTTCATAAACAGCGGCGGAATACGATCGCCAGGACGCCAGCCCAGATCGCCCCCTTTTAACGCGTCTTTTGCGTCCGAAAAACCGGCTGCCACTTGCGCGAAATCTGCACCATTAGCGAGCTGCGCTAGTGCATGGTCGGCGCGTTCACGTGCCGCGCGAATTTTTTCGGCACTGGCTTGCTCCGGCACGACTACCAGGATATGCGCCAGGTGGTACTCATCGTTATCCAGCCCCATCTTCGATTTATTGGCGAGATAGTTATCCACCTCGGTATCGCTGATAACCAGCTTGCTTTCGACTTCACGCTCACGCAAACGCGTAGACACGATCTCGGCACGGATTTCTTCACGGAATTTTTTTACATTTACTCCATCCGCTTCGAGCTTGGCCATGAATTCGGTCAGCGTGTGAAAATTGTTCTGCTGAGCAATACGTGTAATTGCCAGATCCAGTTGTGAGTCGTCCACACGCACGCCACTTTCCTTCGCGAACTGTGCCTGCAGCATTTCAGCAATCATGCGTTCGAGGATTTGTTTTTCCAGCACGCTCTGCTCCGGCAAAGGGGTTCCCTGCTTCTTCAGCTGGCTGATCACCGTACTCATCCGTTCGTTCAGTTCATGGCGGGAAATCACGTCATCGTTCACCACCGCCACCACCGCATCGATTGTCGCCACTTGCAGCTGCGGGTTGATTGCCCGATTTTCGACAGCAAAGACCGGGGACGCCGCCAGCAGCAGGGCGCTCAACAAAACAGGAAATTTGATTTTGGACATAGTCATCTCTTAGGCATAGTTAACATAGCACTCGCAAAACGAGTCCTTATCTCCCTCGCTCGCTTGCGGGAGAGGGAGGGGTGAGGGAAACGGACATGATTTTCCCATGTCCGTTATCGCAAGACAGAGCTTGGTTTATTTTGCGGGTTTTTCATTCAATTTTGTGTAGCCAGGCACACTTTGTTTGAGCAGGCTCAATGGATCTGAGCCTACTTTTATCAGGTCATTCAATTCGAGCTGTACAAATAGCCCTGTGTTGTTCACAGGTTTTATGCCGGTAGCGGTCATGAGCGTGCCAACCGTAAAACTGCGTGCCACCACTCGCAGCATCCAGCAGCTTTCTTCGTACTCAAGACCTGCGACGCCATTTAAAAGCCGGTTATCCAGGAATGAGTAGTTCCACTGTCCTACCGCGTGCCAATGACTGGATAGCGGCCATTGTCCGGAAACATTTATCTGGCTTAACGCGGGTGAGGCTACCGAGTAATTATTGCCGCCTACCGTCGTATAAGGCACCCCCCAGATGGTCGGATAGATGATCCCGTTGACCATTGCTGTTCCTGTAGGGGTGGCCACGCCTGGAATCAATACGCCCAGCGTATCGCTGACAAATCGATAGCCCAGATTGAATACTTTGCCTGATTCCGGGCGGTAGCGTGCCATGACGTTGTAGTGCTGAATCAAGGACAGGGCGGGGCTATATTGCAACTCGCTGTCAAATGACCAGGCACCATAAATCTGGCCAGAGGCTGCCAGCAAAATATCAGATTTATTGGTTGTCGTAGTGGGCGCAACCAGATTTACCCGGGGTGGACTAAAGCTGAAACGTTCACCTACTGTGAGCCTCAATTTCTCGGCACCACTATCTTGATCCAGGAAACGAGAGGTTGCGGCCAGTGTGACCTGATTCGCGTCACCCACCCGGTCATTACCGATCAGGCGATTCTCCGTGAACATCTGGGCAAAACTGAATGGAGCCTGGCCTGAATCGAATACCGGCAACTTATCCTGGTTGTGGTAGGGCACATACACGTAGAAAGCACGAGGCTCCAGCGTGTTAGTATAATTTCTGCCTAACAGGCTGATGTCTCGCTCAAAGGTGACGCCGCTGTCCAGACTGAACATCGGCAAGGTGCGAGAGACATCGGCCAGTGCGGTTGCATTGTTGCTACCCATCACATACTGAGTGTTGTGGAGGGTAAACTTGGGCGTGAGGTAATACGCCGACGTGCTGACCAGCGGATAGCTGGCACTGGGAATAAACACCAGGCGCTGTCCGTTCAACGCGGTAGGATGGCTGAAACTCACGTACTCGCCGGCAACTGCGACATTTGTACCGGCGTAATTCTGAGCCGCGTTCAGTGTGAGCTGAGGCAGGCGCGCATAAGGAACGCCAACAGGTACTAACGGGTCTTGCAAAGTCTGGAATCGTTGCAGTCTCGCAGAACTGTTCCACCAGCCTGCGCCATAGTTCAGGGTTACATCCTGCAGCAGGTTAACCTGTGTGGCAACATTCACCACATTAGCCAGATCCCGGTAATAGGCATTATCCGAAACGCGGTTGAAATTGACAGTGCTGCTAAAGCCTCCGCCCAGCGATTGACCATGCTGCAAGCCGAAACGGGCGCGATTGCTGTGGGTCAACGGGTCGTTGGGCAGCACATCCGCGTGAACCTCGCCGGCATAACTCGCCCCCAGGTAACGAAACTCGTTATTGAATAATATGCCACGCTTCATCATCATGCGTGGCGAGATGGTCGCATCGTAATTCGGCGCAATATTCCAGTAATATGGTATTGTTAACTCGCTGCCACCCTTGGTCGAACCGCCCATTATAGGCGCCAGGAAACCGGATTTACGCTGGTGACCCAGCGGAAAATCCATCCACGGCGAATACAGAATGGGCACGTCCATGAACTCAATCCAGGCATTATGGGCGATGCCCACCTGTTGCTCGCGGTCTATATCCAGGCTGGACATTTTCAGGAACCAGTCCTCACTGTCTGCTGGACAGGTGGTGTAAACCGCGTTGTCCAGGGTGTAGTGCTGCTGATCCTGAATGTGCAGGATATTGCCCGCGCCGCGCCCGTCATTTTCCTTCAGATAGAATACAGGCTGTTCCATAAAACCGGCATGCGTATCCATGTTCAGTTTCATGTATGGTCCGCTCATGGTGGAGCCGGCCTGCTCCACTACAACCGACCCCAGTCCCTCTGCATCGCTTGTTTCCTGGTCATACAGCAAACGATCGGCGTGTATGGTCTGATCGGACTTAATTAAAATTGCGTTGCCGATGGCTTCGACTTGATTCTTCTTGTCGCCGGTCAGTTTATCCGCCTCAAGAAACACGGGTTCATCACCCACCTGCGTCGCGGAAGTATTGTCTGCATGAGGCGCGCGCAACTCTTCCGCCACGGCGGAATTGACAAAAACACACAGCAAAGTGAGCGCAACAGGCTTGAGACGAAACCGCATAATATTGGTAAGGTGGTAAACTTTTGCAAGTTTACCATTAAGACCAGTCCAAAAGCCCACTATGCAACGTCAACAACAACTGACCGTTTGGCTGCAAAGCCAATTTCCCGGTGCAACATTCAGCCTTGCTCCCGCTTCCGCCGATGCCAGCTTCCGCCGCTACTTCCGCGCCACCTTTGTCGACGGCACAACGCGCATCATCATGGACGCGCCGCCGGAGCACGAGGATTGCCGGCCTTTTTTACATATCGCAAAATTATTCGAAGATGCAGGAACCCATGTGCCGCATGTGTACGCACAGGACTTGGCGCAGGGCTTCCTGCTGCTGTCCGATCTGGGTAATACCACTTATCTGCAAGCTTTAAATCCGGAAAATGCGCGTAATCTGTACGGCGCTGCCACTGATGCGCTGATCAGGATTCAGCTGGCATCGAGTGACAAGGAATTGCCGCCTTATGATGAAGCGTTGTTGTTGCGCGAGATGCGCCTGTTTCCGGAGTGGTATATCAACAAGCATCTCAATATCACGTTAACCTCCGCACAGAACGCAAAACTCGAAGCTGTCTTTGCCCGCATTATTGCCAACAATTTAGCTCAGCCACGCGTGTATGTGCACCGCGACTACCACTCACGCAATCTGATGGTGACAGAGCCGAACCCCGGCATCATCGACTTTCAGGATGCGGTGTACGGCCCTATCACTTACGATCTGGCATCGCTATTCAAAGATGCCTACATCAAGTGGGAAGAACCGGAGATCATCGACTGGCTGATCGGCTATTGGCAAAAGGCACGCAGCGCAGGGCTGCCGGTTCATGATGATTTCGGTCAGTTCTACTGGGATTTTGAGTGGATGGGCGTTCAGCGCCACATCAAGGTGCTGGGCATTTTTGCGCGCCTGTGCCACCGCGACGGCAAGGATGGTTACCTGAAGGACATGCCGCTGGTGATGAATTACCTGCGTGCAGCCGCCGCACGCTACGTCGATCTCAAGCCTTTGTTTAACCTGCTCAACGAGCTGGAGCCACCGCAGGAAGCTCCAACGGGGTATGGATTTTAAATATGTTGGAGCACAATCACGCTTTTACCCCCACCCTAACCCGCCCCCTACTGGGGGTGGGAACGAACGTGAAAGGCACAAAAAACACCTTGAAGGCAATGATACTTGCGGCCGGACGCGGTGAGCGCATGCGTCCGCTCACTGACCATACGCCCAAACCTTTGCTTGAGGCAGGCGGCAAGCCGCTGATCGTCTGGCATATCGAAAGACTGGTGGCGGCTGGAATCACTGAGCTGGTCATCAATCATGCCCATCTGGGTGCGCAGATCGAAGCCGCGCTGGGCGATGGCAGTCAATTCGGCGCGCGGATTCAGTATTCACGCGAAACCAGCGCGCTGGAAACTGCCGGCGGTATCGCCAATGCGCTGACTATGCTAGGCGACCAGCCCTTCGCCGTTATCAACGGTGACATTTATTGTGATTATGATTTTTCCCGGTTGCATGAACGGGTTGCAACCTTGCATAGCAGTGGCGATGCCGCCCATCTGGTGCTGGTAAACAACCCCGAGCATCACCCGAAGGGCGATTTCCCGCTGCACAATGGACGCATTGAAGAAGGCAGTAACTTACGACTTACGACTAACGACTTACGTCTAACCTTCAGCGGCATCGGCCTTTACCAGCCTGCGTTGTTCAAGGACATCCCACGCGGCAGTATCGCACCGTTAGCCCCGCTGCTGCGCGCACAGATCAGCCTCGGCAAAGTGAGCGGCGAACATCACGCGGGCCTCTGGATAGATGTCGGCACACCGCAACGTCTGCATGAGCTTGACCGGCAAATCAGCGCATCCTGCTAATTGAAATTCCCGCGATTATCCAATAATGGTAGGATGCGTTAGAGTCATTCCCGCCCGGACAATTTGGTTAACTTCGATGCAGGTGAGTAGATGTTAAACGACAATATTTCCTGGCTTTCCGAGCCAAACACGCATGATCTGCTGATGCAGTTCCCTCTGCCGCTTGCAATTGTGGGGAACGATGGCAGCGTCAAGCTACTCAACCGAAGTTTTACCAACAGCTTCGATGTTTCTTGCCTTGAATCGGACAGCCTGCAGAAAATACTGCGTGATCCGTACACCCGCACTCACGCGCCCGTTGAGTTGCAAAGTAACGGCAGTATAGTGCCGATTTTTGTGCGTACTATCAATATCGGTGGCAATACCATACTGGTGCTCGAAAAGTCTGCCGAATCTGCATATGGCGCTGAGCTGGCTGAAATGCATAATCGCATCATTGAGCTGGAAAAACTGAGCTCGACAGATCGCCTGACGGGCGCATGGAACCGCGCCCACTTTGATAAAACCATTGCCATCGAATTAAGTCGCAGTGCCCGTTATCGTCAGCCGCTGGCTTTGATTTTTTTCGACATTGACCATTTCAAGCAGGTCAACGATACCTACGGCCACGCCGTTGGCGATGAAGTGCTGTGCGATGTGGTCAAGGTTATTTCAATGAGCATTCGTGCCTCGGATTTGCTGTTTCGCTGGGGAGGGGAGGAGTTTGTCGTGTTGGCCCCGTCCACCAGCTATCACGCTGCGGCGGAGTTGGCTGAAACACTACGCCGCAAAGTTGAACAGTGCCATATCGAGACAGCGGGAAACATTACCATCAGCCTGGGCGTTGCTGAGTACGTTGCCGGCGAAAGCGAAAAAGCCTATTTTCAACGCGCTGACGCGGCACTGTATACCGCAAAAAATGGCGGGCGCAATCGTGTTGTATCCGATCCAACTGGCAGCAGTGATCTGTGGTCTGCCGATCAAAACGCCACGATACTGCGCCTTAGCTGGCATGAGTCCTATGATTGCGGCGAACCCACCATCGATGGGGAGCATCGCCAATTATTCGAACTGGCCAATACGCTGATTGAGTCTGCATTCTCGCGCAATGAAAATCCCAAAAAATTCGACGATGCTCTGGAAAAACTGCTCGCACATGTAGTACAACACTTTACCGATGAGGAAGCCATTCTCGCCCGGTATCATTACGCTGATCTTGATGTCCAAGTACATGCTCACAAGATATTGATCGAGCATGCGCTGCAACTTCGCGACGCGGCAGCAGCGGGCGTCGTTAAGATAGGCGAACTGGTTGATTTTCTCGCCAACGAGGTAGTGGCGCAGCACATGCTCAAAACCGACCGCGAATTTTACCCGCTGTTTAAAAAAATGCCCCATGCGATCTGATTCAATGCCTGTCTGATTCAAGGCACTGCCCGGAACCTCTTCAACAAACTCGATTAGAAACTTGCACGCATGCTTAACCCAAACATCTATGCTCAGCGTCGCGCCCGACTGCTGGCTCAAATGCAGCACGGCATCGCCATTCTCCCCAATGCGCTGGAACAGCAGCGCAATGCCGATACCGATCACCCCTACCGTTTCGACAGCAGTTTCCATTATCTGAGCGGGTTCCATGAGCCGGAATCGGTGCTGGTGCTTGTCGCTGGCCAGGATGACAAGCCGCAATCCATCCTGTTTTGCCGTGAAAAGGACATGGAGCGGGAAATCTGGGATGGATTTCGCTATGGCCCTGATGCCGCTCAGCAGAAATTCGGTTTCGATGTAGCTTTTCCCATTGCGAAGCTGGATGAAAAGCTGATTGAACTGATGGGCAACCAGCCCGCGCTGTTCTATCCCTTGGGTGCAAGTGCCGCTTGGGATCAACGCCTGCTCAAGTTGCGCAGCGCAGTTCAGGAAAAGGCGCGTAGCGGCATCCGTGCACCTGACCAGCTGTTCGATGTGCGCACATTGATAAATGAAATGAGATTATTCAAGGACTTGCATGAGATAAACATCCTGCGACGCGCTGCTGCCATTTCGACCGCCGCACATAGACGCGCGATGCAATTCACACGCCCCGGACAGTTGGAATATCAGGTCGAGGCCGAGCTGCTGCATGAATTCTGCCGCAACGGCGCGCGCGATCCTGCTTACACCTCGATCGTCGCAGGCGGTGCGAACGCCTGCGTGCTGCATTACATCGCAAACAATGCCAAACTTCGCGATGGCGATCTGCTGCTGATCGATGCGGGCTGCGAACTCGAAGGCTATGCTTCTGACATTACCCGCACCTATCCGGTGAATGGCCGCTTTATGGGCGCACAGAAGGACGTGTATGAGATCGTGCTTGCCTCCCAGGCTGCCGCAATTGCAGCCGCAAGACCCGGCAATAACTGGGAGGCACCGCACAACGCCGCTTTGCAAATATTGGCACAGGGTTTTATCGACCTGAAACTGTGTCACGGCACGGTGGACGGCGTGCTGGAGAGCGGGAGCTACAAGAAGTATTACATGCACCGCACCGGTCACTGGATGGGCATGGATGTACACGATGTCGGCGACTACAAGATCGGTGACCAGTGGCGTAATCTGCAAGCCGGTATGGTGTTGA
The DNA here is from genome assembly GCA_041671725.1 of Gallionella sp. Lineage (GTDB taxonomy): Bacteria > Pseudomonadota > Gammaproteobacteria > Burkholderiales > Gallionellaceae > Gallionella. Next base: position 69,972 of record JBAZAY010000008.1, on the reverse strand, counting down.
CCGTCGAACCCGGCTGCTATATCCGCCCTGCCGATGACGTGCCGCTGGCCCTGTGGAACATCGGCATCCGTATCGAGGACGACGTAGTCATCACCGACACCGGCAATGAAGTGCTGACTGAAGCGGCGCCGAAAACCGTTAAAGAGATCGAGGAGGTCATGCGACATGAATGATTCCAGTTACGACGTCGTTATTATTGGCGGCGGCCCGGTGGGCAGCGCACTGGCGCTGGCCTTGCAAGGCAGCCAGTTGCGGGTCTGCGTACTCGAAGCACGTCCTGCGAAGACCGCCAGCGTTGACGCGCGTGCGCTCGCACTGTCCTACGGCAGCCGTCTGTTGCTGGAACGCCTGGGCGTATGGGATAAAATGCAGGACGTGTCGGCTATCCGCACCATCCACATTTCGCAAAAGCAAAGCTTCGGCCGTGCCGTGTTGCGCTCCGAAGAACTTAATGTGCCTGAATTAGGCTACGTGTTGCCTTATCCGGCGCTGCAAGACGCTTTGACTGGTGCGCTGAGTAACAGCCCGGTTGTATCCATTTACGGCGCGAGCGTCACGCACCTTGCCTGCGCAGCTGACCATGCGGTTATCAGCTATCGGCAAGCCTGTCCTGAGTCTGTCGAAGCGGATGGCATGGAACACACCCTGCATGCGCGTCTCGCAGTGGTCGCCGATGGCGGTAAATTATTGGCCGAACAGCATCCGCCCATCGTTCACGACTACGGACAGAGCGCACTGATTACGCATGTAACCTGCACCGCGCCGAAAGCCAACACCGCATTTGAACGCTTTACTCCGCAAGGGCCGGTGGCATTGCTGCCCTACAAGGACGGCTATGAAATTGTCTGGACTGCGCCGCACCAGCGAGTCCAACAAATGCTCACCTGGGATGACGCTATGTTCCTGTCGGAATTGCATCAGCATTTCGGCGACCGGGTCGGGGAATTCCTGACTGTCGGCAGACGCAGCTGCTTCCCGCTGGGACTCAAGCGCGCACCTGAACAATCGCCGATGCCGCACACCGTACTGCTCGGCAATGCCGCACAAACTATGCATCCGGTAGCCGGACAAGGTTTTAATATGGGGCTGCGCGACGCGTGGGAACTGGCGCAGGAAATATTGGATGCCGCGCCTGAAACGCTGGGAACGGATGAGATGCTTGCCGGCTACCGGAGCCGGCGCCGTCTTGATCGCGAAGCAGGCATCCATTTCACCGATGGCCTGGTGCGGCTGTTTTCCAACGACCTGCCGCTGGTAAGTGCCGTCCGAGCCGCCTCGCTCACCGCACTGGATTGCCTGCCGTTCGCCAAGAAATTCGTAGCGAAGCGCATGATGTTCGGTGCGAATGGGTAATTATTGCTGCTGTATCACAACATAGTTCGCAGCGATTTCATCGTGAAACGCGGCAGGGATGGCGGCCCAGTCCACCAGTTGCACCAGAATGGGTAGATTGCTTTCGGAAAATATTTCCTTTACGTCGCCCAGATTGGTTTGCCTGCGACGCAGGTCACCCGGCTGACGCACCACCAGATCGAGATCGCTGGTGTCGTAACAATCACCATTGACCCTGCTACCATAAGCCCATACTTCTGCTTGTGGCAAATGCGTGCGCAAAACAGCCTGCACGATGCGCAAATAAGGTTCGGGCAGATGCAGGCTCACCGTTTCAGCCATGCTCTTTACCCAGCTTGCGCTCCAGCACCTCTGCCAGCGAGGCAATGTCCTGCAAAAAATCGGGGATCAGCACCAGCGTCTCGCTGGCAAACTGCTCGCCATAATCGTGTGCGGTGTTATTGCGATTGTCGCGATAGCGAAACCACCGCTCTACCTCCGGCAGGGTCATCAGATCATGCAGGGCGGCGAGTCGCAGAATGTCTTTTATGGGTGTCGCTTCCAACTTTTTGCCGCTGTGTCCATACACCTTCAGTGCTTTTTTCAACAGTTTGAATGCGGTCTCCTGCGTCAGTTCGTAACTCTTCACAATGGCATTGCGGAAGACTTCCTGATCTATGCTGTCAGGTTCTGCCTTTCGGTAGAGCACCAGCGAAGAATCCAGCGTCTGCATGCAGCGCTTGAGGTGATCAATATTCAAATAAAGCATCTATTACCCCCTCGTTTCGCGATTTTTTCAATCTTACAACTCCACCACCACTGGCGTGTGATCGGACGGGCGTTCCAGTTTGCGCGGGGCTTTGTCGATCACGCAGCCCTTGCACAGGGAAACCAGCGGTTCGCTGATCAGGATGTGGTCGATGCGCATGCCCATGTTGCGGCGAAACGCCATCATCCGGTAATCCCACCAGCTGAAGGTTTTCTCGGCTTGTTCAAACAGGCGGTAGCTGTCTTTCAGGCCCAGCGACAACAGGCCCCTGAAGGCATCGCGTTCAGGTTCGCTGACCAGCACATTGCCCACCCATGCTGCCGGGTCGTGCACGTCACGGTCTTCCGGCGCGATGTTGTAGTCGCCCAGCAGCACCAGTTTCGGGTAACGCACCAGTTCCTGTTTCAGCCAGTCGTGCAAAGCGGCCAGCCAGCCCAGCTTATATTGATACTTGTCGGAATCGAGGCTCTGCCCGTTTGGAATGTAGACGCAAATGACCCGCACGTCGCCAAAAGTTGCGGCGATGACGCGCTTCTGTTCATCGGCGAAATCCGGAATGCCGATCTGCACATTACTGGCTGGCTCGCGGCTTAAGATCGCCACGCCGTTGTAGGTCTTCTGTCCGCTGAACACCGAGTGATAGCCCGCCGCTGCCAGCTCAGCCTGTGGAAAATCGGCGTCCTGCTGCTTGGTTTCCTGCAAACACAGCACGTCGATCGGGTTGGCGGCCAGCCAGTCCAGCACCTGCGGCAGGCGCACCTTCAGGGAGTTTACATTCCACGTCGCCAGTTTCATCAAATGGCATCCGTCAGGCCGCTATGCCGCAACAGCGCGTCGATGGACGGTTCGCGGCCACGGAATGCGGCGAACGATTGCATCGCGCCGCGTGAACCGCCCACTGCCAGTATTTCGCTGCGGAAACGCGCACCGACATCGGGATTGAGCACGCCTTGCTCCTCGAACAGGCTGTACGCATCGGCGGATAACACTTCAGCCCATTTGTAGCTGTAATAACCCGCGCCATAGCCACCCGCAAAGATATGCGAGAAACTGTGCGGGAAACGGTTATATTCCGGCGGGATCAGCACCGCCACTTCGCTTCGCACGTCGTCGAGTAACTGCAGGATAGTCTTGGCGCCGCCCGCTTCAAAGTCGCTGTGCATCAGCATATCGAACAGCGCGAATTCGATCTGGCGCAACGTTTGCAAGCCGCTCTGGAAATTCCTGGCAGCCAGCATCTTGTCAAACAAGACGCGAGGCAGCGTGTCGCCGGTGGTGACATGGCGCGTCATGCCGCACAGCACATCCCATTCCCAGCAGTAGTTTTCCATGAACTGGCTGGGCAACTCGACCGCATCCCACTCCACGCCATTGATGCCGGACACGCCCAGGTCTTCCACCTCTGTTAACAGATGATGCAGGCCGTGACCGAATTCGTGGAACAGGGTGATGACTTCGTCGTGGGTGAACACGGCGGGCTTGTCGCCAACCGGTGCCGAGAAATTGCAGTTCATATAGGCAACCGGAGTCTGGATGCCCTCTTCAAGACGCCGGCGTGTGATCACGTCGTCCATCCATGCACCGCCGCGCTTGCTGCTGCGAGCGTACAGGTCGAAATAGAACTGACCGACAAGCTGACCTTGCTCATCGCGGATGTCGAAGAAACGCACGCTTTCGTGCCATACCGGCGCGACAGATGCCACGATGTGCAGGCCATACAGCGTTTCTACCAGACTGAACAGCCCTGCCAGTACGGCGTCTTCCGGAAAGTATTCCTTCACTTCCTGTTCGGAAAAGGCATAGCGTTGCTCGCGCAGCTTTTCGCTGGCATAGGTTGCATCCCAGGAATGCAGTTCGCTGATACCTAGTTCATTTTGTGCAAATTCGCGCAATTCGGCCAGGTCTTTTTCAGCGAAGGGGCGCGCGCGCAGCGCCAGTTCACGCATGAAATCCACCACCTGCTGCGGCGTTTCAGCCATCTTGGCCGCCAGCGACAACTCGCCATAATTGGCAAAACCCAAGAGGTGCGCTTCTTCGCCGCGCAGTTGCACGATTTCATTCATCAACTGCGAATTGTCCCACTCAGGTTTGCCGAATTCGGAGGCGCGTGTCGCGTTGGCACGATACATCTTTTCGCGCAGTTCACGGTTGTCGGCAAACTGCATCACCGGCATGTAAGACGGCGCTTTCAAGGTGAACAGCCAGCCGGTTTTACCCGCAGCCTCGGCCGCTTCCTGAGCGGTCTGCAACGCATCTTCCGGCAAACCGGAAAGCTCATCCCTGTTTTCGATGACCAGCGTGAAATCGTTGGTGGCATCCAGCAGGTTGTCTGAAAAACGCGACGACAATTCGGATTGCTTCTCCTGGATTTCCAGGTAGCGCGCCTTCTTGTCTTCAGGCAGTTCCGCGCCACCGAGACGGAAATCGCGCAACTCATTTTCGATGATCTTTTTGCGCGTTGCACTTAAACCCTCGAATTCCGGACTGTTGCGTAATGATTTGAATTTATTGAATAATTCTAGATTTTGTCCGAGTTCGGCGAAATACTGAGTAATCACCGGCAGCGTGCTGTTATAGGCTTCGCGCAGTTCCGGCGAGTTCATCACCGCGTTCAGGTGGCCTACCGGCCCCCATGCGCGTGACAGGCGCTCATGTGCGTCTTCCATAGGGACGACGAAATTCTGCCAGGTGGGCACTTTTGTCTCAGCCAGCAAATATGCAACCAGTTCGCGGCATTCCGCCAGTAGTTTTTCGATCGCGGGTGCGACATGTTCGGGTTGGATCTCCGCGAAACGCGGCAGACCGGAAAAGTCGAGTAATGGATTCATGGATAGGCTGGGGATTAAGAGTTCGCTGGGAAACTGACCGTCGCATTTTACTACGAAACGGCTATAGCCCGACTTGCCCTTGATTATGTACGGCTATGCGCACCAATGTGATTTACTTTCTGCGTACGGGTGATTGCCGGCGGCAGCGCAGGAAAGTTGCGTCTGATTCTCCGCCCTGATTCATGACCCGCAGGACGGAGAGCCGATTTTTATGGGTTCGTGAAATGACCAGTTGACCGCAGAAATGATCCCCAGTATATTGCTCATCAGTTGTTCCAACGCAGTGAACAACAACAAATCTGCAAATGGCAAACCTGTTGAAAAGCAGGGACGCAAAGTTACCGGTCTAAGGGATTTATCCTATGACAGCGGGATCGCCAGATAAAACGGGAGTGTCGACTGGCACCTCCGGTTTTCTATCCTTCCTTGCCAAGCATGGTAACTCGCAGGTTTGAATTTGATTCTGAATTCAAATATTACGGGGAAATCAATGACTTACTCCATAGAACTTTTGGCTGTCAGCTTTATATTTATCCTTCTCATCAGCGCAATTTACTGGCAGGGACGTAAAGAAGGGCGCTCACATACCGTCTCCTTAAACGAAACCATCGTAGTCGCCGTGTTTTTTACAAGTACAGCAACCATTCAATATTTTGCTGTCATTTCAAAATATGCCTAGTGCTTATTCGTGTGCAAATGGCGGGGATAAGGAGCGCTAATCAGGTTGTCGGGCAGCTCGTTGTGGTCGAACCACCCCGACGATGGCATGAGCCAGCTGACTCAGCCGGGGCAGAAATACCTGCTGGTCGCATAAACCCGGTTTCTCCATCCAGGTATCGAGCGCCTGCTGTGGCGTGTGGTAGCTGACTTATCCCTGATATACCACTTTGCCGTCAACCAGCGTGTAGCGAACGCGGCCTTGCACTTCCATGCCGGTGAACGGGGTGTTCTTGCCCTGACTTTTCAGCGCTGCGGGTTCCACCTTCCAGTAAGCCTCCGGATCAAACACGCATACATCGGCTACCGCACCAACACTGAGGTGTCCCGCATTCAAACTCAGTATCTGCGCGGGCCGCAGCGTAGCTTTGGCGAGCGCATCGGACAAGCTGATGTTTTCCTGTTGCGCCCATTTCAGCACCAGTGGCAACAGCAATTCCAGTCCGGTTGCACCCGATTCTGCTTCGGCGAAGGGCAATTGTTTTGCGTCTTCGTCCACCGGCGCATGGTTGGAACAGATCGCATCGATGGTGCCATCGAGCAAACCGGCACGCAACGCGGCCCGATCGCGCAGGCTGCGCAACGGCGGGGTCAGGCGACAATTCGGATCAAAAAAGCCGATGTCCATTTCCGACAAATGCACGTGGTTCGCCGAAACGTCACAGCTTACCGCCAGACCCTGCTGCTTTGCGGCGCGGATCATTTCCACGCCCGCAGCGCTTGAAAGGCGGCAGATATGCAGCTTCACACCGGTTTCACGCGCCAGCGTCAGCATCGTCGCCAACGCAATGGTTTCGGCACATACCGGAATGGCGGGCAAGCCGCAGCGCGTCGCCACCTCACCGTCGTGTGCCACGCCATCCTTGGCCAGAAAACTATCCTGCGGACGCAGCCATACGGAGAAGCCAAAAGTGGCCGCGTATTGCATCGCGCGAAACAATACGCGGGTATCGGTCAGCGGCGCATCGGCCTGGCTGAACGCCACGCATCCGGCATCCACCAGCTCCGTCATTTCGGTCAGCTCCAGGCCTTTTAAACCTGAGGTCAGCGCGGCAACAGGATAAAGACGTGCCTGATGCAAGTTTTTGGCGCGGTGCTTCAACATTTCCACCAGACCCGGCTCATCCAGCGGCGGATCGGTATCAGGCGGGCAGGCAAGGCTGGTGATGCCGCCGGCGACTGCTGCATCCATTTCCGATTCCAGCGTGGCCATGTATTCGTAACCCGGTTCACGCAAACGCGCTGCCAGATCAATCAATCCGGGGGATACGATCAGCCCGGTGGCATCGATCACTTCACCGGCGACAAAGCCGTCCGGTGCGCGACCTGTCGCCACAACAAGTTTATTGGAGATAAAAACATCCAGCAGCGCGTCGATGTTGTTTCTGGGGTCGATCAGGCGACCGTTTTTGATATGGATATTCATTGGTTGCTCCCGGCCAAGGTACTCATCACCGCCATCCGCACCGCGATACCGAAGGTCACCTGCGACAGGATGACGGATTGCACGCCATCGGCCACGCGCGAGTCGATTTCAATGCCGCGATTCATCGGTCCCGGGTGCATCACGATCGCGTCCGTTTTGGCGTACGCCAGCTTTTCCTCGGTAAGTCCATAATTCTTAAAGTATTCCTGCCCGGAGGGGAGTGCCGCGCCCTGCATGCGTTCATTCTGCAGCCGCAGCATCAGCACTACGTCGACATCCTTTAAGCCTTTCGCCATGTCGTGATAAACCTGCACACCGAGATTCTCCACCATGGTCGGCAGCAGTGTCTTGGGGGCGATGACCCGGACTTCAGGGACGCCCAGCGTGGTCAGCGCATGAATCTGTGAACGCGCAACGCGCGAGTGCAGCACGTCGCCTACGATCGCCACGCGCAGGTTGTGGAATTCCTTCTTGTAATGACGGATGGTGAACATGTCCAGCAATGCCTGGGTCGGGTGCGCATGCCGACCGTCCCCCGCATTGATGACATGAATTTCAGGTGCGACATGCCGTGCGATCAGATGCGCCGCACCGCTTTGCGAATGGCGCACCACGAACATGTCGGCATGCATCGCACACAGGTTATCCACGGTGTCCAGCAGCGACTCCCCCTTGCTGGTGGAAGAGGAGCCGATGTTCAGATTGACCACATCCGCCGACAGGCGCTTGGCGGCAATTTCAAAGGTGGTGCGCGTGCGGGTGCTGTTCTCGAAGAAAATATTGAACACCGACTTGCCATGCAGCAGCGGGACTTTCTTGATTTCGCGACCTTCGGCGACATCCAGGAAGGAGGCGGCACGGTCGAGAATGTCGCGCATGATGCGCACCGGCAGCCCTTCTGTGGTCAGCAGATGCTGCAATTCACCGTCTTTATTGAGTTGCGGATTTTTCATGTATACCTCGGTCGGCATTTACGATTACACAGGCTGCGGGCTCATCAAGGTAGGCCTGCAAAATTTGTTGTGCGGCATACTGGTCGATCAGACTCTTCTGCTCCCGGCCTCTGATGCCTTCTTTGTTCAGTTGTTCGCTGGCTGCCAGCGAAGTATATCGCTCATCCACCAGTATCGTGGTCAGGCCGAAACGTCCGTGCAGACGATTGGCAAAGCGGCGGCACAGCGCAGTCAGTTCGTGCGGCGTCCCGTCGTCGTTGCTGGGCAAACCCACCAGCAGCGCGCAGGGCTGCCATTCCGCAACCAGCGCTGAGATCGCCGCGAAACGGAGCTCGTTTTTCTCTTCCGAGATGGTGGTCAAGGGACGCGAACTGGCGGAAAAGGTGTTGCCAACGGCGACGCCGATGCGCTGCGTGCCGAAATCAAATGCCAACAAAGTGCCTTCCAGAGAACGGCTAACCGAAAACGGTAATCCTGTTTCTGTCTCAGGCATGTCCGGCATCTTCCACCAGCATGGAATAATTCACGCCGAGCAATGCCATCGCCGCAGCCAGCCGTTCCTCGGCGGGCATGCCAAACAGGATGTGTTCGTTTGCAGGCACGGTCAGCCAGATATTTTCGTTGATTTCGTGCTCCAGCTGGCCAGGCTCCCATCCTGAATAACCCAGTGTAACCAGCAGGTTATGCGGCCCCATGCCTTCACCGAGTGCTTCGAGTATATCTTTGGAGGTGGTCAGCGCCAGCCTGTCGTTGATGCGTAGCGTCGATTGCCAATCCTGTTTCGTGTCGTGCAGCACAAAGCCGCGTTCGACTTGTACCGGGCCGCCTACATGCACCGGCATATTTGCAAGCTTGGGCTGATGCAGCGGAATGTTGATTTGATTGAACATATCAGCCAGTGTCAGGCTGATCGGGCGGTTCACCACGATGCCGAGCGCACCGTTCTCGTCGTGTTCGCAAATAAAAGTCAGTGTGCCGGCAAAAAAACCCTCTTGCATGGCGGGCATGGCAATCAGGAAGTGGTTGGTAAGATCGAATTTAGACATGTCGGCATTGTATCTGGCTAAGCAAAGCTTCACAATTCAGCTTGGGTTAAATCCACAGCCAGAAGACGGGCAAACAGGTGTTTAGCCTTCATCATGCAGATTTTATTCACTGTGGTCCGGAAGATGGATCGTAAACCGCGTACCCTGACCAGGTATGGAACTGACATTGATTTGCCCGCCCAATTCAGTGATTTCGCTGCGTACCACATCCATGCCGATGCCGCGTCCTGCCACTTGAGTTACTTCACCGGCCGTTGAAATACCCGGTATGAAAATCAGTTGCGCCAGCTGATCGCAGCTTGCGGAGGTATCCGCATCAACCGGCAAACCTTTTTCAATGGCCTGTGCGCGCAAGGCTGCCAGATTCAAGCCGCGTCCGTCATCGCCCAGTTCAAATATCGCTTCATTGTTTTCCCGGCGCAGGCTTAACGTGATCTCACCGATGATCTCTTTGCCGCTGGCGATACGCAGCGGCTCATCTTCAATGCCATGTACGATCGCATTGCGCAGCAGATGTTCTAACGGGGCAGTCATTTTTTTCAGCACGCTACGATCCAGCACGACGCCGTTCCAGATCAGCTCAAGGTTGACGCGTTTGTTCAGCTGCTTGGCGGTTTGCCGCACGGTGCGATACAGTCGTTCACTCACCTGGGCCAATGTGCCACGCTCTTCGCCAACAGGAATTGCACTTCGATCGAGTCCTGCGGCAGGGTTAATGTTTTCCTTGGCGGTCAACCGGCGTAATTCTTCCAGCAGGCTGTTTATCCGGGCAAAATCAATCTCCAATGCATTCCGGAGGTCTGCCTCAGTGCCATTTGCGAGCAAACGGCCTTCCATTGTGTGTGCAATATTTCCTATGCGCATGACCCCGGTCATGCGTGCGCTGCCCTTGAGGGTGTGCAGCAGCCGGTTTAACAGCTGCGGATCATGGTTCGGCTCGTTGTGTAAAGCGCGCAGGCAATGACCTATCCGGGGACACAGTTCGTCCGCCTCTTCCAGAAATACCGGCAGCAACTCGGCATCCACGTCATCGCGCAGTTCATCCTCAGCAGTGCGAATCGCTGCGAGGTGCGTGTTCAAATGGACCAGTGCTGCGTCATCTGTCTCCCGCCGGAGGCTGGCGGCTGCCGGTTTAGGCTGCATGCCTGTCAGCGCCGCCAGAACTGCGGGGTAAACAGGATCAGCACGGTAAAGATTTCCAGCCGCCCGATCAGCATCGCTACCGTGCAGACCCAGGTCTGAAAATCCGTCAGCACGCCGAAGTTGCTGGCAGGGCCCACCAGGCCCAGACCGGGACCCGCATTGTTGATGCAGGCAATGACCGCCGAGAATGCCGAGATGAAGTCAAGACCGCTGGTCAGCAACACAAAGGTCAGCGTAGCCACGCTCATGAAATACAGAAAAATAAATCCCAGCACCGAGAACACCACGCTGTTTGAAATAACTTGCCCGCCAATCTTCATCGGATTGATCGCAGACGGATGCAGCAGCTTGACGAACTCGCGTCCGGCCTGCTTGACCAGCACCAGCGTACGTATCATCTTGATGCCGCCCCCGGTGGAACCCGAACTGGCAACGATACAACTCAAAAACAGCATCCACATCGGTGCAAAAATCGGCCACTGGTTGAAATCCACGCTGGCGAAGCCGCAGTCGGTCGCCAGTGATATGAGATTAAAGCTGGCATGACGCAACGCCGTCCAGAAATCTGGGTAAGTGCCCTGCCACCACAGAAAACCGGCAATTCCGACGCAACTGATCAGGGCCAATCCCACTGTAGAAAGGCCTTCCACATCCATCCGGTAGGGAACAAGGCTCTTTGCACGCAAGGCAAGAAAATGGGTTGCGAAATTCATCGCAGCCAGCAGCATGAATACGATCAGCACGGCTTCTATCGCCGGAGAATTGAAGAAACCGACACTGGCATCATGCGTGGAAAAACCGCCCAGGCCCATCGCGGCAAAGGCGTGGCAGATTGCGTCCAGCCAATTCATGCCTGCCAGTTTCAACGAAAGGATGCAGGCGATCGTGATGCCCAGATAGACCAGCCAGAGATTGCGCGCCGTTTCGGTGATGCGCGGGGTAAGCGCGGAATCTTTCATCGGTCCCGGCGTCTCCGCCTTGAACAACTGACGACCACCGATGCCCAGCAGCGGCAGAACGGCGACCGCTAGTACGATGATCCCCATGCCGCCCAGCCAGTTCAGTTCATGCCGCCAGATATTGATGGCAGGAGGCAGATTATCCAGCCCTACCAGCACGGTAGCGCCAGTGGTGGTTATGCCGGACATGGTTTCAAAGTAGGCATCAGTAAAAGACAGGTCAGGGATAACCAGTAACAACGGCAAGGTTGCGACCGCCGGCATCGCTGTCCACATCGCGACCACCAGCAGGTAGCCGTGCCGGATCGACAGTTCGCCTTTGTAACGTCGCGTCAGCATCCACATCAGCACACCCGTTGCCAGCGTCCACACCATGGCCAGCAGGAAATCCAGCAGTACGGCGGCATCGCCATAGATCAGCGCCGTAGCCACTGGCATGAGATAGGCCAGACTGAATACTCCCAGCATCAGCCCCAACGCATGAATAACCGTCAATGTACGCTGCATCAGAAGAACCCGAGGTTAACCTGAAACAATTTCTCGATTTTTTTAACCATCGCCTTGTTGATGACGAACACGATCACGTGATCCTCAGCCTCGATGACCATATCGCGATGCCCCATCAGGACCTCTTCGCCGCGCACGATGGCGCCGATGGTCGCGCCCTTGGGCAGTTCAATCTCGTCGATGCGCCGCCCTACCACTCTCGAGGACTTGCGATCGCCATGCACGACCAGTTCCAGTGCTTCTGCGGCACCCCGGCGCAAGGAATGCACTGCCGCCACGTCACCCTGACGAACGTAAGCCAGCAGAGAGCCGATAGTGACCTGTGCCGGAGACAGCGCGATGTCTATCTTGCCGCCCTGCACCAGGTCGACATAGGCACTGCGATTGATCAGGGCGATGACCTTGCGCGCCCCGCCCTGTTTGGCGAGCAGTGCCGACATGATGTTATTTTCATCATCGTTGGTAAGCGCACAAAATACGTCCACTTCGTCGACATTTTCCTGCTGCATCAGTTTCTCGTCCGTGCCATCGCCGTTCAATACCAGCGTTTTTTGAAGTTCACCTGCCAGCGTCGTACAGACCTTCTTGTTGAACTCGATCAGCTTGACGTTATAGTCGTGCTCCAGCGACTTGGCCAGGCGGCGACCGATATTGCCGCCGCCGACGATCATCACGCGCTTCGCCGGCTTGTCCATACGGCGCATTTCCTTCAGCACGCTGCGGATGTTATTGGTCGCCGCAATGAAGAAGATTTCATCTCCATCCTCGATCACGGTGTCGCCTTCAGGGATCAGCGGACTGTCCTTGCGGAAAATCGCCGCGATTCTCGTGTCCACCTGCGGCATGTGGGTGTGCAAAAAGCTGATTGGCTTACCCACCAGCGGCCCGCCTTCGAAGGCGCGTACCGCTACAAGCGATGCTTTTCCATCAGCAAATTCAAGCACTTGTAACGCTTCTGGAAATTCGATCAGCTTGGTGATGTAATCGGTGAGAATCTGCTCGGGACAGATGGAAAAATCCACGCAAAAGTTGTCTTTGTTGAACAGATCCGGGCGCGCCAGAAAGTCGGCGGCGCGTATCCGTGCGATGCGCGTCGGTGTGTTGTAGAGGCTGGCTGCCAGTTTGCAGGCCACCATGTTGACTTCATCGCTTTGCGTGACGGCCAGCAACATATCGGTGTCGACAATACCGGCCTGCTCCAGCACCGAGGGATGGGAGGCATTGCCGGTCAGCGTGCGCAGATCCAGCCTCTCCTGCAACAGGGCAAGCTTTGCGCCGTCGGAATCCACCACGGTGATGTCATTTGCCTCGCTCACCAGGCTTTCCGCCACGGTTGAGCCGACCTGCCCCGCACCCAATATCAATATTTTCAAGCTATTTCCCTTATGTAGTGGCGCGATTCATCGCGCCCGCACCCGTCATAGGGCGCGATGAATCGCGCCGCTACTGCGCGCGTATCCAGTTTTTCCATTCGTTGAACAGCGTTTCGCTGCGCGCAGCAATCACCGAACGCTGCCAAATATCGCCCGCCGCAAAATCATCAGACTCGATACAACAGGCGTAACCGCCGGTTTCCGACAGGATGAGCATTCCGGCTGCGTAATCCCACAGCTTTTGTCCGCCATGCAGGTACAGGTCATAGCGTCCGGCGGCGGTATAACACCAATCCAGCGAGCTGGCACCAAAGTTACGCTGCGAAGCGCAAGGGGGGTGTATCGCGAGTTGTGCCGCCAGCTTGCTGTCCAGTCGCTTCAGATCCACATTGGCGAGCGCGTCGCTCATCGTTTCTACGGCGATGCGGCCGAACAGCTTTTCACCATTCAGATAAGCACCTTTACCTGTTTCTGCGGCAAACATTTCATCGTCTACCGGGTTGTACACCACGCCCAGTACGCTCTTGCCCTCACGCAGCAACGCCACCGATATTGCAAAATAAGGCAGGCCATGTACAAAGTTTGACGTGCCATCTATCGGGTCTATGCACCACAGGCCTTCACGGGCAGCTTGCCAGATCGCGTGTTGCTCAGCTTCCGGCATTTCCTCACCGAGCACCGGGACATTGCAAATAGCCTGCAGTTTACGAATCAGTGCGGTCTGCGTTGCAACATCCGCGTCGGTACACAGGCTGCCATCGCTTTTGTGCTTGTGCGCCACTTTGAGATAACGCGGCATGATTTCTTCCGCCGCCACCAGTTTGACTGCCGCAATGGTCGCCTTGAGCAAGGCGCTCATACCAATTGCACCGGTTTTCGACAGGATGTGCTTTTCCATGCTACTCATTTTTCCATTTGATCGAACAGCCCATGCTGGCGATCTGTTCACGCGGACCCAGGCCCGTCTTAGCTACCTGCAACATTGCGTTATATAAATCGCGCGGCGCGTCGAGAACCGCCTCCTTGCGCGAGGCATCCAGACGACCGCGATATTGCAGCTCAAAATTGGCATTGAAACCGAAGAAATCCGGCGTGCATACTGCGCCGTAATCCTTCGCCACCTGCTGGCTTTCGTCCAGCACGTAGGGGAAAGGGTAAGCATACTGCGCCGCCACCAGCTTCATGTTGTCGAACGAGTCTTCTGCATAGTCCAGCGGGTCGTTGGACATGATGGCGATGCTGTTGATGCCGTGTTGCTGCAACTCGCGCGTATCCCGGACCAGACGATCCCGGATGGATTTCACATAGGGGCAATGATTGCAGATGAACATCACCAGCAAACCGTTCTCGCCCCGCGCATTTTCGAGGTTATACCGCACGCCGTCCACACCCGGCAGATCGAAATCGCGCGCCTTCCAGCCAAAGTCACATAGTGGTGGTTGTAAACTGACCATTCCATTCTCCTGACAAAATTCTTAACCTAAAACGCGCGTAACAATTCCGTGCCACGGCCAAGCGGTATATTATCACGCCCGTCCGTCACTCATATCTCGTTTGTCATGCCACGTTTTTACTGCCCGCCACCTCTCCCTAGTCATGGCTCATTCACTTTGCCGGCGGATGCGGCGCACCATGCCAGCCGTGTACTCCGGCTGCGTGAAGGGGACAGCGTGCAAATGTTCGACGGACAGGGGCACGAGTGTCACGGTGTGATTGATGATCTCTCCGGAAAACAGGTTGTTGTCAGCAGCATTATTCAGATCGATACCAACCGCGAAACACCCTTGCCGGTGCGTTTGGCGCAGGCCTTGTGTAGCAGCGAAAAAATGGACTGGGTGATCCAGAAAGCCACCGAACTGGGTGTCGCCGAGATTCAGCCGCTCGCGACTGAACGCAGCGTAGCCAAACTGTCCGCCGAGCGCGCCGCGAAACGTACGGAGCATTGGCAACAGGTCGCCATCTCTGCCTGCGAACAATGCGGTCGCAATGTATTGCCCATTATTCACCCCCCACTGGACATCATGGTGTGGCTGCAACAAATGCGTGCAGAAAATATCAGTAAATTCATAATGTTGCCAAATGGTGCGGTTTCTTTGCAAAGCCAGCCCAGGCCACAAGGCATGACGGCGTTGCTGATCGGCGCGGAAGGCGGATTCAGTCAGGCCGAGAGCGACTCCGCACTGCTTTGTGGTTTTACCCCGATTCGTCTGGGTGCGCGCGTGCTGCGTACCGAGACCGCTGCTGTTGCGGGACTGGCCGCGCTGCAAACGCTTTGGGGCGATTTTTGTTAAACAGCACTTATTGAAGAGAGCACCATGCCTTATGTCAATATCCGCATCGCAGGCATGTTAAGCCGCGAACAAAAGGCTGCAATCGCTGCAGAGGTCACCGACACTCTGGAGCGTATCGCACACAAGCCCGCGTCCTACACTTACATCACCTTCGATGAAGTGCAGGATGAAAACTGGGCCGTTGCCGGCAAGTTGCTTGATGAATAGCGGCATGATGCCGCGTTAGAACAGGAGATTGCATATGCCGATCACAGCCACACCCGCCGATTTTGTTGCCTGGTTCCGCTCCGTCGCACCCTACGTCAACAGCTTTCGCGGCAGGACTTTCGTCATCGCATTCGGCGGCGAAATGGTCGAGGACGGCAAGTTCGTTGAACTGACGCACGACTTCAACCTGTTAGCCGCCTTGGGCATCCGGCTGGTGCTGGTGCACGGTGCGCGTCCGCAGATCGAACAACACCTGGCCCGCAAAAATCTGGAGGACAGCTACCATCAGGGCATACGCCTGACCGATGCCGAAACCATGCAATGCGTGAAAGAAGCCGTTGGCCGGTTGCGTGTCGAGATCGAGGCGCTGCTCTCCATGGGGCTGGCCAATTCGCCGATGGCCAATGCCGACATCCGTGTGGCTGGCAGCAACTTCATCACCGCACAACCGATGGGCGTGATCAACGGGGTGGACTTGCAACATACCGGCAGCGTGCGCAAGGTGGATGTTTTGGCATTGAACAATCGCATGAATTTCGGCGAAGTGGTGCTGCTCTCACCGCTCGGCTATTCGCCCACCGGCGAGGTGTTCAACCTGACGTTGGAAGATGTTGCGACCGCGACAGCCATCGCACTGGATGCCGACAAGCTGGTATTTCTGATGGACACCGACGGCGTTCAGGACAAAAAAGAGGAACTGCTCAGGGAGCTGACCGTCAGCCAGGCTCAGGCCGTATTGTCAGCAACACGCAAATTGCCGGACGATGTAAATTTGTTCCTGCCCTGTGCGATCCGCGCCTGCGAGGCCGGGGTTGCGCGCACCCATCTGATCAGCCGTCACACCGACGGTGCCGTATTGCAAGAGCTGTTCAGCGATGAGGGTATAGGCACGATGGTGGTGGAGTCGACGCTCAACACGCTGCGCGATGCTTCCATCGAAGATGTCGGCGGTATCCTGCAATTGCTGCGCCCGCTGGAAGAGCAAGGCATACTGGTGCGGCGTTCGCGCGAACTGCTGGAACGCGAAATCGAGCGTTTTGTAGTGCTGGAACACGACCACCGCATCGTCGGTTGCGCCGCCCTCTATCCTTTTCCTGATGAGGCGGCAGCAGAACTGGCCTGTCTGGCGGTGGATGCGCAATGCCGTGATCGTGGCTACGGCGAGGCTATCCTCGACCATATGGCGGCACTCGCCAAGTCTCAGGGGCTGAAGAAATTGTTCGTGCTGACCACGCGCACCGCCCACTGGTTTCTCGAACGCGGTTTTAAGGAAAGCGATGTCACCGCGCTGCCCGCACAGAAGAAATCGCTGTATAACTACCAGCGCAAATCCAAGGTGTTTGTCAGGAAAATATAGTCGTAGGGTGCATTCCATGCACCATGGTGCGCACAGCGCACCCTACGAATTTTTTGCCTCTTCATTCCACGGTGCCACTTTGAACAGCAGCAGCATCCCCGGTATCGCCATGACCGCGCAAAGCAGGAAAAATCCGCTCCAGCCCATCGCCTCGACCAGCCAGCCGGTGGCGGCATTGGCAAAAGTGCGCGGCATCGCCATCAGGCTGGTGAACAGCGCGAACTGCGTAGCGGTGTAGGCCGGATGGGTGGTGCGTGCGATGAATGCGACGAAAGCCACCGTGCCCAAGCCGACTCCCAGCGCCTCAAGCCCGATTACCACGGCAAGCTGGGTGCGCTCCAGCGCGCCGATTTCAGCGTGATAGCCGATGGACGCCAGCCACGCGAAGCCGAAGATCGCCAGCACCTGCACCACGCCGAACAGCCACAACGCGCGGTTGATGCCGATCTTTACCATCCACAGTCCGCCCAGCATGCCGCCGATCACCGCCGGCCACAGGCCTGCGTTCTTGGCGATCAGGCCGATATCGGTCTTGGAAAAACCCATGTCGAGATAGAACGGTGTGGCGAGCGCCGTACACAGGCTGTCGCCTAATTTGTAGAAGAGCAGGAAAGCCAGGATCAGCAGCGCGCTACGCCAGCCTTGGCGGTTGATGAATTCGCGGAACGGCTCGACTACCGCCTCGCGCAAAGTCTTGGGCGCTACGGCTCTGTGCGGTTCTTTCACCATCAATGTCATCGCGATGCCGGGCAACATGAACAGCGCGGTGATGATGAACACCATATCCCAGGGCAGAAAATCCGCGAGAATCAGCGACAGGGAACCTGGCACCAGACCTGCGACGCGATAGGCGTTGACGTGTACCGCGTTGCCCAGACCCAGTTCAGAGTCTGCGAGCAGTTCGCGACGGTAGGCATCCAGCACGATGTCCTGTGTTGCGGAAAGCACTGCCAGCAGCGTGGCACACCACGCGATGGTGGCAAGCTGGCTGGCGGGCGAGAAACCGCCCATGCCGGCGATCACCGCCAGCAGCCCAAGCTGGGTTAACACCATCCAGCCGCGCCGCCGTCCCAGCATCGGCAGGGCGTAGCGATCCAGCAACGGCGACCAGATGAATTTCCATGTATAGGGAAACTGGATCAGCGCAAACAGGCCGATGGTCTTGAGATCGACATGTTCGCTGCGCAGCCAGGCGGGCAGCAAATTGAACAGCAGATATAGCGGCAGACCGGAGGTAAAGCCGGTGAACACGCATATCAGCATGCGACGGGTAAACAGTTGTTGCCAGACAGACATTACGAGCCTTTACTTGTAGGGGCGTGATTTATCACGCCCTGATTTATCGCATATGATTCCCAATCATTCGCTGTACCTGAATTATTTGTATGCGGATTGTTTTCATCCAAATCCCACTGCAACGGATTATTTACGATGTATTCACGAATATCCGTCAGGTCTTTCTCGCTGCGAATGACGTGTTCGTAATAATTTCGCTGCCAAACATGAAATCCTTGCACCGTTTGGCTTTGATTGATGGCGTGGGTACAACGCGCTTTGAATGCGCGCACGATTTCTCCAACGGTTTTGGGTGCGATGAACCGCGCCCCTGCAGTGGGTTGGGTGGCGGTGTATTCAGTCGTATTGATGATAATACCGTGGATGTGATTGGGCATGACAACAAATTCATCTATTGCCACACTCGCATAATGTGTAGGAATTTCGTCCCAGATCATTTTTACGATGCTCCCAGCGTCACTTAAACACATTACGCCCGCTTCTATCCGACCGAAAAAGCATTCACGCTCATAGGCACAAATGGTTATAAAGTAGGCGCCGGCGCTGGCGTAATCAAAATCCTTCAAACGCGAAGAATGACGACGAGGATTATTATCGTTACACCACATGCGTCGTCACATGAATAGGGGCGTGATGAATCCCGCCCCTACAATGCGCATTCATACCCCGCGCTGGAAGCGATAGACAGCCGTGCTGCCGAGCAGGTTGGGCAACCAGTCTACTTCTTGTCCGTTCGTCATCACGCTGCGTGCGGTGACGCTGACGCAGTACTTGCGGCAAAAACTCTCGAAATCATTCAGGGTACACAGGTGTACGTTCGGCGTGTCATACCACTGATAGGGCAGTTCGCGCGACACCGGCATGTTGCCCCGCACAACGTCGAGGCGGGTCTTCCAGTAACCGAAATTGGGGAAGCTGACGATGCCTTCACGCCCGACGCGCAGCATCTCCTGAATCAGCGCCTCGGTATGACGCGTAGCTTGCAGGGTCTGCGAGAGGATGACGAAATCGAAGGTATTGTCCTCAAAATCGGACAGCCCGGCATCCAGATCGTTCTGGATTACATTCACGCCGTTGGCGATGCATGACACGATATCCAGATCGCTGATTTCCACGCCGTAGCCACGCACGGATCGTGTTTCCTTGAGATAACGCAACAGGCTGCCATCGCCGCAGCCCAGATCCAGCACCGTGGCACCCCTGGGTATCCAGGCGGCAATGGCTGCGAAATCGGGACGCTCGGTGGCAAGGGATGCCATACTCATGCTGACACCTCCGCGCTGACATTGTCCAGGTAGGCGCGCACCACGTCGAAGTAATGCGGGTGTTCCATCAGAAATGAATCATGGCCGTGCGTGGACGTGATCTCCGCATAGCTGACGTCACGCCGGTTATGCAGCAAAGGCCGGATAATCTCGCGTGAGCGCTGCGGTGAAAAACGCCAGTCGGTGGTGAACGAGATCACCAGAAAACCTGCGCGGGCACGCGCAAAGGCTTGATTCAAGTTGCCGCCGCAGTCGTGTGCGGGATCGAAATAATCCAGCGCCTTGGTCATCAAAAGATAGGTGTTGGCATCGAAGTACGCGGCGAATTTGTCGCCCTGATAGCGAAGATAGGATTCAATCTGGAACTCCACCTCGTAGCCGTAGTTATATTGTTCGGTGCGCAGCTCCCGGCCAAACTTGTCCGCCATCGCATCATCCGACAGGTAGGTGATATGGCCCAGCATGCGCGCCAGGCGCAAGCCGCGCGTCGGCACTACGCCGTGCTGGTAAAAGTTTCCGCCGTGAAAATCCGGATCGGTCAAAATGGCATTACGCGCCACGTCGTTGAACGCGATATTCTGTGCGGTGAGGCGCGGTGCGCTGGCGATGGCCAGCACATGACGCACCCGATCGGGATAGGCCAGTGACCATTGCAAGGCCTGCATCCCGCCCAGACTGCCGCCGATCACGGCCGCAAAACAATGGATGCCCAGCCTGTCCGCCAGCCTTGCCTGCGATTCCACCCAATCCTCCACGGTGATGACGGGAAAGCCGGAGCCATAGGGTGCGCCGGTTTCAGGATTAATCGAGGAGGGGCCGGTTGAGCCATGACAGCCGCCGAGATTGTTCAATCCGATGACGAAAAATTTATCGGTATTGATCGGTTTGCCGGGGCCAACCATGTTGTCCCACCAGCCGATATTTTTCGGTTGGTCCGCATAGTAGCCTGCCACATGGTGATGCCCTGACAAGGCATGGCAGATCAGGATGGCGTTAGAATTATCAGAATTCAGCGAGCCGTACGTTTCATATACCAGCTCGTAGCGCGGTAAAACAGCGCCGCTGCGAAATACCAGCGGTGTGTCGAATAATGCGCGCTGCGCCGTTACGATACCTACAGAATTACCCAAAGAAGCTCCAAAAGAAAACCCGTTTAGCTTAGCCAAAACGGGTGTCCTCGCTTTAGCTGGTATGTTTTAACAGGGCAATGAAAAAACGATGTTTTTCATTGCCCTGTTCGTGCCCCGCAAGCTGATGTCAAATCGGCACAGAACGAAGTTTCCGCGTTTTCTCCCGGCATGTCAATTTGCTGCCCTGTGTAAGCCGGCTGTTCTTATCCTGAAATAAACAGCTTCCCCAGAAAGTTGCAATAAAATACTAAATAATTCAGATAGATAGCTTGGTTTTTGGCGGCTAGCCGCTTTTTACAGGTTAATGCAGGATGCCTGTTTAGGTGTCAGCGCGCTACCCTGAAATGTTATTCCCGCCCAGCCCGTCGCCATGAAGTTACGGATGTTCTGGTGGTCCGTGCCTTGCGGATGCTTGAGGACGTCATCGCGATAATACGCACCAAAGCAGTACAGGGTTTGTTGCTGTGACAGGCCGTGCAGCCTGGCGAATGAAAATAGCTTGCACGAGCCAGAATTCTGGCCGGCTTCACTCACCAGGCCACCATTGCTGAACGCAGTGGGCGTGAATTCATACATGGATTCAATTAAAGCCACCGTGTCGTTGAAAGAAATGCTGTCAGGTGTGTCGTTCAGTCGTTGCAAGAAGTTATTCAGTTCCATACTCATTTCCTCGTGTAACAAGTTTTAAAAAATCGCGTCATCGATCAGCGGATATCCCGTGCGCGCCCCGCACCAGGCGGTAAATTTTTCTCCCATATCCGGAAAGGCGCTCGCATTGAACTGCGGTTTAAAGGCGAATCCCGGAGAGTGAAAGATTAACATGGCTTTGCGATCTCACTGCGAATTGCCGATGGCCAGCCTGCCGAAAATCTGCGTGCGCCCATATTCAAAAAACTGCTAAGCAATCGAAATTTAATTGGTTCACGCAGCGAGGCTGGCTCTTTAGGATGCACTCCATCGGCACTACGCACGACGGATAAGGAGCTCAAACCATGACTGCATTACGAAAAACGCTTGCCAGCCACGCAGGTCTCAGCAAACCAAGCAGTATTGTCGCAGGCGAATTGCATTGGTCTGACTACTCGGGCCGGGTTACGGCATCGGGCGTACCCGTGCTGTTGCGTCCAATCGAGTTTCGCCTGCTGGGCCAGCTGATGAGTCATGCAGAACGGGTACTCACGCGTGCCGAGTTGCTGGAAAAAACCTGGCAAAAAGAGACCTGTATCGGCGAGCGCACGATAGATGTGCATATCCGGCGTCTGCGAATGTCGTTGCAGCCTTTCGGCATGGATAGCTGGATACAGACGGTTCATACCCGGGGCTATCGCTTTTCACCTTCACTTACACACCTTTAAATCAAACACAGGAGAAATCATGAAATTATCGAAAATCACTACCGCACTGTTTGCAGGTTCATTGGCGCTGGCGCTGTCGGCTAACAGTTTCGCAGCCGACATCAGTCTGCTCAACGTGTCCTACGATCCGACCCGCGAGCTGTATCAGGAATACAACACCGCCTTTGCCAAGTACTGGAAGGGCAAGACCGGAGACAATGTCACGGTTAAATCGTCCCACGGCGGTTCGGGCAAACAGGCGCGTTCCATCATCGACGGGCTGGAAGCGGATGTCGCCACCCTCGCGCTGGCGGCCGACATCGATGCGCTGCATGACAAGGCCGATCTGATCCCGGCCGACTGGCAAAAACGCCTGAGTCTCAACAGCTCACCGTACACCTCGACCATCGTGTTGCTGGTGCGTAAAGGCAACCCGAAGAACATCAAAGACTGGAGCGATCTGATCAAGCCGGGTGTGGCGGTGATTACGCCTAATCCTAAAACCTCGGGCGGTGCGCGCTGGAATTATCTGGCGGCATGGGGCTATGCACTGAAGCATAACAACAACGATCAGGCCAAGGCACAGGCCTTCGTATCCAAGCTGTACGGCAATGTGCCGGTGCTCGATTCCGGCGCACGCGGCTCGACCGTCACCTTCTCCGAGCGTGAAATCGGCGATGTGCTGATCACCTGGGAAAACGAGGCTTATCTGGTCAAGAAGGAATTCGGCGAGGATAAGTTTGACATTGTGTTCCCATCGATAAGCATCCTGGCTGAACCGCCTGTTGCCGTGGTGGATAAATACGTCGACAAGCACGGCACACGCAAGGTAGCCGAAGCTTACCTGCAATACCTGTACTCACCTGAAGGTCAGGAAATCGCGGCAAAGAATTTTTATCGTCCGACCGATGCCAAGATTGCCAAGAAGTATGAAAAGCAATTCAAAAAGCTGGACTTGTCGATCACGATCGATAAGACATTCGGTGGCTGGGCCAAGACGCAAAAGACTCACTTTGCCGACGGCGGCGTGTTCGACAAGATATACAGCAAAAAATAGGAGCACGACATGACACACCAACTGGCCGAATTAAAACTCATGTTGCGCCATAACCTGTTCCTCGATCTCGATGAGCACGCGCTGATGAATACAAAACCGGAGGGGTTGGTGTGCAGTTTTCTGGGGATGCGCCTGGCCAGTGCCTTTCAGCCGATCTTTCGTGCAAACGGCGAAATATCGGGACGCGAGGCCTTGCTGCGCGCATCATTAATCGAGCATGGCGCCCTGGCACCGAACACCGCTTTCGGTCTGGCGACGGAGGCCCAAAAACTGGTGCTGTTCGACAGACTGGTGCGCACCTTGCATCTGCTGAGCTATTCACGCGGTTTTTCTGAACATGAACTGCTGTTTCTGAACGTGCATCCGCGACTGCTGACCAGCGTCAGCGATCACGGGCGCACCTTCGAGCAGATATTGCATTATTACTCGGTGCCGACGTCCGCTGTGGTGATCGAAATCAAGCAGTCCGCCATCGAAAGTGAAGCACGGCTGGCGGAGGCGGTGAACAATTACCGCAGCCTAGGTTACAAGATCGCGGTTGATGATTTCGGCGCGACTCATTCAGGTATCGCCAGAATCGCCAATCCGAAACGTCGCTATGCCAGTCTGGTGTCGGATAAAGATACGGTGGAATTAGACCGTGTTCTGGCGCTGCGCCCGGATATCGTCAAACTCGACAGTGCCGTAATACACGCGGCGGAAAACACCTCCAGTGCGGCGGCTGTCATCCAGGGACTGGTCAATATCTTTCACAGTATCGGTGCGCAAGTCGTTATCGAAGGCATCGAAACAGCGGAGCAGCTGGCAATTGCACGAGATACCGGCGCCGACCTGCTGCAAGGCTACCACCTCGGCTACCCGCATTTCGTGGCGGAAGCACGGGGGCAACTTTGTCGGCGTGAGCAGCTAGCTGCATAGATTCCCATTTTTCCTGATGGACTGCCGGGTCTGGCTCGTAACTTATTAACTTTATCGATTTAATCACAACCCAATAAGTATTATTATCCATAATAATCATGTTGTTATATAAATTATCGAAGCATGGTGGCTGGCAGCTGGTTTATCTGAAAATCTGCTAAGCAATGCAAAAGTAATTGGTTCGCTGTAGCAACTTGCGCTGCTAAAGTGCCAACCATTGCATCACTCAATGAATTCAAATGCCGAACAAAACGACACATGAAACGACGCAGCAGGCGCTGCATGAAATCGAACGGGCCATCCGGGAAATACCGTTCGGCTCGATAGAAATCACCTTGCACGAGGGACGGGTTACCCAGATTGAACGGCGTGAAAAAGTTCGCCTTACAGCAGACAGGCCATCCCATCCCGCCCGCGTTGTTCGCGCTGCATAGTCGGGTAATCGCAATACAGACACAATTTTTCTGATCTTGACCTCCTCCCTGCGATCAGGAAACCGGCGGGCATCCTGAATGTCCGCCACCTATTAGTAGTAATGCCGACCTGACATCAGGAGGCGATGCGGCTGTTTTTCAATGATAGAAAAACAGTTGAATTTTTCGACCTTAATCTGATGAAAGGAAGCACCATGAAGTACACAGGTTCGTTCAAATCGCGATTCATTTCGCTGATCGCTGCGGTTGCAGCCGTTTTCTCCGCCACACCGGCAACCGCTGCAGAACCACAGGAAATCCGTGTGGATTACGCCTATTACTCGCCCAGCAGTCTGGTATTGAAACGTTTCGGCTGGCTGGAAGAGGAATTAAAACCCTCCGGCATCCCGGTGAAATGGGTATTGAGCGCGGGCAGCAATCGCGCACTGGAATATCTGAACGGCGGCAGTCTGGATTTTGGCAGCACGGCGGGTTTGGCGGCATTGCTCTCCAAAGCCAACGGCAATCCGATCAAGGCGGTATATATCTACTCGCGTCCGGAGTGGACCGCACTCGCAGTCGGCAAGGATTCCACCATCAAGAGCGTGCAGGATCTACGCGGCAAGAAGATCGCCGCCACCAAAGGGACCGATCCTTACCTGTTCCTGCTGCGCAGTCTGCATAAGTTCGGCGTGAAAAAATCCGAAGTTGAAATCGTGCATCTGCAACATGCCGATGGCCGCGCCGCGCTGGAACAAGGTCGCGTGGATGCCTGGGCCGGACTCGATCCGCATCTTGCCGGCAGCCAGCTGCAAGCTGGATCCAAGCTGATCTACCGCAACGTGGCTTTCAACACCTACGGCTTCCTCAACGTCAACGAGCAGTTCGCCAAACAATATCCGCAGCATGTGCGCACGGTGATCAAGGCGTATGAAAAAGCACGTAAATGGATTATTGCCTACCCTGCGGAAGCCGCCAAAATTCAGTCCGAAGAAGCAAAAATCCCGCTGGACGTCGCGCAACTGCAACTCACTGAACGCACTGATTTTTCCAATCCGCGTATCGGTAAGGAGCATGCCGACGCTTTACGTGAAGCCGCCCCTATCCTGCTGGAAGAAGCGCTGGTCAAGCCGGACACCGACCTGAACAAGGTGATCAACGACCTGATCGATCCGAGTTTCGTACAGGCTGTCATCAAGTAGGCGACAGCCATCATGAGCGAGACATTAACTTTGCAACAAGTGGATGGAGCGGGTCATCCCGCCCCGCCAGCGAAACGCCTGCTGTCGGGGTGGGTTGGCGGCAGGACTGACCGGGCCTTGCGCGGTTTGCTGCTGCCCATCCTGCTGCTCGGTTTTCTCGAAGTAGCGGCAAGCAACGGTTGGGTGGAAGCACGTCTGTTGCCCCCGCCCAGCGAGATTGCCAATACGCTCTGGCAACTGGCGCAAGACGGGTTATGGAAGCACATCGGTTCGAGCGTTGCCAGAGTCGGTGCAGGCTTCCTGATCGGTTCGGCACTCGGTTTGCTGATCGCGGTGCTGGTCGGCTTGAGCCGTGCATTCGAGGATCTGGTCGATCCCACTTTTCAGGCGCTACGCAACGTACCCAGCTTAGCCTGGGTGCCGCTACTGCTGCTGTGGTTCGGCATCGACGAGACACCCAAGATCACCATGATCGCATTGGGTGCGTTCTTTCCGGTCTATCTGAACGTGGTGTGCGGTATCCAGAACGTCGATCGCAAGCTGATCGAAGTGGGCGAGATTCACGGGCTGAACAAGTTCGAGCTGGCGCGCCGCATCCTGTTGCCGGCCTCGTTGCCATCGGTATTCACGGGGCTGCGCACGGCCCTCGGTCTGGCATGGATGTTTATGGTGGCAGCGGAACTGATCGCCGCCTCGCAAGGGTTGGGATATTTGCTATCCGACGGACGCGAAACCAGTCGTCCCGACATCGTTATCGCCGCGATCTTTTTGATCGCGTTGCTCGGCAAGACCAGTGACTCGGTGTTGCACGCCGTCGAGGTGCGCAGTCTGTACTGGCGCGACACGAAAAAAACCCGCAACAAACGGAGCTGAACATGAGCCATTTGAATATCAACGTTGCGCAGAAAAAATTCGCAGACAAAGTCGTGCTGGAACATGCGCGTCTCTCGGTTGCGCAGGGTGAAGTAATCAGCCTGATCGGAGCAAGCGGTTGCGGCAAAAGCACGCTGTTGCGCATCGTGTCGGGTCTGGAGCACGACTACGCAGGCACAATACAACTGGATGGCGTGAAGCTATCCGGCGTGACGCGCGACATCGGTTTCATCTTTCAGGAGCCGCGCTTGTTCCCCTGGTTGAACGTGGCCGACAACGTCGCTTTCGACATTGGCCGCGCAGGACATGATGACGCGCGAGTCACGGAGCTGCTGGCAGAAGTCGGTTTGACCGGCTTCGACAAGGCGCTCCCCAAGCAGCTCTCCGGCGGACAGGCGCAGCGCGTGGCCATCGCACGCGGGCTTTATACGCATCCCAAAGTGCTGCTGCTCGATGAGCCATTCAGCGCGGTCGATGCCTTCACCCGTATCCGTTTACAGGATCTGCTGACCAATATCGCCAGGATACACGGCATCACCGTGTTGCTGGTCACACACGATGTGGACGAAGCGGTGTTCCTGAGCGATCGCGTGGTGGTGATCGGCAATCAGCCGGGTACGGTAGTGGCCGACATCAAGATCGAATTATCCAGGCCGCGCGCACGCGAAACACAGGCATTGCTGGCGCAGCGCGCCATCGTATTCGACGCGCTGCATGCGGTACATGTCGTGTAGTAATAGATTGATTATATTGGACAATTAATGACAATCAACATCGAACAACAAGTAGCGCTGCTGTGCGCACAATTGACTGCTACGGCCGTGGCGCGCGATAAGTCGGGTGGCCATGCAGCACATGAGCGTGAGCTGATCCGCGCCAGCGGCCTGCTCACGCTGGCAATCCCGCGCCGCTTCGGCGGTTTAGGGCAAAGCTGGCGCACGACGCTGGATGTGATACGGCGTATCGCGGAAGTGGATAGCTCGATGGCGCATCTGTTTGCTTTCCAGCATCTGCAGGTAGCCAGCATCATCTTTTTCGGCAGTGAAGAACAGCAGGCCGACTTGCTTAGCCGCACCGTGCAACAACGCTGGTTCTGGGGCAATGCGCTGAATCCTGCCGACAATCGCAGCCAGGCAATCGAATTGGACGAAGGCATACTGGTGAACGGGCTGAAGAGCTTCTGCTCCGGCGCGCGCGGTGCCGACAGCTTGCTGGTGTCCGCTCATCTCGAATGCGGAAAGTTTCTGGTTGGCGCGATTCCGGCAGACCGTCAGGGCGTGCAGATCGATACCGACTGGGATGCCATCGGGCAGCGGCAGACCGACAGCGGCACGGTGCGCTTCAGCGACGTATTCATCGAGCACGATGAGCTGCTGCTGGAACCGGGGCCAAACGGCAGTCCGTTCGCCAGTCTGCGCGCCTGTCTCGCTCAATCTATCCTGGTCAATATCTATCTGGGACTGGCGCAGGGCGCCTATGCTGCTGCGCGCGAATATACCCTGACCAAACGCAGGCCGTGGGTCAATTCCGACGTCAGCAGCGCTGCGCAGGATCCGTACGTGCTGCATCGTTTTGCCGAGCTCTGGCTGCAACTGCGGACTGCGACGGTGTTCGCCGATGCTGCGGCAGACAAACTCGACGCCGCATGGAACAAGGGAGATGCACTCACTGCTGACGAGCGCGGCGACGTTGCGGTTGCAATGGCGGAAGCCAAGATATTCGCGCATCGCGCCAGTCTGGACATCGGCACGCAATTGTTCGATGTGGCAGGCGCGGGCGCTGCGCAATCCGCACTGGGATTCGACCGCTTCTGGCGCAATGCGCGCACCCATACCCTGCACGATCCGCTCGACTACAAATTGCGCGACTTGGGCAACTGGGCGTTAAACGGCGTCTATCCGATACCAACTTCATATTCTTGATGCGCCTTATTTGCTATCGAAAAACATGCTAAGCAATGGAATTTAAATTGGTTAGTTTTGCATAAGCGCATTGCTAAAGTAGCTGCATTAATTCATCACAGGTAAACAAACATGTCTATTTTATTGATTGGGGGAAGTCCGTCCGCGACTTCCAGAACCGGACGGTTGCTCGCGAATGTCGGGGCCCGGCTGGAGCAGGAAGGGCTGCAAGTTGACAGCCTGAATGTGCGTGACTTGCCTGCACAAGCGCTGTTGCAGGCCGACTTTAGCCATCCGCAGATCCTGTTTGCGCTGCAACAGGTAGCGCGTGCGGAGGGCATTGTCATCGCCACGCCGGTGTACAAGGCGGCCTACAGCGGCATCCTCAAGGCATTTATCGACTTGTGGCCGCAATTCGGTTTGCGCGGCAAGGTCGTGTTGCCACTGGCCAGCGGCGGCAGTCCCGCACACACCCTGATTCTGGATTACGCGTTGCGTCCGGTACTTGCCTCGCTAGCCCCTCGGCAGGTGCTCGACAGTATTTACGCGGTCGAGCAGCAGATCGTCTGGTCGGAAGAATCCGGTCTGACGCTTGACCCCTCAATTGAGCAGCGCGTAGAGGATGGCGTGAGCAGTCTGATCGAGGCGTTGTATCCGCCACTGCACAGCTTGCACCAAGCGCATACGAATGGGGTGCGTCATGCACTTCCCGTCTGATTAATCAGCTACGAAAGAAAACATCATGAAATCCCTGCATCGTCTGTTATCCATCTTGCTTACCGGCGCGGTAGCGCTGGCTTTCACTCCTGTGAGTTATGCCGCGAATGACGTGTTGCGCATCGGCTACCAGAAATACGGCACGCTGATTCTGCTCAAGGCGCGCGGCTCGCTGGAAAAACGCCTGGCGCCACTCGGAGTGAGCGTGACCTGGAACGAATTTCCTGCCGGCCCGCAATTACTGGAAGGCTTGAACGTCGGCAGCATCGACTTCGGCACCGTCGGCGAAACACCGCCTATTTTCGCGCAAGCCGCCAACGCGCAGATCAAATACATCGGCTATGAGCCGCCCGCACCGGGAGGCGAGGCTATCGTGGTAGCGAAGGATTCCCCGATCAAATCGGTGGCTGAGCTCAAAGGCAAGAAAATTGCGCTGAACAAGGGCTCCAACGTGCACTACCTGCTGGTGCGTGCGCTGGAACAGGCGGGACTTAAATACAGCGATGTCGAAACCGTGTTCCTGCCGCCTGCCGATGCGCGTGCCGCCTTCGAGCGCGGCAGCGTGGATGCCTGGGTGATCTGGGATCCGTTCCTGGCCGCAGCAGAAACCTCCATCGGCGCCCGCGTGCTGAAAGATGGCAAATCTACGGTTAACAACCACCAGTTCTATCTGGCCGAAAGAACTTACGCCGCGCGCCACCCGGATGTGATCGCCGCCGCCTTCGACGAATTGAAAAAAGTCGACGAGTGGGCGCAAAGCAAACCGAAAGAAGCTGCCGAAGCGCTGGCGCCATTGACCGGGCTGAACGTACCGACGCTGGAACGTGCACTGGTGCGCGGCGGCTACGGGGTGAGCTATCTGAATGACCGTGTGATCGGCGAACAGCAAAAGATCGCGGATACCTTCTTCAGCCTGAAGCTGATTCCAAAGCAACTGAACATCCGTGACGTGGTGTGGCTGCCTCAGGCCACTGCTAAAAAATAAACGCTGTCCGGGCCTGCAGCTTCGACACACAATATAAGGAAAACAAATGACACTCAATATTTTCTGGTTCATGCCAACCTTCGGCGACAGCCGCTATCTGGGCAGCAAACAAGGCACACGCGTGGTCGATTACGATTATCTAAAACAAGTCGGCGTGGCCGCAGATACGTTAGGCTACGACGGCGTGCTGATCCCTACCGGTCGCTCCTGCGAAGACCCGTGGATCGTGGCTTCCAGCCTGATCGGTGTGACGCGCAAGCTGAAGTTTCTGGTCGCCCTGCGCCCCGGACTGTTGCAACCGGCACTGGCGGCGCGCATGACCGCCACACTGGATCGTCTGTCCGGCGGTCGCCTGGCACTCAATCTGGTGGCAGGCGGCGATACGGCAGAACTCGAAGGCGACGGATTGTTCCAGGACTCGGTTGAGCGCTACGATGCGGCTCGCGAATTTGTCACGCTGTGGCGCGAAATCATGGCCGCCAGCCATCAGGGGGAATCGGTGGATTTCGATGGCGAACATTTCAAGGTGAAAGGCGCCAAGCTGTTGTTCCCGCCGGTGCAGCACCCCTACCCACCGCTGTTTTTCGGCGGTTCTTCTGAGGCCGCGCATGAGCTGGCCGCTGAGAAGGTCGATCTGTATATCACCTGGGGTGAAACGCCCGCAGCCGTTGCCGCCAAGATCGCCGATGTACGCGGACGCGCGGCTAAACATGGCCGCACCGTGCGTATCGGGATTCGCCTGCACGTCATCGTGCGCGAGACCGACGAGCAGGCCTGGGCCGCAGCGGAAGAGCTGATCAGCAAGCTCGATGACACAACCATCAATGCGTCGCAGAACGCGCTGGGCAAGATCGACTCCGAAGGCCAGCGCCGCATGTCCGCGTTGCACAAAGGCGGCAAAGCCCGCACGCGTGCTGATCTGGAAATCAGCCCGAATCTGTGGGCCGGCGTAGGGCTGGTGCGCGGCGGTTGCGGCACGGCATTGGTAGGTGATCCGGAAACGGTGGTGGCGAGGATCAAGGAATATGCCGATCTTGGCATCGATACCTTTGTGCTCTCCGGCTACCCTCATCTGGAAGAAGCCTATCGCTTCGCCGAGCTGGTATTCCCGCTGCTGCCGGGCAAGGGGCAGCAGCAGCTGACCGGTCATGTGTTGAGCGGGCCGTTCGGCGGTGTCGTGACGGAAAAACCGGAATTACTGGTGTCGCAAAGCTAAGTATGAGCCGCCGCATCAGATTATTAAACGCAGACAGCATGCTGCCCTGGTTGTTGCCGGTCGTCCTCGTGCTCTCATGGCAGGCGGCAGCGCAACTGGGCTGGTTGTCCACCCGCATCCTGCCGGCACCGCTGGAGGTGCTCAAGGTCGGAGGACAGCTCGCTGCATCCGGTGAGCTGTACCACCACTTTCTGGCGAGCTTCAAACGCGCCGTAACCGGCCTGTTGATCGGCGGGAGCATCGGTTTTCTGCTGGGTTTCATCACCGGCATGTCGCGGCTGGCGCAAAACCTGTTCGATTCCTCGATCCAGATGGTGCGCAACGTGCCTTTGTTGGCGCTGATTCCGCTGGTGATCCTGTGGTTCGGCATCGGCGAGGAAGGCAAGCTGTTCCTGGTCGCACTCGCCGTGTTCTTCCCGATCTACCTGAACACCTTCCACGGCTTGCGCTCGGTGGATAAGGACCTGATCGAAATGGGCAGAACTTACGGGCTGAGCAGAATCGGGCTGTTCCGGGAAGTGATTTTGCCCGGCGCCCTGCCTTCCATCATGGTTGGACTGCGCATGTCGCTAGGTTACATGTGGCTGTTTCTGGTGGTGGCGGAAACCATTTCGGCTAACGAAGGCATAGGCTACATGACCATGAACGCACGCGAATTCCTGCAAACGGATGTGATGGTGCTGGGCATCGCAATCTATGCGCTGCTGGGCAAGAGCTCGGATGTACTCGCAGGCCTGCTGGAGCGGCGCTGGCTGAGATGGCACAAGGGTTACCGCACATAAAAGGGGATCACGATGGATGCAAGAGTCGCCGGACTGGAAATTGCCAGTTCAACAGGCATCACAATCAATACCACGCAGCTGGTCAAACGCTATGGTGAACGCGAGGTGTTGCATGGCCTCAACCTTGCCATCGAGCCTGGCGAATTCGTCGCCGTCGTCGGTCGCAGCGGTTGCGGAAAGAGCACCTTCCTGCGTTTGCTGGCAGGACTTGAGCCGCCAACGGCGGGCGCAATCGGGCTGGATGGCAAACCTTCAAAGGATATTCATCCCGATGTGCGCATCATGTTTCAGGATGCGCGCCTGTTGCCCTGGCGCACGGTGATTCAGAACGTGGCGCTGGGATTGCCGGGCGATAGCCATGCGGCGGCGCTGGGTGCCTTGCGTGAAGTTGGCCTGGTTGATCGCGCCGACGAGTGGCCTGCCAATCTGTCCGGCGGTCAACGCCAACGCGTCGCCCTGGCGCGGGCGCTGGTACACCAGCCGCGTTTGCTGTTGCTCGACGAGCCTTTGGGCGCGCTGGATGCGCTCACCCGCATCGAGATGCAGTGCCTGATCGAACGCCTGTGGCAGCGGCACAATTTCACGGTGCTGCTGGTGACGCATGATGTGGCTGAGGCCGTCACGCTGGGAGACCGGGTCATCTTGATCGAACAAGGCAGCATCACGCTGGATTTGGAGATCGACCTGCCGCGTCGCCGCTCACGCGGTACGGCCGAGTTTGCAGCCCTCGAAGGCCAGGTGCTTGCGAAGGTGTTGGATGGACAAATGTGCCCGAATTAACTTACAAGGAATATCACTGATGAGTAGAAAAATTATCGATTTGCGCAGCAGGCCTTCTTTTTTGCATGACTTCTATGGCGCGACGCCGAATACACCGGAATATGAAGTCGCCAAATGGCTGAACCGTCGCGTCGGTTCAAAGCATGACGAACACTTCGTCCGGTCGCACACGCCGGAAGGATTCATCGCCGAAGTGCGCGAAAGCGGCATTACCACCGCCGTGTTAGTGGGCCGCGACACGCCGGGGCTCAGCATACCCAATGACCGCATCCAGCAAATCACCTCGCCCTATCCGGAGCTGATCGGCATTGCCTCGGTGGATCCGCAAACCAGCGGCGTAAAAGCCGCCCTGACCGAGGTGGAGCGCGCCGTCAAACAACTGGGCTTGCGCGGCATCAATGTTGAGCCGGGGTTCGGCAATCCGCCCGTTGCGGCAGACGATGCGCAGTTCCTGCCGATTTATGACGCTTGCGCCCAATTGGGCGTGCCGGTGTTCATCATGTCCGGGCCGACTACTCCGAATTTCGAACACACCGATCCTGCGCCGATCGGTCGCATTGCACGGCAATTCCCGGGTTTGCAGATCGTCGTTTATCACGGCTGCTACCCTTATGTGAACGAAATCATCGGTGTCGCCTTCCGTTACGAGAACGTGCATGTCGTGCCGGACATGTACCTGTTCCAGCCGGGCAGCAGCCTGTATGTTGAGGCCGCCAACAGTTTCATGCGCGACCAGTTGCTGTTTGCCACCTCCTATCCCTTCCGTGCGATGCGCCAGACGGTGGATGACTTCCTCAATCTGGGCTTCAAGGAAGAGGTGCTGGATTATGTGCTCTACAAGAATGCCGAGCGGGTGTTGAATCTGGCTTAATTGTTCAAGGAACAGGAATGTCGTATCGATATTCCTGTTCCTGCTTTGTATATCGTTTTTTCCTGGTTCTTGTCCGGAAACGGAACGCATAAGCTGATTCAACTCCTGACTGACTGCACAAATCTACAGATGCCGATACACCGCGTGAGACTAACCCAGGGCCACACCGCCAGAACGCGGGGTCAAACCCATGACGGGCAGCTCTTCGCGGCGCAGATTTAACGACTCCAGCACCTTGAGTGCCGCGTAGGCATCGTTAGCCGCATAACGCAATTGCTGCGGCGTGAGTTCATGTTGCGACCAGTCGGAGGTGGTGGCTTTCTTCGATTTGGCAAAGCGCTGCTTGAACACCAGCCCTACTGCCGCCCGGACGCCCATCTCCTTGTGATAGCCGTGCATGTGGAACACCGTATTGAGATCGACCACGCCGCCAAAACGGACGCCTAGTTTTGCAAAGATCTGTCCGCTATCCGATTGCAGGCCGAAGCCTGCCTTGATGACCTGATCCGATTGCAGCAGCTCGATCAAAAACGGATGTCCATCCGCCCGATGCAGTTGAAACAGATAGGCCTTGTCGTGCAGCGCAAACTGCACCACGTGCGGCCCTTTACTGACTTCGCCGGTGACAAACGTCGGCTTGGATTCGGTATCGAACCCGACGATGCCCGCAGCCTTGATCTCGGCAGTGGCGGATGCAAATTCTTCCCTGGTTGAGGGAACATGGATGTGCGTAAGCGCAAGGCCTGCGAAGGGTTGCAGCAGCGCGATCTCTTCCCTGGTCGGGGCGATTTTTTTCATTTATTGTTATGTTATTGAATTTATTAATTATTTTTTAGATGCCCGTGCGCGCAATTGACCGCACGCCCCTTCGATCTCTTGCCCTGCTGAATCGCGTATCTTGGCCAGGATGCCATGCCGTTTTAGGGTTTGCACCATGGCCGCAGTTCGTTCGGCTGACGGGCGGCGATAGGCCAGTCCGTCGACTTCGTTGAACGGGATGAAGTTCATCACGGCGTATTTTCCGGCCAGCAGTCGGGCTATGCGTTCCAACTCGGCATCGCTGTCGTTGACGCCTTCGATCAGCGTCCATTGATATTGAACCGGATAGGAAGTGGCGCGCGCATAGCTTTCTGCTCGTTCCACCAGCTCTTCGATTGGGATCTGCGGCGCATGCGGCAACAGCCTCGTACGCAATGCCGCATCGGTGGTGTGCAACGACAAGGCGAGCGCAGGTTTGACTGTTCCGTTAAACCGGGATGGTCCATCAGCAGGATCTACCCCATCCCCACCCCGGCCCTCCCCTTGAAAGGGAGGGGGAAAGGCGGGCAGACCGCTGCTTTCTCCCCCTTGCAAACCGCTACGTTCTCCTCCTTGCAAGATGAGAGTTCGCAGACTGCTATCTTTTCCCCCCCTCAAGATGTGAGTTCGCAGACTGCTATTTTCTCCCCCCTTCAAGGGGGGAGTTAGAGGGGGGATGGGGAGTTGGGGTTGTTTCAGCCCTTCCATCAACCTCTCGAACACCCGCAAATCGCCGACCGTGGATAAGACCAGATTCTTGTGGCCGATGTTGCCCTGGAGCCCGAGCAGCTCAATGGCTTCGAGCACGTTGTCGAGATTGTGGGCGGGTTCGCCCATGCCCATGAATACCACCTTGCTCACAGTTCGGCGTTTTCGGGCGAGCACCACCTGGGCGACTATCTCGGCACTGCCCAGCTGGCGAATCAGGCCGTTGCGGCCGCTCATGCAGAACACACAGCCCACCGCACAACCGACCTGAGTCGATACGCATAAGCCGCCACGCGGCAGCAGCACGCTCTCCACCATCTGTCCGTCGGCAAGTTCCACCAGCAGCCGTGCCACTTCGTCGTCATTTGAAGATGCGCGAAGCGCGACGTTTGCCCCCTCTCCCGCAATGCGGGGGATAACCAGCGACTTGCCCGCTTGCGGGCTTAGTCGAATGGCTAGTGGTTCCATCAGGGCTGGGGTGGGGGAACGGTCATGGCTTCCAGGATGTTTGTTGATATTCAAAACATGAGCGTTGGCCGGGTATTCACCGTGCAGTTTCGCCAGCCCGTTCAGTTCCGCCTCGATGGCGGGCAACTCATTGCGCAGCGCTTTCGGAAAAAAATCATCTGCCAGACTGCCCTTTCTGTCGTACGAACCGAGCTGACTCCAGCCGCGCAACAGCCTGTCCTCGTGGCACGGCTTGGCGCCGAGATCGCGCAGGCGTTGGCGGA
This sequence comes from Gallionella sp., assembly GCA_041671725.1. GTDB lineage: Bacteria > Pseudomonadota > Gammaproteobacteria > Burkholderiales > Gallionellaceae > Gallionella. The sequence goes on along the minus strand of JBAZAY010000008.1, from coordinate 34,087 downwards.
GGTGGGAAATACGCATAATCGGGAATCGTGTTCGCAAAGGGCGCTGATTTTAACCCAAGCGTAGTTCCGGTGTATGGGGTACCGCCCCGAACGACTAATCTGCCCTTTGGCCCCCATAGATTTTCTCGCTTCACAAATAACGCTAATGCGCATAGTATGCGCACAGGAGGTGGCACATGAAATTCATGCAAAACAGTTTGGCGCGCAAGCGCCCGGTCAATCTGACGATCAATGAAGATCTGGTGACTCAGGTCAAAGGCATGACCAATAACTTATCCGGCGTGGTCGAGCAGCTGTTGGCTGACTACGTGCTGAAACAGAACAACGCCCGGCAGGAAAAACTGCATCGCGCCGCAGCGGCAGCGCAAGCCTGGAATGCCTTTAACGAAAACTCTGTTTCGTTTGCCGACGAGCACTCGACACTGTAATGGCGCAGTTTGACGTTTACCGCAATCCTGGAAAACAGCGCGAAGCTATTCCCTTTGTGGTGGTGGTTCAGTCGTCGCTGTATGACGGATACCGTCGCCGCGTGGTGATTCCCCTGGTGCTTCGCAGCAGCATGGGTTCTGCCTCAGCATTCGCCGATACCCCGCTCAATCCTGCGTTTACGGTTGAAGGGTTGAAGGTGGTGTTGCATCCGCTGGAGATCGTCTCCGTAGCCTGCGATCAGCTAGGTGAAAAAGTGGCATCACTTGCACAGGAAGGCGACCGCATCATGAGCGCGATGGACGAGCTGTTTACGCGGGCCTGGACGTAGCCGAAATATATCAAGCCCGGTTCGCAAAGGGTGCTGAATTTAACCCAGGCGCACGTCCGGTGTACGACGCACGTCCGAGGAAAAGATGTTTTTGAATTGGGGAGGCGCTTCTGCGTAGCACCTTGTGAATGCGGGGTAGAGCAGAACTATAAAAGAGCCGTGGTTCGTCGCTAATTGTTCTACAATAGTTTTCAATCTAAAGGGATAAGCGTTGCAATATGTTTTGTCATTTTGAACTTAATGTGATGCTTACGTGGCATGGCGGTTGAAGTTCAATGCGAAGCTGAGCCAACCCTTTTGATTCGGTATTGCTGTGGAAGAAATAAGCGGACGGTAAAATGGATACTGTAACTATTGAGCGTCGTTCTGCCATTATGCGGCTGGTACGTTCGAAGGATACGGGCGTGGAATTGAAGGTACGAAGCCTTGTGTACGGAATGGGTTACCGCTATCGGTTGCATAGCAAAGACCTACCGGGGAAGCCGGATCTGGTTTTCGCAGGCCGGAAAAAAGTGATCTTTGTGAATGGATGTTTTTGGCACGGCCATAAATTGTGCAAGCGGGCACGCATTCCAGATGCGAACCGCGAATATTGGGTTGCTAAAATTGCTCGCAATGCACAACGCGATCAGGAACATTTGATTGCTTTGAGGACCTTGGGATGGCGGTCGTTGGTGATATGGGAGTGCGAGTTACGTGATGCAGCGGCGTTACTAGTAAAGATGAAGGAGTTTCTTGATGAGTGAATATTATGAGTTTTTTGCGGGCGGTGGCATGGCGCGCGCCGGCCTTGGTACTTCTTGGACTTGCCGGTTCGCCAACGATTTCGACAAGAAGAAAGCGGCTAGCTATGCCGCCAACTGGGGGGGCGAGCATCTAAAGATTGATGACGTCGCCAAAATCACTCTTGATGATTTGACAGGGAATGTTGATCTGGCTTGGGCTTCTTTTCCATGCCAAGACCTATCCCTTGCCGGATCGAGAGCTGGGTTGCAAGGTGAGCGTTCAGGTACATTTTGGCCGTTTTGGAGGCTGATGCAGGAGCTTGCAGCGGCACATCGCGCACCGCGCATGATTGTGCTTGAAAACGTCACTGGCCTCCTTACATCGTCGAGGGGTAAGGATTTCGCTGAGTTGACTAAGGCTATTGCAGAGCTTGATTATCGATTTGGCGCTGTGGTGATGGACGCAGTGCATTTCGTCCCGCAGTCACGACCGCGGCTGTTTGTTATTGCCGTAGCTCCTGGGGTGTATTTGCCCGAGGGCGTAACTCGCAATGATCCTGGAGCTCTGTGGCATCCTCGCGCTTTGGTAGAGGCGAAATTTAATTTGCCCAAACTGGCGCAAAAAAAATGGATATGGTGGAACATTTCAGCTCCTTCGACTCGTACGCAGATATTCGCCGACTTGATTGAGGAAAATCCTACAGGTGTTCAATGGCACAGTCATGCCGAGACGCAAGCATTGCTGGGCATGATGTCACCTATTAATCGCGAAAAGGTGCGGTCAGCCCAGCGTTCCGGCGAGTTGCATATCGGTGCTCTCTATAAGCGCACACGAAACGGAGTACAGCGCGCAGAAGTTCGCTTTGACGATGTTGCGGGTTGTTTACGTACGCCCAGAGGTGGGTCTAGCCGGCAGAGCATTCTGGTGGTTGAGGGTAAACGTGTTCGCTCGCGCTTGTTATCGCCAAGAGAAACGGCTCGTCTGATGGGGTTGCCGGATTATTATGTTTTGCCAGAAAAATACAACGAAGCATATCACTTGACGGGTGATGGACTCGTGGTGCCGGTGATCTCGCACTTGGCACGGCATATTTTAGATCCCATTGCAGAGGCCGACCACGCACAATTTCAGGCTGTAGCTGCTTAACAAGCCGTTGCGCTCAACGCTGAGCCAATAAACAATTGTTACTTTAAGACATGAGCACTAATTTCGAATTCAGAAAACAGGCAGTTAAATCTTTGACCAACAACAAAGGTGTCTATGTATTGGCCGATTTGGACAATGTGCCAATATATGTTGGTCAATCCAAAGACGGGATTCGGAGTCGAGTAGCGCGCCACCTCACTTCAGCGCGATCTGACATTATTGCGAATCGACAGATTGATGTTTGGGAAATCGCGTATGTATGGACATATCCTGTAGAGGATTTGAATACAATATCGCCGCTTGAAGCTGCGCTGTTTCATCGCTTCAACAATAAGTCTCAATTGATGAACGGTGCGGCGTTACCGCAACCGTCAAAATATTTTACCATCCCCGAACCTTCTCAAATCGTGCAGGTCATGGCGGATGAGGAAATTGCTGACAAACTTGATGAGGCACAGAGATTGCCAAGACAGGCGGCCCATTACGCACAAATTGTCGGCCATTTCGTTGCTGTAAAAAATTCACCACAAATTGCCTTAGCGATGGATGCTCACTTTCAGCGACTGAAAACTTACCACCAGCGTTTGCTAGGGGAAGCCGAAGCCGTGCCTGAAGACAACGAAGCAGACGCTTAACTGAATTAAAAGGGGCAGCATCGAATTGTTTTCCCGGACAGTACAAATCATGCCGCCAGCCTCAACTCGACCTTCTTTCCTGCCCGAGTTGCCAGTGTAATCAGCATCTCCAGACTGAGGACGTTCTTTACGCCAGCATCTCAAGTAAAACCGGATGCCATTTTTGCATTTCGATCTCGCCCATCTTGCCGGCCAGGCGACGCTTGTCAACGGAACGTATTTGATCGAGCAGGATGCGCGCCGGCTTGCCCGCGAACTCGATTTCCGGGCGGCAACCGAGTGACTGTCCTTTACTGGTAAGCGGTGCGATGATGACGCGAGGCAATACTTCGTTCATGTCATCGGGAGAGACGATCAGCGCCGGGCGCGTCTTTTTGATTTCGGTGCCGATGGCAGGATCGAGGTTGACCCAATACACCTCGCCCCGCTTTACCACACCCATTCTTCGTCACCTTCATCTGCAGGCAAGGCTGCAAGCGGTTCAACATCGGCTTCAGCCTGATATCCCGTAAACCAGTCGGCACGGGGCGCTTTGACAGGGGTAATCAGCAAGCTCTTTCCCTCCAGTCGAATTTCCACTTCATCGGCCATTTCGCATGCAGCCAGAAGCACCGCAGGAATGATGATGCCACGGGAATTCCCAACTTTTCTTAAACTGGTGCGCATATATTTCTCCCGGCAATATGTGGCAACCATGTTATAACATCCCGCGCCTTCAATGCAAGAATTCATCCCATCTTCTCGCCATACGAAGTCAGCGGCCCGGCTAGCGGCGCTGGCTGATCTTATGCAGCACCTCGACCAGCCTGTCCACCTCCGCCGTGGTGTTGTAGAACGCGAATGAAGGCCTGACGGTCGATTCCAGCCCGAAGCGCGCCATGATAGGCTGCGCGCAATGGTGTCCGAAGCGCGCCGCGATGCCTTCCGCATCCAGCATGCTGCCGACCTCCACATCCGGAATGCCATCCATCACGAAGGAGATGACGCCGCCACGGTCGCGCGGCATGCCGATCAGGCGCAGGCCGTTGACGCTGCTAATTTTTTCATGAGCATAATCAAGCAGATAGCTTTCATATCGTTCTATCGCTTCGAGGCCGATGGCGTTAAGGTAATCGATGGCGGCGCCGAGACCTACTGCCGCAGCGGTCGACGGGGTGCCCGCCTCGAACCGCTTGGGCGGATGGGCGAAGATGGTCTTTTCGAAGGTGACATGCTGGATCATGCCGCCACCGCCCTGCCAGGGCGGCATCTCATCCCATCTTTCCTGGCGGCCATAAACGGCGCCGATGCCGGTCGGGCCGAACAGCTTGTGCCCGGAAAAGACATAGAAATCGCAGCCGATCGCCTGCACATCCACGCGGCGATGCGGGATGCCCTGCGCGCCGTCGATCACCACGGTGGCGCCAACGCGCTTGGCCATTGCGGTCATCTCGTGGATGGGCATCACGGTGCCGAGTGCGTTGGAGACATGGGTGATGGAGACGATGCGGGTGCGCGGCCCGAGAAGGCGGGCATATTCTTCGAGGATGATCTCGCCGTTGTCGTCCACCGGTGCTACGCGGATCACGGCGCCGGTTTTCTTTGCGGCGAATTGCCAGGGCACGATGTTGGCGTGATGCTCGGCTTCTGTCAGTACGATCTCGTCGCCGTGCCGTAACAGTGCTTCGCTGAAGATCGCGGCTAACAGGTTAAGGCCTTCGGTGGTGCCGCGTACGAAGACGATTTCTTGCGGCGAGGAAGCTCCAAGAAAAGCGGCGACCTTGGCGCGCGCACCCTCATAGGCGGCTGCGGCTTCCGTCGCCAGCGTATGGGTGCCGCGATGAATATTGGAGTTCTCGTACTGATAGAACCGCGACACCCGGTCGATCACGGCTTGCGGCTTTTGCGTCGTCGCGGCGCTGTCGAGCCAGATCAGCGGTTTGCCATGCAGCTTGCGCTGCAGCAGGGGAAAGTCGCGACGGATGCTTTCGACATCGAACAGGTTCGCGGTGGGCGATTTGGCGTTGTGGTTCATGGTCGTTCCCGATGAAAGACAGTGCAATCTTACGCGATAATGTCGCACTATTTATAATCACAACCATCATGTGGCTACAAAAAGAGATACGCCTGAAACCCAAAGCCCGTGGCTTCCATTTGATCACCGACGAGCTGGTGCGCGAGCTGCCAGAATTGCGAGATTTCAGGATCGGCATGATGAACCTAGAAAAAGCATTTGTCCGCATAAGTAATGGCTTAGATGCAGTTTTGTTGCGTCTTAGTCCAATACTTAGTAGTTTCATCAGATTATATGGATTAACGCTGATTAAACAGATGCTTATATATAAGTGCTGATTCACCCTCTGGGTGACGTGTGGCAATTTCATAACTTGTTGTTAATCTGTGTGAATCTGCGTAATCTGATGAAACGACTAGCCATTCCACTAAGCAACCAAAGAACGGTTGCCAAGTGGCTGGTTATGCGGATAGAACTGAGGTTTTTAGGATGAACGTCTTCATCATGCACACCTCGGCATCGCTGACCCTCAACGAGAATGCCGACCCGACGGTACGGCAGGATTTCGAGAGTTATTTCAATCGCGCCGTACCGGAGGACGAGCCTTATTACCGGCATCGGGATGAAGGCCCGGACGACCTGCCCGCGCATATCAAATCCAGCATGCTGGGCTGTAGCCTGAATATCCCGGTCACCGATGGCAGGCCAAGACTGGGAACCTGGCAGGGCCTCTACCTGTGCGAACACCGGAATCACGGCGGCAGTCGGCGTGTTGTCGTGACGCTGCACGGCGAGTAAGGGTTGCCTGGGATTTATCTGAAAATGCGGTTTGTCCCCGATAGTTTTCGCCAGACTTCAACTTGCTTGTTATCATGGCAAGCAATCTAGTCAGGAGTGGATGATGCAAATTTCATTGCGTGGCCCTGTCGTCACTATGCTGGTGTTGTGCGGGCTGATCAGTTCGCCGGTGCGCGCGGGGGAGGTCAGCGTTGCGGTGGCATCGAATTTCGCCGCGCCGATGGAGCGCATCGTGCCGCTGTTCCAGAAGGAAAGCGGGCATACGGTGAAGGTCAGTTCCGGCGCCAGCGGCAAGTTGTATGCGAAGATCAAGGGCGGCGCGCCATTCGATGCTTTTCTCTCAGCCGACGAAGAACTGCCCAGGCTTCTGATGCAGGAAGGGTTGGCGAGCTCGCGCTTTGTCTATGCCATCGGCCACCTGGTGTTGTGGAGTGCGCAGCTCGGTCTTGTGGATAACAAAGGTGCGGTGCTCACCCGGGGCAATTTCAATACATTGGCAATCGCTAATCCCGGTTTCTCGCCCTACGGCGTGGCGGCGAAAGAGACCTTGGTGAAATTGACGATGTGGAATGCGATACAGGAAAAGCTGGATAAGGGTGAGGACGTCACGCAGACCTACCAGTTGGCTGCGACCGAGAAGGCCGATCTGGCTTTCATCGCGCTGTCGCAGGTCATGCGTGACGGAAAGGTAACCGGGGGTTCCTTGTGGCAGGTGCCGCCCGAATTGCATAAACCTATCCGGCAGGGCGCGGTGCTGTTGTCCGGCGCGAAAGATCAGGCGGCTGCCAAGGCGTTCCTTGCATATCTTACGAGTGAGAAAGCGCGAGCGGTGATACTCGGTTTTGGTTACGAGTTGCCTTGAGGAACCGGGTCCGGAATGACCGCAGCAGGTTCAGCTGCGCTTTTCAGGCTATAACCTGAAAACTGCAGTTCAAGCCACAGAGCTCACAGAGAACACAGAGAACACAGAGAACACAGAGATCACCAAGATCAACAAGATCACCAAGATCACCGAGTAAAAACAAATAGTTATAATAAGTTTTTCAATCATCTTTTGGGTGAGTCAACAAAAAAGTGAAATCCCATGTAACTCTCTGTGTTCTCTGTGAACTCTGTGGCTTGAACTGCGGTTTTCAGGATGAAAGGTGACGGGTTCGAATTGTTTTCAGCCGGAAGTATGTCGCTATTGCCCACCAGCTAAAAAAAGGGGCACCCGTCGCGGGTGCCCAAGTTGATACACAGGAGGAGAAAAATATGAAGGCCGTTAAGCTTTCATATCTTCATGTTACGGCGATGCGCTCCCCTTGCGAACCAATATCTTCTGCTATAAATAGCAGCTTTATCGCTAAGCTGCGCTGGCTACGCTGGGCCGTGCGCTGACGCGGGCGAACCAGACAGCCAGATTGGCATGAGTGCCGCGCCAATCCCGCTCTGACTGACGCAAGTCCAGATAAATCAACGCGCTCACCAGCGCAAGATCAGCCAGCGTGATGGACTCACCTTCGCACCAGGCACCCTCCCCCAGCAACCCGGATGCATATTCCAGCGCATGGGAAACGGCCGTATTGTGTAATTCAAGCGTGGCGGGATTCTGTTGCTCTGCCGGACGCACGCTCTCGTTACGCACCACAATGGCCGAATCCATGACGCCATCGGCCAGCGCTTCCCAACGTTTGACGCGCAATCGTGCCAAAGGATCGCCGCGCGGAATCAGGATCGGCGCATCGTTCAGCGTGTCAACATAGTCCGCGATCACGGTGGAATCGAACACGCAGAAACCGTCGTCCAAGATCAACGCCGGAATGCGCCCCAGCGGATTGACGCGTAACACCAGGCTGCCCGGTTCGGTCGGCGGATCAATGACGTATTCATGGGGAATATTCTTTTCCAGCAAGACCAGACGCGCCTTGCGCACGTAGGGGCTGGTGTGAGTGCCGAGCAGTTTCATCGTGGATTCCTTTGACGTTATCAAGATTGACCACTGTAGCATCGTGCGCGTGCAGGCGCATCCGGCTTTTTGAATAAGCCAATAGATATTAATCATGGCGCGCTTATTCTATTTTCTGCTAAGGAAAGCATTATTTATTATTTTTCAGCGGATTTTGATGGCTATAGACTGCGCCCCTGATTCGATTTTAGGAGTTATTAATGGCGCAATTTAAGGCACATAGTGTGCTGCCCGGCTTTAATCTGGCGCTGGGATTCACGCTGCTGTATCTGTCGCTGATCGTGCTGGTCCCGCTCTCCGCGCTGTTTTTCAAGACCGCGACACTGGGCTGGGGCGGATTTTTCGAAGTGGCAACCAACGACCGCGTGCTGGCGTCGTTGCGCGTAACCTTTCTGACCTCTCTGGCTGCGGCCGTGATCAACGCATTTTTCGGGCTGATCGTCGCCTGGGTGCTGGTGCGTTACCGTTTTCCCGGCAAACGCATCGTCGATGCATTAGTGGACTTGCCGTTTGCGCTGCCGACCGCCGTGGCTGGCATTACGCTGGCGACGCTGTATGCGCCGCACGGCTGGGTTGGACAGTATTTCGCCGCACAAGGCATCAAGGTCGCTTACACCCCGCTGGGTATCGTGGTCGCGCTCACCTTCATCGGACTGCCGTTCGTGGTGCGCACCGTGCAGCCGGTACTGGAAGACGTGGAGGCGGGCGTGGAAGAGGCCGCTGCCAGTCTGGGTGCAGGACGCTGGGATGTGTTCCGCCGCGTGATTTTCCCCGCCATTTATCCGGCATTGCTGACCGGCTTCTCACTGGCCTTTGCCCGCGCCATCGGCGAGTACGGTTCGGTGATCTTCATTGCGGGCAATATGCCTTACATCTCCGAAATCTCGCCGCTGCTGATCGTCGCGAAACTTGAACAATATGATTACGCGGGAGCAACGGCGATAGCTGTAATTATGTTGCTGATTTCATTTGCATTATTGTTGAGCATCAATGCGCTGCAATGGTGGACCACGCGCCGGGGAGTTCGATAATGACAAAGACTACAAAACGCATCGCGACCCATGAATCCAGGGGCGTGACATTGCTGTTCATCGGCGTGGCGCTGACTTATCTGGTGCTGTTCCTGGGACTGCCGCTATTCGCGGTGTTTTATGAAGCTTTGAGCAAGGGCTGGGATTTGTACTGGGCGGCGTTGCAGGAACCCGATGCCTGGTCGGCAATCAAGCTGACTTTCATCGCCGCCGCCATTGCCGTGCCGTGCAATCTGGTGTTCGGCATCGCCGCCGCCTGGGCCATCGCCAAGTTTGAATTCAAGGGCAAGAGCCTGCTGATCACGCTGATCGACTTGCCTTTCGCGGTGAGCCCGGTGGTGTCCGGCCTGGTTTACGTGCTGCTGTTCGGCGCGCAAGGCTGGTTCGGCCCGTGGTTGCAGGCGCATGATATCAAGCTGATCTTCGCTGTGCCAGGCATCGTGCTGGCGACTATCTTCGTCACCTTCCCGTTCATTGCGCGCGAGCTGATTCCGCTGATGCAATCGCAGGGCAAGGAAGAGGAAGAGGCGGCCGTATCGCTGGGCGCCTCCGGCTGGCAGACTTTCTGGCGCGTAACCCTGCCGAACATCAAGTGGGGCCTGCTGTACGGCGTGATTTTATGTAATGCGCGGGCGATGGGCGAATTCGGCGCGGTGTCGGTGGTGTCCGGCCATATACGCGGCATGACCAACACCATGCCCTTGCACGTAGAGATCCTGTACAACGAATACAACTTCGTCGCCGCCTTTGCGGTGGCATCCCTGCTGGCCCTGTTGGCGGTAGTTACACTGGCTGTAAAGTCGCTGGTCGAATGGCAGGCGAAACGCAGCGGCGAACCTTTGCATGGAGCGTAATGATGAGCATCACAATTGAAAATATCAACAAGCATTTCGGCACTTACAAGGCGCTGGACAACATCAATCTGGAAGTCAACAGCGGCGAGTTGATTGCGCTGTTGGGACCGTCCGGCTGCGGCAAGACTTCCTTGCTGCGCATCATCGGCGGTCTGGAGCTGGCGGATTCCGGCAAGCTGCTGTTTCACGGCGAAGATGTCGCGGCACGCGATGCACGCGAACGCAACGTCGGTTTCGTGTTCCAGCATTACGCGCTGTTCCGCCACATGACCGTGTTTGAGAACGTCGCCTTCGGCCTGCGCGTCAAGCCCAAGAAAGAACGCCACAACGAGGCTGAGATCAAGCGCCGTGTGCATGAGTTGCTGAATCTGGTGCAGCTCGACTGGTTATCAGACCGTTATCCGTCACAGTTATCCGGCGGGCAACGGCAGCGCATCGCGCTGGCACGCGCACTGGCTGTTGAACCCAAAATTTTGCTGCTGGACGAGCCGTTCGGCGCGCTCGATGCCCAGGTGCGCAAGGAATTGCGTCGCTGGCTGCGTCGTTTGCACGACGAGTTGCACATCACCAGCATCTTCGTCACCCACGATCAGGAAGAGGCGCTGGAAGTGGCCGACCGCGTGGTGGTGATGAACAAAGGGAAAATCGAGCAGATCGGCACGCCGGATGAAGTGTATGCGGCGCCGGCCACGCCGTTCGTGTATCAGTTCATCGGCAATGTGAACCTGTTTCACAGCCGCGATCACGCACCGTGGACACAGCAACACGGCGATGCGGTGGCCTATGTGCGCCCGCACGACATCGACATCAGCACGACGCCGCAAGATGACACGGCGTTGCCGGTCGAGGTTAAACTGGTGCGCGCCATCGGTTCTATTGTCCGCGTGGAAGTTGCCGCCGATGGCAGCAGCGAACTGATCGAAATCGAGCTTAGCCGCGAACGCTTTGATGCCGAACCGCTGGCCTGTGGCGACAGTGTCTTCATACGGCCGCGCCAGTTCCGCGTATTCGAAAGCGCTACGGCCTAGAGAGTTTAATAGTAATCACTGTTTAAGGCGGCGATAATCAATTTTTACCCCCATCCCGACCTTCCCCCTCAAAGGGGGAAGGTGCAGCATTCCCTCCCCTTGAAGGGGGAGGGCCAGGGTGGGGGTGAAGCTCCAGCATGTAGTTAGATTTTCAGAAAGGCCAGTAACATGAACTTTCAGCAGCTTAGAATTATCCGTGAGGCAGTGCGCTGCAACTTCAACCTCACCGAGGTGGGCAATGCGTTGTTTACCTCGCAGTCAGGTGTCTCAAAACACATCAAGGATCTCGAAGATGAGCTGGGCGTGGAGCTGTTCGTGCGCAAGGGTAAACGTCTGCTGGATCTGACCGAACCGGGACGCGAGTTGCTACAAATCGTCGAGCGCATCCTGCTCGATGCCAACAATATCAAGAACCTGGTAGAACAATACAGTCGTCGCGATGAAGGCCAGCTCACGGTCGTTGCCACCCACACGCAGGCGCGCTATTCCTTGCCGAAAGTCATCACGGAGTTCAAGAAGGCTTTTCCAAAAGTGCACCTTAAGCTGCATCAGGCAAGTCCGAATGAGATCGTCACCATGCTGCTCAATGGCGAGGCTGACATCGGCGTTGCGACGGAGGTGCTGGCCGATGTGACAAAACTGGATTCATTCCCTTATTACTCTTGGCATCATGCGGTGATTGTGCCCGCAGGGCATCCGCTGGAGCAGGTACAGCCGCTGACGCTGAAGGCACTCGCCGCGTATCCCATCGTCACTTATCACGAAGGGCTGACCGGACGGACGAAAATAGATCGTTCATTCGCTGACGCAGGCATCACGCCCGACATTGTGATGTCGGCGCTGGATGCGGACGTCATCAAGACGTATGTGGAACTGGATATGGGCATCGGCATCATCGCTTCGATGGCGTTCAATCCGGCCAAGGATACTGATTTGCGTCTGCTCAAGTGCGAACATCTGTTCGGCGCGAATACCACTTACATTGCCTTGCGGCGCGGCCATTATCTGCGCAGTTTCGCCTATCGCTTTATCGAGCGCTGCTCGCCGGAGCTGAGTGAGGCGGTCGTGCGTGCCGGCATCCTGCCGCTGTAAGCCAGCTTATTCCGGCATTGGGTGGTGGAGTGAGTGCATTGTAACTGACTGATTAATAATAGTAATTGTTCAGTGCAGCATGCCGCCCGCCCTGAGCATGCCGATCACGCCGACCATGATCCAGAATACGTTGAGCAGCGTGTAGGCCTTGTCTTTCTTCAGCACCGAGCACCAGGAAAGGATGATGGCATCCAGGGTGTTGAATATCCACACGAACATAAACGGGCTGGCGGGTCCCAGCCAACTGACCAGCGAAAAGCTGAATACGCGCATCAGCACGCCCACCATTTCGATGTTGCCCATGTGGCGGCGCACCAGAAAATTTATACGGTTCATTGTCATCGGATAGGTGTCTGTTAAAAGGGGCAGGCGTTCAGTTTATCCAGCAACTCGCGGATTTTCATCGGATCGTCGGCACGCAGAATTTTCTGTGTGAGCGCAGCAATGTCAGGCAGGCTGGTGGTGAGGATGCGCTGCTTGATGGTCGGCACTTGTGCGGAAGACATCGAAAACTGGCGCAGCCCCATACCTAAAAACAACCGGGTGTAGGCCAGCTCGCCAGCCATTTCGCCGCATACCGAAACCGGCACCTCGAGTTTGTTGCAGGTGCCGATGACATGCGACAACAAGTGCAGCACAGCCGGATGCAGCGGGTCGTAAAGATGCGCCACATCTTCATCGGTACGATCGATTGCCAGCGTGTACTGGATCAGATCATTGGTGCCGATGGACAGGAAATCCAGCCGTTTGGCGAATACGCTGAGCGACAGGGCGGCTGCCGGAATCTCTATCATGCCGCCGATTTTCACCTCGCGGTCGTAAGGAATCCCCTCGTCATCCAGATTCTGTTTGGTTGCAGCGATAAACTGCAGGGTCTGGTTGAGTTCAGATACGCAGGACAACATCGGAATCAGTATTTTTATGTTGCCGTAGTGTGTGGCGCGCAGCAGGGCGCGCAACTGGGTGCGGAACAATTGCGGCTCGGCCAGACACAGACGGATCGCGCGCAATCCCAGCGCGGGGTTGCTGGCTACATGTTCTACGCCTTTGATTTGTTTATCCGCACCCAGATCGAAGGTGCGGATTGTGACGGACTGCCCCTTCATGCCGGCGGCGGCAGCGCGATAAGACTCGAACTGCTCTTCCTCGTCCGGCAATTGATCGCGATTCAAAAACAAAAACTCGCTGCGGAACAGGCCGATGCCGGTTGCACCGTTTTCCTTGGCTTCAACGATGTCTTCCGGTTTTTCGATGTTGGCGTGCAGCTCAATAACAACGCCGTCCAGCGTGTTGGCGCGCGCGGTGCGCAAGCGTTTGAGCTTCTTGCGATCGAGCTCCCATTCACTTTGCAGCAGCTTGTATTCGGCCAGGATGGCCTTGTCAGGATTGACGATCAGCACACCCTGTTCGCCGTCCAGAATCAGCAGATCGTCTTCACGGATCAACTCGCGCGCATGGTGCAGACCGACCACACAAGGCGTATTCAGGCTGCGCGCAACAATTGCGGTGTGTGAAGTTGCACTGCCGGCATCGGTGATAAAGGCCGCATACTGTTGCGGCTTGAACTGAATCATGTCGGCAGGGCTCAGATCATGTGCCACCAGGATCGTCTCGACGTCATGACGCAGATGGGTCGGCTGATGCCCCGGCTGACCGGATAGCTGTTTGAGCAGACGCTCGGCGACCTGCTTCACATCGGCCTGCCGCTCACGCAAGTACGCATCTTCAAACTCGTCGAACTGCGCCGCCAATGCATCCGTCTGCACCTTGATGGCCCATTCGACATTGCAACTTTCGCGCTCCACCATCTCGCGCGGCCCGACACTCAGCAGCGGGTCTTCCAGAATCATCTGATGTAATTCGAGGAAGGCATCAAACTCGGCGGCGGCATAACTGGGGCGGTTGCTGCGCAGACTGGAAAACTCGTTGCGGGTGGCAATCAATGCCGCGTCAAAGCGCGCAATTTCATCGGCGATAAATTGTTTGGGCAATACGTAATGCGCCACTTCCAGAGAACTGTGGGATAACAGATGGGCATGACCGATCGCAATGCCGCTGGAGACCGCTATGCCGTGCAGGGTAAAGCTCATTCGCCTTCACCGAAGTAGTCGTTAATCAGCGCAAGTATCGCCTGCATTGCTGCAGCTTCGTCTTCACCTATGGTTTCGATGCTGATGGTCGTACCCTTGGCGGCCGCCAGCATCATTACGCCCATGATGCTCTTGGCATTCACGCGGCGATTGTTGCGCGACAGCATTACTTCAGATTTGAAGCTGGAGGCTAACTGGGTGAGCTTGGCGGAGGCGCGTGCGTGAAGGCCGAGTTTATTGATGATGAGTGCGTCTTGCTGCATGCTAATGCTCCATATGAACGATACATTCGCGGCCGCCCTCGACCGCGAGATTCGCTAACTCTGTCAGATTCCTGTTTGACGAACACACCACGCGCAGCAGCATCGGCAGATTGACGCCGGCGACACCCTCCACGCGCTCCGTGTGGCAGAGTTTTCGCCCGATATTGCTGGGGGTAGCGCCAAACACATCGGCCAGAATCAATACGCCGCTACCGTTATCGAGTTGTTTAATCATGACCTCGCCTTCGACAAGCTTCTGCTGCGGATCATCTTCGGCCAGCACCGACAGCACTTTCAGGTTTTTCGGTATTTCGCCTAATACATGTTTGACGCAGTCCGCCAGACTGTCGCCCAAGCCGTTATGCGTTACCAATAAGATTCCGACCAATTAAATTACTCCCGTCAAATACGCTAATAACAGCGCCGCACCCAGCAGAACAATCCATCCATAACGCTTGAAAAGACTCAATATCCGCGCATTTTCAATATCGGCTTGCCGTTCCGCAGCTACGATAGTAGCGATCTTGCGCAATGCATTGATCCCGACCGCACGGCGTATCTTGTACTCGACGATTTCCTGTTCCGGGTTATTCATGGCTCAATCGCTAAACGAATGTTCTTGTCGGTGAATTCTAGCCGTTTCTGCAAGCCACTTGTGAGATGAATGTTGCCCAGCTGATCCACCAGCATCGCCTCATTCAGATCCATCCGAGCCGCCGCCGCCCGCCAACCTTGAATACCGCTGATAAACAAAGGCTTGGATGCCGCATCCGACAGCACTCCGGCATGCGCCCCATGCGTCAAAATAGTCACGGCTTGCACGCCCTGCATGGGATGCCCGTTGCGCGGATCGATCAGATGACAATAACGCTTGTCGCCCAGCATGAAATAACGCTGGTAATCGCCGGACGTGCCGATCGCCTCACCGTCGTGCAACTCCAGGGCTGCCAGCGCACCGGACTTGCGGGGGTGCTGGATACCGACGCGCCAGGGACGTTTGCCGTGCTGCCCGACCGCCAGGATGTTTCCGCCGATGTTGATCAGCGCGTTGTGGATGCCTTGTTTGTGCAGCAACCGGGCCGCCTGATCCAGCGCATAGCCCTTGGCATAACCGCCAAGGTCGATCTGCACTGCCTTATTGCTGCTGCGCACCAGCACGCTGGCGGGGGCGGGGGTGAAGGTAAGATCGCTCATCTGTGGATTGGCGGCAATCCACTGCGCAATCTGCTTTTCATCCGGCTGCATTGGTTTGAATTCATCGGCATGAAACCCCCAAAGCTGCACCAGACCGCCAATAGCCGGGTTGAACAGTCCGTCAGATTGGGCCGAAACCCTGGCTGCGTCCTGCAGCATGGTTGCCAGCTCAGCTGAAACAGCGCGGCTCTCACCCCGGGCGATGGCCGTGTTCAGTTCGCTCAACTCGGACGGTTTCCAGGCATGAAGCAGGTCATGCAGGCGCTGAAATTCATGCAGCACGGAGCTTGTAGCCTGTTTGGCTTGTGTCTCTGTTTCACCGTAAATGGAGACTTCCACCAGCGTGCCGAACACATAGCCCTGTTCCTGATACAAAGGCTCTTTACCGCATGCCGACAGCAAACCGCAAACCGCAAACATCAAACCGATGACGGCTAACCGTAAACCGTAAACAGTAAACCGAGATCCGGATGTCACGCTTCCATCTCCTCCAGCTCCAGCGAAGCGGCCAGCAACGCGAGGCGTGCCACAACACCGTACGCGTAAAAACGATTCGGCGTGTCGTCCGGTGGGCAATCCGGATTCGGCAGGGTGCAGCAAGTCTCGAACGCCAACGGCACGAATTGCATACCCGGTGCATTGAGATTTTCGTCCACCCCGCGTCCGGTATGCACGCGATAAAAACCACCGACCACGGAATGATCGATCATGTACACCACCGGCTCGGCCACTGCTTCATTGATATTTTCAAAGGTATAAACACCTTCCTGAACCAGCACATCGTGAACCTGCAGCCCCTCTTTGATCACCGACATTTTGTTGCGCTGGCGGCGATTCAGGCCGGTAATTTCGCTGGCATCCTTGACCGTCATGATGCCCATGCCATAGGTTCCTGCATCGGCTTTGACGATAACAAAAGGATCGTGCTTGACGCCGTATTCGGCATATTTCAGGCGCATTTTTTGCAATACATCATCCACCTGGGCGGCGAGGCATTCTTCGCCGACGCGCTCCTGGAAATTGATCTGGCTGCAAGTGGCAAAATAAGGATTGATCAGCCACGGATCGATGTTAAGCAGCGCAGCAAAGTCATTCGCCACGCGATCGTATGCCTTGAAGTGCTGTGATTTGCGCCGCGTGTACCAGCCGGCTGCAAGCGGCGGCAAAACAGCCTGCTCAAGATTCTTCAAAATATCCGGCACACCTGCCGACAGATCGTTGTTGAGCAACACCACACAGGGATCAAAATCATCAAGGCCGAGACGGTTGCCGCGCCGCACCAGCGGCTCCAGTTTCACCGCACTGCCGTTGGGCAGTTGAATCTCAGTAGTCGCGGTGATATCCGGCAACAGACTGCCGACCCGCACCAGCATGCCTGCCTGTTTGAGGATGGTGACGAGTTGCGCCACGTTTTGCAGATAAAACAGATTCCGTGTGTGATTTTCAGGAATCAGCAGCACACCGCGTGCTTCAGGACAAATCTTCTGCACCGTACCCTGCATCGCCTGCACGCATAGCGGCAGGAAATCAGGATTGAGATTATTAAATCCGCCAGGAAACAAATTCGTGTCCACCGGGGCCAGTTTGAAACCGCTGTTGCGCAAATCCACCGAGGCATAAAAGGGTGCCGGATGTTCGAGCCATTGACTGCGAAACCAGTGTTCGATGGTAGGCATAGCGGCCAGAAAGCGCCGCTCCAGATCAAGCAGCGGGCCGTTGAGTGCGGTAGTCAGATGAGGAACCATATGTGTAAGCCAGTAACAAACTACCCGTATTCTAGCCGATAGTCTGAGCAAAGCTGCGGCTATTGTCCGCCATCATGGCTCGCCTCTTCCTCCGTCTTCTGGTTCATGACGATAATGCTGATACGCCGGTTGTGCGCATCAAACGGATCTTTCGGATTGAACAGCACAGAATCGGACAAACCGACCACCCGCAATATCTTGGCCTGATCCATCCCGCCCGCGATCAATTCGCGGCGCGAGGCATTGGCCCGGTCAGACGACAGATCCCAGTTGCTGTAACCCAGGCTTCCGCCCTGATAGTGAGTGGCATCGGTGTGTCCGGACAAGCCGATCTTGTTAGGTACCTGATTCAACGTCTTGCCTATCTCCTGCAGAATTTCCGCAGCATACGGCTGGAGGGCTGCGCTACCCATTTGAAACATCGGGCGGTTCTGTGCATCAACGATCATGATGCGCAGCCCCTCGGTAGTCATATCGATCAGCAGTTGATTCTTGAATTTGCTCAATGTCGGATTGGTATCGATGAGCTGCTCCAGCTGGTTCTTGAGCAACTGTAGTCGTGCTACTTCTTGCAGATGCAGCAGGCGAGTGGCATCTGTCATCGAAATGACGATTTTTTCATCCGGTTTGCTGCCTTTGCTCACTTGCCCTGATGATTTTGTCTTGTCTTCGCCGTAATTACCCACGATCATGCTGACGCTGATATCTTCGCTCTTTCCGCCACTCAGAGCGACCCTCAGGGGTGTTTTAAAATATTCCGAAATTGCGTCCCGTTCATCTTCAGCCACCACCGAGATCAGCCATAACATCAGGAAGAATGCCATCAGCGCAGTGACGAAATCGGCATAAGCGATTTTCCAAGCGCCGCGAGGTTGTTCGCGTACCACCCGGCGTATCCTCTTGACGATTATCTTTCGTTTGAGTGGTTTGCTTTTACTCTGCGTGCTGTTCATATGGCCTGACATGAAAGTTATGCAAAGCTTCGGAACGCCTGACAAGCTACATCACTTGGCGACCCCGCTGGCACTCGACTGTTATCGAATAGAACATTGTTCCTTAGCCCGGAAGCTTTGCGTCCCCGCCTTTCGACGGGTTTGCCCTTGTATTGAAAATCTGTATCAGCGTCCGGCTGGTGGTGAATTCGCCAATTTATTCAGAATATTCATATAGTTATTGTATTTTTTGTTGCCCGGATTGATTTTGCTCACCCGGTCGAGATGCTGCCTGACCTCTGATATCATGCGTTCATCTTTGCCGTTTTTGGACATCAGGCCCAGCATCATTCCACACAGGTTTGTGATCATCAGGTCGCTGTCCGGGAGGGTCAGCAGCGCCTGCTTCATGAGCTTGACACCTTCCTCGAATTTTCCCTGGTTTGCGAGCAGCACGCCTTGATTGTTGATGCTCACAACT
Organism: Gallionella sp.; assembly: GCA_041671725.1. GTDB lineage: Bacteria > Pseudomonadota > Gammaproteobacteria > Burkholderiales > Gallionellaceae > Gallionella. The sequence continues at coordinate 15,374 of JBAZAY010000008.1, read as the reverse complement.
TCCGCAGAACTCGTCTTGATCAACTCGCCCCCCTCCTCGCTCAGCCCCGCTTTGTCAAACACCGCTTCAACCATGCTGATGATGCCGGCGTTTTCATGATTGTTCTTGACCACGGTTGCCAGCAGGCCACAGGCCTTGTCTTTCTGCCCGAGCTTCAGCAGCGCATCCGCCATATCCATCGTGGTGGACAAACTGGCACTGCTGGGCTGGCAGCGTATCAATTCCTCTGCGACCGCAAGTGCTGCCTCAGCCTTTTCCGGCTGCCCCAGTTTTTGATAAACCATCCCTTCGATCACCGCTGTTTGCAGTTCTGCACCGGGGTCGCCCTTGAACTCCTCACGGCTGAGACTCAGTACCTTCAGCGCCTCCTGCGGATCATCCTTGGCGGTCAGCACCTTGGCCAGCCCCGAATAGGTGCTTGAGTTCTTGTGAACGGAATACTCTCCGAGTTTTATCGCCTTTTCGTATGAGGTTTGCGCAAGATCGAGCTCCCCGTTCTTGTATGCCGCATCTGCAAGGCTCTTTTGCCTTGCAGCAGCATTGGGAGAAAGTGTCATGGCGCTGAGCAGTACGCTTTTGGCTTGCTCCAGATCCCCCATCGCATCAAGCGTTTTCGACAACCAGTCTGCCGCTTCCAGGTACATTTTGTTTTCTGTCAGGATCTCCTGGAATATCTGCTTGGCCAGCGGATAATTTCTGGTAAGGAAATGCACCTTTCCCAGACCCGTCTTGGCCCAGGGCATGCTGCGTACAGCCAGAATACTTTCGAAAAAGACCTGGGCGGCAGAGAAGTTCCCGGTCATCATCAGCAGGTCGCTCTTGATGCGCTGGAACTCCTGGGTATTCGTCGTGTGTTTTTTGAGCTGCTCATCGCACAGTGCGATCGCGAGCAGGTAGTTTTTGGACGCAACCGCGCGCTCGATGGGTTCAAGCGACATTTTCTTTTCGATCAGCTTGTTTAACCGCGTTTCCAGCAGGCCTTCGGAGATGGGTTTCAAAAGGTAATCGTCGGGTTTGTTCTCCGCTGCGCCCATGAACATGTCCATGGTTTTTTCTGCAGTGACCATCACCCAGATCGTTGCGTACCCGATGTAATTTTTGTGTTTCGCCTCTTCCAGAATTTGCTGACCGTTCTGGCCGTGCCCGAGGTTATAGTCGCAGATCACGATGTCGTATTTTTTCGAAGCCAGCAGCGCAAGCGCCTCCTTCGCTGTGCCTGCGTTGTCCATGCTTTTCACACCCATGGCCTTGAGAAAACCCATCAGCATGCTGCGCATGCTCGGGAAATCATCAATAACCAGCGTGTTCGATTCTTTCAATGAGGTTGCCATTTTCTTTCCTTGAAGCGATATTATTGCGTGCAGGTTTTGGTTCAGGCTGCTATGGCAGGGTCAATACGAAGCATCCGCCGCCATAAGCGCCGCCATTCTCCAGGGTCAGACAGCCCTGCTTGCCGGCGTTCTTGTGCATTCTGGCCACCTGAGAAGAGAAATAGAAACCCAGCCCGGTACTTCCGGTGGCAAAGCTGATCCCCCGGTCTTCCGTGATTTTTTCCTGCAACATGGTGTTTGAGTAGCCGGTGCCGTTGTCTTCCACGCGTAATTCCAGCATATTGTCCCGGATCTGTGCAAGGATGCGAATCTTGTCGGTCGTGTAGTTATAGGCGTTGTTGATCGCATTAACCAAGACCCCGGTTATCAGGTCGCGGTCGAAATACCAGTAGCAGTCGTCGTCGCACGAGATGGACAGCGTGATCCCCTTGTAAGTCATGATGGACTGATTTTGCAGCGCCAGTTCTTCCAGAAGTTCTTTGAGCGAATGCTCTGCAATGTCTACCGGGTAGATGGATTTTCCCAGCTTGTAGAGGCTCAGAATCTGGATCAGGCTCACATTCATTCTGCTTGCCTCGTAGATCGTATGCCCCAGCTGAGCTCTCATCGACTCATTGACTTTGCCCTGGCACGCTCCCATTAACTCCTCCAGAAACTCGATCTGGATATTCAGGGAGTTCTTCATGTCGTGTATCGACGAAGCGATAAAATCGGAGAAATTAATATCTTCCTGTTCCATGTTTCAACCTTTGCTCATACGTGTTTGCGCCATTTGTCGTAAAAACATTGCTGACGGAATGGCTAAAGGGATGTGCGGGGACAGGATCTGCTTGCGACTCCGCCGGCACTCGACTGTTGTCGATAGGACACTGTCCCTTAGCCCGGAAGCTCTGCGTCCCCGTCTTTCAACGAGTTTGCCCTTGCAGGCGTTGATGCTGAAATCAACGATCGCGACGCCAATGTAACGGAATTTTTGCATTTGTGCCAACAAATACCAACTCACGCTACTCTCCTGTGCTTAGTATACAAGAGGTGCTGGTGGTAGAATGCGCGAATTATTTTGTGAGGCACCTCATGTTATCAACCGCAAACATCACCATGCAATTCGGGGCCAAGCCCCTGTTCGAGAACGTCTCCGTCAAATTCGGCGACGGCAACCGCTACGGCCTGATCGGCGCGAACGGCTGCGGCAAGTCCACCTTCATGAAGATCCTGGGTCGCGATCTGGAACAGACCTCAGGCGAGGTGATGCTCGACAAGAGCGAGCGCCTGGGCAAGCTGCGTCAGGATCAGTTCGCCTATGAAAACAATCGCGTGCTGGACGTGGTGATGATGGGTCATAACGAGATGTGGCAGGTTATGTCGGAACGCGACGCAATCTATGCCAACCCGGATGCAACCGAGGAAGACTACATGCGCGCCGCCGATCTGGAGGCCGAGTTCGCCGAATACGATGGTTACACCGCCGAAGCGCGTGCAGGTGAATTGCTGCTGGGTCTTGGCATCGCCATCGAGTTGCATCAAGGCCCGATGAGCGCTGTCGCACCGGGTTTCAAGTTGCGCGTGCTGCTGGCGCAGGCCTTGTTCTCAAACCCGGACATTCTGTTGCTGGATGAGCCGACCAACAACCTGGATATCAACACCATCCGCTGGCTGGAAAATATTCTCAACGCGCGCACCTGCACCATGGTCATCATCTCGCATGATCGCCACTTCCTGAACAGCGTGTGTACCCACATGTCCGATCTGGATTACGGCAAGATCACCACTTATCCCGGCACCTACGATGATTACATGATGGCTGCCGCCCAGGCGCGCGAGCAACAATCCGCCGATAACACCAAGGCAAAAGAGAAGGTCGCCGAACTGAAAGCCTTCGTGGCGCGTTTCTCGGCCAACGCATCCAAAGCCAAGCAGGCCACGTCCCGTGCACGCCAGATCGACAAGATCAAGATCGAAGACATCAAGCCTTCCAGTCGCCAGTACCCGTTCATCCGCTTCGAATTTGACGAACGCGAAAAGTTGCATCGCACCGCCGTGGAAGTTGAGGCTTTATCCAAGGGCTTCGACCGGGTGTTGTTCTCCAATGTGAATATCCGCGTCGATGCAGGCGAAAAAGTCGCCATCATCGGGCCTAACGGCATCGGTAAAACCACGTTGCTGCGCTGTCTGGCGGGAGACCTTACACCTGACTATGGCGTGATCAAGTGGACGGACAAGGCCAAAGTCGGCTACTACGCGCAGGACAGCACCGCCGAATTTGCGCAAGACAGGATCATGACGGACTGGATGACCTACTGGCGCGGCCCGAATGACGACGATCAGACCGTGCGCGCAACCTTGGGACGCTTGCTGTTCTCCGGCGACGATGCCCATAAACCGGTAAAGGTGTTGTCCGGTGGAGAAAAGGGACGCCTGTTGTTCGGCAAGCTGATGCTGCAACGGAATAATGTGCTGCTGATGGATGAACCGACCAACCACATGGACATGGAATCGATTGAGTCGCTTAACACCGCGCTGCTCGAATACAAGGGAACCGTGGTGTTCGTCAGCCATGACCGCGAATTCGTATCGTCGCTGGCTACGCGCATCATCGAAATTACTGCCAAGGGCGTCACCGACTACCACGGCACGTACGAAGAGTATCTGCGCGATCAGGGCATGGCGGCTTAACCTATAGACGGCGATTACTCACGCGGAGGCGCGGAGAACGCGGAGAAGTTCAAAACCATATCAAAATCCAAATTAGCTTCAATAAAATGAATAGTTTTAATTTGGTATTGGGGTTTGTTTTTAGCGTTTAGTTTTTCTCCGCGTCTCCGCGTGAAATGCTTTTTGGTTAAAACCAGCTTATGACAACAGGTGCAATCGGCGTTTTTGATTCCGGGGTCGGCGGGCTGTCGGTGCTGCACCACATCCGCCAGACATTGCCGGACGCGCATCTGATCTATGTTGCCGATTCCGGTCATGTGCCTTACGGCGATAAACCTGCGCACTACATCGAGCAGCGCTCGATCGCACTCACCAACTTCCTGATTTCACAGGGCGTGGACGCCATCGTCATCGCCTGCAACACGGCTACGGCCGCCGCTGCCTCGACCTTGCGCAGTCAGTTCGACATTCCATTCATCGGTATGGAACCCGCCGTCAAGCCCGCCGTCGCAGCAACCATGAGCGGTGTCGTCGGCGTGCTGGCGACTACCGGCACACTGGAAAGCGCGCGCTTCGCAGCCCTTTTGGAGCGTTACGCAGGCAATGTGGAGATCGTCACCCAAGGCTGCCCCGGCCTGGTTGAACAGGTGGAGCTGGGTGATCTTGCCGGATCACAGACACGCGAGCTGATTGAACGCTATACAGCGCCGTTACTGGCGCGCGACGCTGACACCCTGATTCTGGGCTGCACCCATTACCCTTTTCTGGCGCCGCTGATCCGTGAGGTTGTGGGGGAGCGCATCACGCTGGTGGATACAGGTGAGGCTGTCGCGCGCCATTTGCAGCGCCGGCTTCTGACCGAATTGCCCGCCCGCCACTCCGTCCCTTCGACAGGCTCAGGGCGAACGGATTTTTCGCAATTTTTTACCAGCGGCGACGAATCCCGCGCCGCCAATATCATGTCGGTGTTGTGGGGGAGTGCTGTCGAAGTAAAACGCCTGCCTGAAAAATTCATGTAGAGTGAACCCTCATTGCAAAAAACGATGTTATTGAACGCCTCTCAAGGAATCCATACATGACCCATCACTACACCCTGACCATTTCCTGTCCCGACCGCGCCGGGATCATCGCCGCTGTGACAGGATTCATCGCGCAGCATGGCGGATTCATCGTCGAGGCGAGTTATCACACCGAGCAGGAGGAGCAGCGTTTTTTCATGCGTCAGGAGATACGCGCCGATTCACTGCCGTTCGATATAGAAGAATTCGGTCGCCTGTTCGCACCACTGGCGGAGGAATTCGCCATGCGCTGGCAACTTGCGGATTCGGCGCAGAACAAACGCTTGGTGATCCTGGTGAGCCGCCAGGATCATTGCCTGGACGATCTGCTGCATCGCTGGCGCAGCGGCGAATTACGGGTCGACATCCCCTGCGTGATATCCAACCACGAGGCATTGCGCAGCTTTGTCGAGTGGCACGGCATTCCGTTCATTTATGTGGATATGCAGGACAAGGCTGCCGCGTTCGAGCAGATCGCAGCTTTGTTCGATGAATATCAGGGCGATACGATGGTGCTGGCGCGCTTCATGCAGATATTGCCGCCAGCCTTGTGTCAGCGTTTTTCGGGGCGGATCATCAATATTCACCACAGCTTTTTGCCTTCCTTCGTCGGTGCCAGGCCCTATCACCAGGCCTATCAGCGTGGCGTAAAGCTGATTGGTGCGACCTGCCATTACGTCACCGACGAACTGGATGCGGGGCCGATCATCGAGCAGGATACGGTGCGTATCGACCATGGCGACACGGTGGACGATCTGGTGCGCTACGGGCGCGACATCGAGAAGACGGTGTTGTCGCGCGGCTTGCGTTACCATGTTGAAGACCGCGTTTTGGTGTGCGGCAACAAAACCATTGTATTCAAGTAAATGAACTTTCCCGGCCAGGCTTGTCGGATAGCAGGTCTTGTTCAATAAAGTGTCTGAATGGCCGCCAGCCCAAACCGCATCGGCAATTATTCCATCGTCGAACTGATAGGCGAGGGTGAGACTTCCAATGTATATCACGCCCAGCACGTCAAATCGCTGGCGTCGGTCGCCATCAAGCAACTACGCCGTCAATCCGAAATCTACCGGACCATGTTCATCACCGAAGTTGAACTGGGATGCAAGATGCAGCACAAGAATATCGTCCGGGTGCTGAGTGCCGACCTGTCTGATGCAGGCGGCCCCTATCTGGTGATGGAATATATCAAGGGCGTCGCGCTGGATCACTACGACCACGTCAATTCGCTGCCGCCCATCCTGACCGTGCTATCGGTCATCGAACAAGTGGCCAATGCGTTGCGCTATGCGGCAGAACTCGGTGTGGTGCACCGCGATGTCAAGCCGGGCAATATCATCCTGATGGCCAATGGTGTCGCAAAGCTCACTGACTTTGGCTGTGCTATTCCTGTGAGTGAAATGGGCGCGGTTGTGGCTGGCAGTCTGGCTTATATGTCGCCTGAGCAACTGGATGGCGAAGCACTCGATCAGCGCGCCGATATTTATGCGCTGGGTGCGGTGCTCTACCGCTTGCTGACGGGCAGGCACACCTTTGAGGCGGACAATACCTTCGACGCGCAGATCGCGATCCATAATTATCCGATCACACCGATTGCCACGTACCGCAAAAAGTTGCCGCAGGAATTGATTGCGGTCATCGAGCGCGCACTGGAGAAGGACAGGGATCAGCGCTATGCCACATGGGATGAGTTCATCCGCGATTTTGGCAATGCCGCTCATAAAATCCGCATGTCCGACTACGATCTGGACTTGTATCGCGGCTTCAGTATGTCCACGCAGTCGGTGTTGTCGAGTTATATGTCGGCGGATCGCGAGTTTTCCAGAAGCGGTTTTTCGCGCAGCACCATGCCGGAATCCTACGGGGTATAGGCCCCGGCGCATCACCGGTACGCATGAACTGCTAGGAGGTTTTTCGCAGTTCCAGTTGATGTGTGCAGTCGAGCGCGGCGAGTTTGTAACACTCCGCGAGCGTCGGATAGTTGAATACATTGGCTACCAGATCGCGCACCGTGCCGTTCAGGTTCATCACCAGTTGTCCGATGTGGATGAGTTCGCTGGCTTGCTCGCCGACGATATGCACGCCAAGCAGTTTTTCGTTGCGCGTATCCACGATCAGTTTCAGCAGCCCCTGCGCGTCGCCGATGATCTGTCCGCGCGCGCTGTCTTTGAAATAAGCGCGGCCGATCAGATAAGGGATATTTTCCTGCTGCACTTCTTTTTCGGTCTTGCCGACGTAGGAAATTTCCGGGATGGTGTAGACCGCCATTGGCAGGTTTTCCGCCGTGACATGGTGCTCGCCACCGAAGGCATACAGCACGGCAGCGCGCCCCTGTTCCATTCCGGTGGAAGCGAGTGCCGGACGCCCGATCAGATCGCCTACCGCGAAAATGTGCGGCACGCTGGTCTGGAAATGCTGATTGACCTCAATCCAGCCGTTTTTCGCCACGATGCCGGCGCGCGCGACTTGCAATCCTTCGCTGTTGGGTTCGCGTCCCTGTGCATATAGAACGACATCGGTGCGTATCTGTTTGCCGCTTTCCAGCAAGGTAAGCGTGCTGTTTTCTTCACAGCAAATTTCTGCAACGCGCTCCCGCATGTAAAATTTGACGCCCATGTCGAGAAAACTGTCGGCCAGCACGGCCACCACATCTTCACTTAAATATTCGAGCAATTGTGCATGACTGTCCACCACCGAGACCTGCACCCCAAGCGCTGCGAAAATAGAGACGAATTCGCAGGCAATTACGCCGCCGCCCACGACCAGCAGGCTGTCCGGCAGATGACGCAAATTCAGGATTGAGGTCGAATCCAGCACCGTCTTTTTGTCGAAGGGCACGTCGGATGGACGACGCGGGCGTGAACCGGTGGCCAGCACGATGGCACCTGCGGTAATCTGCCGCGTATTGCCTGCGTTATCGGCAACCTGCAGGGTATGTGCATCGACAAACGATGCTTCGCCCGGAATCAGGGCCACGCCCGAGCGCAACAGGCGTTGCAGGATGACCGACTCCTGCTGGGCAATGACTCCTTCTTTCCTGCGCACCGCATCCGCCAGCAAACCGTGACGACTGCGACCATCATGCTTCTCGCGCATTCCGCCGGAACGCGTGAGCTGGTAAGCCACTTCGCGCATTGCCTTGCTGGGTATCGTGCCGGTTTGCAGGCCGGCACCGCCCAGATTGGGCTTGCGTTCGATGATTGCGGCTCGCTTGCCCATGCGCGCCGCCTGCCAGGCCGCATGTTGTCCGGCTGGGCCTGAACCGATGATAAGGACGTCGTAGTTCATGATGTGTATCCCGGTTATTGAATAATGAACGCCACGGCAACAGGATACACCGACTGCTGCCGCAGGTTAATCGTCAACATCAGTGCATGAATTGCCTGAACTCAAAATCGACCGTTCAGGCGGTAGAAATAATTGCTCATTTCACAGGTCTCGGCGCTCTTGTGGCGCGCCAGGCTGTGCGCATAGCGAACCAGACCGCGCATCACGTAATAGACAATGGAGTGATGCGTGTCCAGCAATGCCTCCAGCTTGGCGCGCTCCAACTCTAAAACGGTACTATCCTCTGTAGCCACAATGGTGGCATCGATTTTCATCATGCTGCTGCCCACAAAGCTGATAATTCTGGCCAGCTCACCCGGGTCTTTCAGGTGCATGACCATCGGCTCATCGTCTACCATGGCACTCACCTCGATTTTACCGTCGACTAATATCAACAGCGCGTCTGTCAAAGGATCCGGTTTATCAATTACCTCGCCCGCCTTGTAATGTCTGAGCGTGAGCAGGCCGGTGAGAATACCGATCTCATGGTTGCGCAACTCCGCTATCAGCGTACTGTGGTGCAGCGCTTTCATGATGTTTTTATTTGCAATCATTTTGATCACTCCTTGGAAATTGCTGTCGGACAGTCAGAATTTAAAACTGCCTGTATCGAGCGCTCGTCGGCCAGCCTCCGCCGACATCGTATCGGTCAATTCCATACTGGCTTTCAAACGCGCTGCTTAATCTGTTACATCGTTGATAATTAATATCCGTCGAAAAATTTTGTATGCGCAATACAGCGAAGCAATAATCGAGCCAAGCTAAAAACAATGATTATTGGGTGTTTGCCGTAAGCTTTTACGAGTTAACGCACAAGAACAGTGCGCAATGCATGCTGTCGGTGCAGCGGGTTGCGCTACAACAACAGTATGTTTTGCCTCTGCGATCCCGGTGTCTATAAAGTTTGTATAGCAATCAGGTGGTTACGACCAGTCCAGATCCAGGCATGCGACCAGTTTTCCGTCCGGGGTGTCGACCAGTGCCGAGATGGTAATGCACTGGCTCTTTCCAGTCAGTGAGCGGTAGGGACGCGTTACTTGAACTTCCCCGGGGTTAAGCATTGCCTGCCTGAAGTAATAGCGTCTCGACCAATTTGCTCCTGTTGCCTCGGATAAGGGCTTATAGCGCGGATCCGCATATTCCGGCAGCGCATTTTTAAGTAAGTTTTCGCCTATTTGATAACCGGCTGCATCCAGAAAATACACGCGCATCACACCAGGCAGCGCCAGCAATTTTTCACAGGACTGCTTAAGTTGCTCGCTGCCGACTTTGATGGTTTGTAACACAGCCTTAAATTCAATCAGGCACTGATCCACCGCATCCCGGTAACGCGTTCTAATCGTTTCTGAAAAAATAGTGTGTTTGTCACGCAGCTCGGACAGTATGGTGTTTGGTTCTGTCTGATCAACCAGCACCGCTCTCGGATAACCGAAATAATATCCCTGTACCAGATCTACGTTCGAATCAATGGCAATCAGTGCCTGTTGCTCGGTTTCGATGCCTTCCATCAGCGCGATGCAACCCAGCTCCTGGATAAGCCCCACCAGATTGGGTAAAGCCTTGCGCACGACTGGACTGTTTTCCGCCTGAACGATAATGGAACGGTCAAATTTCACAATATCCGGCTGGATGTTCCAGATCCTGTCAAAATTGGAATGGGATGCGCCGAAATCATCGATGGCAATCAGGCACCCCAGGTTTTTGTAATAATTAACGGCCGCCGACAGGATAGATTCGTCATAAATGCCTTTCTCAAGAATCTCAACAACGACCTGGCTGGGCGGAATAGCGTTTTTTTCCAGCATCTCCTTGAAGAAGGAGCCATAGCTTTTCCCCAGCACCGTCACCAGCGGATTCACATTCAGGAAAATCCACGACTTGTCCGAAAAGTTTGAAAAGTTCTGCACATGAACGGCACGGCACAATCGATCAAGCAGCACATTATCTGACTCATCTTTCACCTGCCCAAATAAAGCAAGCGGAGAGACCTGCATGCCATCCGCATTGACTGGCCGGCACAAAGCCTCATAACCTACCGGGTTTCTGTGCGATAAGCTGAAGATAGGTTGAAATGCGGTGGCGACCGTGAAATCGCGAAACAGACCTGTTACACCGCCAGTGTCGCCTGCGCTGACCCGGTTGTTAATGGCAGTAAAATTATGTGTATTCATGTCAATTTGCCTGGTTGCGGGTATCTGTGATCTGGAATTGGTTAACCAGCAAGCGCAGTTTTTGTGCGCCCTCCCGGCTGCTTGCAATTGCAAAATTCAATTCGCCTAGCGATTCGCTCATCAAATCGGCGGCGCGTGCCACCCCCTGAACCTTGCTGCCACTGCCGGATGCGCTCATCGAAATCTGCGAAATCGTGGCAAACATACGCTCGACGATTTCATGAGAGCCGGAATTATCTGATGCAGAGGCTTCTGCCAGTCGCAGTCCTTCCTCCATTCCACTCGCGCCTTTTTCCATGATGGCGACAGCGTCACGAGCCTGTTCCTGCACTGCAGAAATCATCTTATTGATTTCATGTGTCGCGTTACTGGTGCGTTCGGCCAATTTGCGCACTTCATCGGCCACCACCGAAAAACCACGACCGAATTCACCCGCACGCGCCGCTTCAATGGCCGCATTCAACGCCAATAAATTGGTCTGGTCAGTAATGCCACTGATGACTTCTGCAATCTCGCCAATTTTTTCGGTACTTTCGCACAGAGAGTGGATCGTCGAGGACGACGCTTTGATTGAGTCACGGATAGTCTGGGTGCGGTTCTGCACCATCGCTACCTGTGCGCTGGCGCGATCCGTCGCCTGTTGCATCGCAGTGCGCATCTCATCGGTTGTCAGGGTTGCCAGATGGATGTCGCTCATCTGCTTTTCCAGAGCCTGCAAAATATCCTGTACTGCGACCAGTACTTCACCCGTCGCGATGGTCGCCTGCTTGTTGCGCACGTCCATATGCGTCTGATTGTTAACCATCTCATCCGTGCCATGCCGGACATTGCCGACGGTTCGGTCGATATTGTCGACCAGGCTGTTTATCCACTGCGCCAGCACGCCGGCTTCATCACGACTTGCATCCTGCCGATCCAGGCGTTGGGAAAGATTGCCATGCCCCTCAGCGACATTGCGGATCACGCCAACCATGCCGCGCAAACGCTGTCCGACGGGCTTGCTGACATAGCGATGCAGCGCAAGACTTCCCATAAAAAACAGGGTGCAACATACGCCGGCCATAGCCAAAGCGCCCGGTGCAAAGACTTGTGCAACTCCCAAACTGATGGCTGTTATAGCGATCACCATAGACAGATAAACGGACATTATTCTGAAATTGAGGGTGCGGAAGCGATACACCTCTTCGAGGTCTGCTTCGCACATCATCCCCCATACATCGGCGGAACCCGGCAGGGAAAATGTGATGCCCCGGCCGATCACCGGTATATGGCGGTAATCGGCATAGCCAGGATAGGTAACGAATGTATTTTGACCTCGCCTGATGGTTTCGCGCACACCGGGATGCAACTGTCCTGTGGCCGGATCGTTGAATTTCAGTTCGAATTCAGTATGATTTCTGACGGATACACTGCCAAAATCAGTGCGTACCCCTTGCTTCAGGTTGTCTCCCATACTGAACGTGGCATCTTCAAACCGTGAACGGGATAACGCCGTGCCGGGTTGGATAGCGCCATCGAATCCGGCTTTCACCATGAACAAATAGTTATCCCCCGATTCATGAAAAATATGTCCGGCCTCGCGCTGAATCAAGTCCCCCAGCACATCATTCGGTACCCGTCCGCAAACTGCGCCCAGCAATGCGCCGTCCTTGCGTAGCGGAAAATAAAACATCAGTGTTACCGCATCATGGAACCGGGAACTGGTTGCGCCCAGCGAAAGGGTTGCATCGTCAAGGTATGGGCCATGCAGAAAATTTTTTGCCAGGCCACAGGCGACCGCTTTTGCATCGAGGTCTTTTTTACCCACTCTGGAGCTGAAAGTTGAATACAGCGTTTTGCCCTGGGTATCGATCACAAACAGTTCCGAGAAGTCTCCATCCAGGCGCAGATTTTCCGCGAGTGTTTCCGCGTCAAATTTTGGCCAGTCGTGGGCTAGCTGCAAGGAAATACCGGAAAGAGTCGACCACTTCTGTTCCGTCCATTCGGTCAGGATACGCACCCGGGTGGTGGCGATGGATTCGAAGATTTCTTCCAGGATGGGATAGCGCCATTTATTCAGATAACAAGCCCAACTCATCGCAACAGAGCCTGTTTTGCCTAAGTATGGCAACCAGGAACGCTCGTCGCCGGTCAGATTCATTTGTTGGCTTTTCAACATATCGGTATTCCAATTTGTACTTAATGCTACATTTAAGCAAAATCGGTGCCAAACAAATAAAGTCAATAATAACAGGTAATTAAATCGAGCAGATACAAGCGGGTGCACCAACAACGTGCGCATAGGCAACTTCACCGCACGGGGGCTGGGCGTTGTTGCGTGAGAACCGCAATGCCGCAGGGGCATTCCCTCGAAACATGTCGCCTAACGGCTCGCGTTTCTGAATGAAGGGTCTGATAGGACAACTCAATTCTGACTATGACGATAAATCCGTCATGCCATCATTGATTACCCACACAACTAAGCCCGCAATGCCGCAAGGGCATTCCCCATGAAATATTGTCGCACTGCGTGCTTGTATTTCATGTGAAAAAAAGGGCACCTTGCGGTGCCCTTAAACTGAGCCGTGGCGGCTCAGGGAGGAGGGAGTTGAACTTAGTAGTTGTAAGCGCGTTCGCCGTGAGCTGTGGTATCCAGACCTTCGCGTTCTTCTTCTTCTTTCACACGCAGGCCGATGGTCAGGTCAACGATCTTGTAGCAGATGAAGGCGACCACACCGGACCAAACTATTGTGGTCAGTACAGCCTGCGCTTGAATCCAGACCTGGTCAGCCATGACGGTATCAACAACGGTGTTGTTCACGTAGTCGGCGATACCTGTGCCGCCCATGCTCCAGTTGTTGAACACACCGGTGAGCAGCGCACCCAGGATACCGCCGATGCCGTGAATGCCGAATACGTCCAGCGCATCATCCACACCGAGCAGTTTCTTCAGGCCAGTCACACCCCAGAAGCACACCACACCAGACAGTGCACCGATAGCCATGCCACCGCCGATACCTACCCAGCCACAAGCCGGAGTGATCGCAACCAGGCCTGCAACTGCACCGGATGCTGCACCCAACAGGCTCGGCTTACCCTTGACCAGCCATTCCGCAGCCAACCAGGTGAGTACCGCAGCAGCAGTTGCAATGAAGGTGTTGGCGAATGCCAGAGTTGCCGTACCGCCCGCTTCCAGCGCAGAACCTGCGTTGAAACCGAACCAGCCCACCCACAACAGTGAAGCACCTAGCATGGTCATTACCAGATTGTGCGGCGCCATTGCTTCTTTGCCGTAGCCGATACGCTTGCCTACCAGGAACGCACCCACCAAACCTGCGATCGCGGCATTGATATGCACCACGGTACCGCCGGCAAAGTCCAGTGCACCCTTCTGGAACAACCAGCCCGCTTTTGCAGTTTCAGTGGCAAGTGTCGCGGCATCCTTGATTGCATCAGGGCCAGTCCAGAACCAGACCATGTGAGCAATCGGCAAGTAGGCAAAAGTGAACCACAATGCGGAGAACAACAACACGGCGCCAAACTTCATGCGCTCGGCGAATGCACCGACGATCAGCGCCACGGTGATGGCGGCAAAAGTGGCTTGAAACGCGACAAAGATGAACTCAGGGATAACGACGCCTTTGCTGAAGGTGGCCGCATTGGCAACACTACCCGTCATCGGATCGAAAATACCCTTCAGGAACAGCCTGTCAAAGCCACCGATGAACGCATTACCTTCGGTGAACGCCAGCGAGTAGCCGTAAATCGCCCAGAGAACGGTGATCAGCGCGAAGATGCTGAATACTTGCATCAGTATCGACAGCATGTTCTTGCTGCGCACCAGACCGCCATAGAACAGCGCGAGGCCGGGGATGGACATCATGATCACCAGCAACGTAGCTACCAGCATCCAGGAGGTATCTCCCTTGTTCGGCACGGGAGCCGCAACCGGGGCTGCGGCTACAACAGATGCCGCTTCAGCGGGAACAACGGATGGTGTCGCGACAGGTGCTGTAACGGTTTCTGTCACTGCCGGGGCGGAGGTCGCCTCCTCAGCGAAAGCAGGGGCTGTCAGGCCGCACAACATGGCCAGCAGCATGAATGAAGCGATGAGTTTTTGCATTTCGATCTCCTTAAAGGGCTTCCGAACCGGTTTCACCGGTGCGGATACGGATCACTTGCTCAAGTTCCTGCACGAAAATCTTGCCGTCGCCGATCTTGCCGGTTTGCGCGGCTTTTTCGATTACTTCAAGCACGCGATCCAGCTGGTCGGCTTGAATTGCAGCTTCCAACTTGACCTTGGGCAGAAAATCCACCACATATTCCGCACCGCGATACAGCTCGGTGTGCCCCTTTTGCCGCCCGAAACCTTTAACTTCGGTGACCGTGATGCCTTGCACGCCGATGGCAGACAGGGCTTCGCGCACTTCGTCAAGCTTGAACGGCTTGATGATGGCTGTGACCATTTTCATAATATTCTCCTGATGGGGGCGGGACTCATCCCGCCTTGGGATGATTAAAATGTTTTAGCGAAAGAAACAGCCAAGACACCCTTGCCGGTGTTTTTGTTATCCCAGCTATAAGCCTGTCCTGCAGCGCCTTGGGCATTCGTCTTCGAATAAGCCACCGTCACTGTGCCGAAACCAACATCCTTGGTTCCGCCGACCTTCCAGTCGGTATAGTCAGCCGTGGGAACATTTTTAACCTTCTGACTCCCGATATGGCCCAGCAGCCCCCAGCCATCACCCATATCCTGGGAAAGGTTCAACTCCAGATAATTACTACCCTTGGTCTTCGTGGTATTGAGTGTGCCCCAACCAATGAAGTAGTCGGAAACAGCTTCGCTATATTTCACC
>JBAZAY010000007.1:4013-84663 GCA_041671725.1 Gallionella sp. | reverse complement strand
GTAGTTTAGCAGTCCTTCACCTACTCGCATCGGCAGCAGAAGTCAGCAAACGTGATTGTTGAGAGCAGAAAAATCGTAAACAAAAAACCAACAGGTCAGTTGCAATGACGGGGAAGCCCTTGTAGTAGAGCTAACCGGCGCTGCGCGGCTTTATCGCGCAGCGTCCGGTTGAGCGTAAAGTTAGGCCACGCCACGCCACACCGCGTAGAGTCCGCCGCACTTGGCACATAATGTGTAATTTACGGTGGGGGAATGCGCACATAATCCAATTTACCAGTCGGCAAAATAAAATAAGCATGGCTACAAAAGCACACTCCATGAATGCCATCTCCGCCTCCTACAAAAACACCAACAAACTGCGGCTCAGAGTCGCGCTTAACTTTAAAGACAGGTGATCCACTCATGCCGCCTAAATGTTCCGGATATTCAAGCAACCCTGGATTTATCAGTATCTTTCGTTGGTTGCTTTCATCTGCCAATGTAAAATGTCTCGGGCCTACGTCGGTGACAGAAACAAGGTGAGGTAAGCATCGTGTATTAACCGTGTCCGCGGCACAATGTCGATGTTCTGCAGGATAACCGAGCACGAGCACATGATCTCCCTTTTCAACTACTGTAAGTTCTTTCGGAAATGGGAAGAACTCTTTTTTTAGCTCATCCGAAATGAAAACACTAGGCACTTGCACGGTACATATATCCACAAAAGCGTCACGCGAATGAATTGGCCAATTCGATATTTCAATCGGGGGTGAATTGACTCCGCAAAGCAGAATTACTATATCTCGCTCGCTTCGCAGTTTTTCGATTTCCCGAAAAACATGTTCGGCTGTTACGAGGAATCGCTGTTGGCCCGATCCGACAAAAAATGCAGTACCACCCGTTATACAGCCCATCATGTTCTTGGAATTCTTCGGATAAACAAGAAGGCTTCCGACGAACGGTAGTAATCGGTTCACTAGAGTTTCATATGCCACAGCGTTCATCATAGGCCTAACGAATGAAAGGGGCTTCCCCGTCGCGAAGGTGCGGTGAAATTGCCGCAATCGGTCTCAAAAGTGCCGAGATGGAAAGCGTCGTTTTCATCTAAACCGTCATGATGGGAAAAGTCATGTGCATTATCACCGTGGGTATCGATCTCGCCAAGAATATTTTAGCAGTGCATGGGGTGAACGAAGGAGATAAGGCCAAGTTCCGGTTTCAGCACACTGCTGACAATGGAGGAAGCTTATTTTCACAGAGTTCTGCGGCGGCTTAGGGAGGCGCTGAACAAATCACCCGTTCGCCCTGAGCTTGTCGAAGGGTTTGCGGAACTAATTGATTGTTAATGATTTATCCAATCATGGTTCGACAAGGCTCTGCTGAGCGCCATTCGCCCCTTCGACAGGCTCAGGACGAACGGCGTCGAAGGGCTCACCACGAACGGATTAAATCAGCGCTTCCTCAGGTGCCAATACCAGTGATTCAAAATTCGAAGCAATTGGGTTCGGTTTTGGCGGCCTGCGGCAGGCGGGTTTGTAACCGGTGGCGGATTTGATCGGAACACGTCCCAGGGCAATAACCAATAAGTTGGTGACAAAATGATGCCATGATTCTACATTTGCCGCATTGAAAATGCTTATTCAGGAAACTGTTATGCTTGCCCAAACCGGAAAACGACTCACCATTCGCATCACTGATCACGTGCAGGAAACACTGCAAATGGCGGCTGACATCGTGGGTGCTACGATGAACCAGTTTGTCGTTCAAGCCGCGCTGGAGAAGGCGGAAAAAGTCATTGGAAGCGAATCGACGCTTGTACTGTCACGCAGGGAATCGCTAAGGCTGCTGGAGTTGATCGACAATCCTCCGCCGCGCAACGAAAAATATCTGCAGGCTCAAGCCCGTTATCAAAGGATGAAGAGCGATGCTGATTCTGCCACTCAACAACGAGCATGACAAAAAGCTTTACTCGGTGATCTCGGTGTTCTCTGTGGCTAAATGTTTTTTTATAGGTTTATCTCAGGATGCGTTACCCTGGCGCGGCTTGCGCACACTGCCGAGTTTACCTGCTCTGTGCTCCAGCCCCAGTGTGGCCAGCGTTCTTTCGCGCACGACATGCAGCAATGCCTCATTCTTGTCCAGCGACTCGCCATAGGACGGAATCATCTGTTTTAATTTCTGCTGCCAGTCCGCACTTGCTATACGCGAACTGAAGCAGCGCTCGATGACCGTTATCATCGCCTGCACCGAAGTCGATGCGCCCGGAGATGCGCCCAGCAGCGAGGCGAGTGTGCCGTCTTGGGAGGTCACAATCTCGGTGCCGAATTCCAGACGACCGCCCTTGGTGTCGCACCCTTTGATGATCTGCACCCGCTGTCCGGCTGAAGCCAGTTCCCAGTCTTCCTCCCTGGCATCCGCATAAAACTCCTGCAAACTGGCAACCCGTTCCTGATGGGACTTGAACGCCTCGGTGATGAGGTAACGGGTCAGCTCAAGGTTGTCGCGCGCCACCGCGAGCATGGGCTTGAGATTGTTCGATTTGAGCGATGAAAACAGATCCAGCACCGAGCCTTCCTTCAAAAACTTGGTGGTAATGCTGGCGAAGGGGCCGAACAGCAGCGCCGGTTTCCCGTCAATGATGCGTGTGTCGAGATGCGGCACCGACATGGGCGGCGCACCCATAGGCGCTTTGCCGTAAACCTTGCTGGTGTGTCGCTTCACGACCTCCGGATTTTTGCAGATCAGCCATTGTCCGCTCACCGGGAAGCCACCATAACCCCGGCTTTCAGGAATCCCCGATTTCTGCAGCAGCGGCAACGCGCCGCCGCCTGCACCGAGAAATACGAAACCTGCATCGAGCGTCTTGCTGTGTCCGCTATGATTGTCCTTGATGCGCACATGCCAGCGGCCGTCCGCGTGCTGTTTCATGCTGGTAACGGTGTGGGACAACTTGAGATCGAAGCTCGAATGACGGGTCAAAGCCTTGACCAGTTTGCGCGTCAACATGCCGAAATCGACGTCTGTGCCGTGTTTGACCTGTGTGGCTGCAACCGATTGTGCAGGGTCGCGATGTTCCATCACCAGCGGCATCCATTCGCGCAATACCGCGTGATCTTCGCTGTATTCCATTTCTTCAAACAAATGATGGGCGCGCAAAGCCTGATAGCGTTTGCGCAGAAACGCCACGTCGGTCTCTCCCCAGACAAAACTCTGGTGGAAAATAGGATTGATGAATTTGTCGGGTGCGGGCAGCACGCCGTGTTCGACCAGATAGGACCAGAATTGCAGCGACACCTCGTATGCCGAGTTGATGCCCAGCGCACGGTTGATTTCAACGGTGCCGTCCGCTTGTTGCGGGGTGTAATTGAGCTCGCAATAACCGGCATGGCCTGTTCCGGCATTATTCAGTCCGTGCGAACTCTCGCTGGCGACACGGCTCAGGCGCTCGACCATGGTAATGGTTAACGAGGGGTCCAGTTGCGCCAGTAACTTGCCCAGTGTCGCGCTCATCACGCCCGCGCCCACCAGCAAGACATCCACTTTTTTAGTACTCATTGTTCCTGTTCCGTCTACGGCTGTGCCCGAAAGAAGTCATTTTACCTAGAAAAAACAGCTGTCCACGAAATACACGAAAAAACACCCAATGATTCAGGCAGTGATTTTTATGTATTCCAGGCAGCTGGCTGCTTTTTTCAGGTTCCGCCATTGAACCTGAAAATCGCAGTTCAAGCCACAGAGCTCACAGAGTACACAGAGAGTTACATGGGTTTTTCACTTTTTGTTGACTCACCCAAAAGGTGATTGAAAAACTTATCATAACTATTTGTTTTGCGATTTGATTCCCGCAGGGCATCATCCCTGCTTGCCCCGCTTTACTCGGTGATCTCGGTGTTCTCTGATGAAGCAACTCAATTCTTGCTAAGAGCTTTGCTCTTGCAATCATCGATGTGGCGTGTGCTTTTTATAGGTTGGACACTGGAGCCGCCTGTTGCAAATCCGGTGGTGGTATTTATCTGAAACTTCAGCCCGCTACAAGCATGCACGAGGTGCGGCTCGTGTGGTAAAGTTTGCCAACTGTTATCAGGAGGCGAACCATGGCTCATCTGTTCGAACCGCTCAAACTGCGTGACATTGTCCTGAGTAACCGCATCGGCATTCCACCCATGTGCCAGTACTCGGCGCAAGACGGCATGGCGGCAGACTGGCATTTCGTGCATTACGGCAGTCGCGCTGTCGGTGGTGCTGCGCTGATGATCGTTGAGGCGACGGCGGTGACGCCGGAGGGTCGGATCAGCCCGGGCGATCTCGGTATCTGGGATGACAGACACATCGAACCGTTAGCGCGCATCGTGCGCTTCTCGCAGGCGCAAGGTTGCGTGACCGCTATCCAGTTGGCGCATGCCGGCCGCAAGGCCAGCGTCGGGCTGGGTTGGCAGGCGCAGAGTACGCTGAGCGAGTCCGAGGGTGGCTGGACTGTCGTCGCTCCGTCGCCGGTCTCTTTCGGTGAAGACTATGTCGTGCCTTGCGAACTCGACGAGGCGGCTATTTGTCAGGTGATCGCCCGGTTTGCCGCCGGCGCCAGCCGCGCTCTTGCTGCCGGCTTTCAGGCGGTCGAGATCCATGCGGCGCACGGCTACCTGCTGCACCAGTTCCTCTCGCCACTTTCCAACCTGCGCACGGATCGCTACGGCGGCAGTTTCGAGAATCGTACCCGGCTGGTGCGGGAAGTCGTTGCTGCCGTTCGCGCCGTCTGGTCGGAGCGACTCCCGCTGTTGATCCGTCTGTCGGCGACCGACTGGGTGGATGGCGGCTGGAGTGCCGATGAGACGGTCGAGCTGTGCCGTGGCCTGAAAGAAATGGGTGTCGATCTGGTGGACGTTTCATCCGCCGGGCTGCTGCCTGCGGCAAAAATACCCGCAGGTCCGGGATTTCAGACCGAATTCGCAGCCAGGGTGCGCCGCGAGGCTGGCGTTCCCACTGCTGCCGTCGGCCTGATTACCTCACCTGCGCAGGCAGATCACATCATTCGCAGCGGACAGGCCGATATGGTGCTGCTCGGCCGTGAAATGTTGCGCAATCCCTACTGGCCGTTGAGTGCCGCACAGGCACTGGGGCAGGCTGCATGCTGGCCTGTGCAATATCTGCGCGCCGGGCCACCCGGTTCGACGGGGCGTTAAACCAACGTATTTTTTATAAGTATCTGATAATAAAAGGATAAACGATGCAGAATTTCACTTTTCACAATCCGACTCGTATCCTCTTCGGTCAGGGGCGCATTGCAGATATTGCGCGCGAGATTCCGGCGGGTGCACGTGTACTGATTACCTATGGCGGCGGCAGTGTCGTCAAGACCGGCACGCTGGACGAAGTGAAGGCGGCACTGAAAGACTTTACCGTGTTCGAGTTCGCCGGCATCGAGCCTAACCCGACCTATGAGACGCTGATGCGGGCGGTTGAACTCGCGCGCCGTGAACAGATCGACTTCCTGCTTGCCGTCGGCGGCGGTTCGGTGATCGATGGCACCAAGTTTATTGCGGCGGCGATTCCCTTTGCCGGCGAGCCTTGGGATATTCTCGCCAAACAGGCCGAGATAAAGCGCGCGGTCCCGTTCGGCAGCGTACTGACACTCCCCGCCACCGGCTCCGAGATGAACAATTTTTCAGTGGTGTCCAGACGCGCGAGCAATGACAAGCTGGCCTTCTCCAGTCCGCTGGTGTTCCCGCTTTTTTCGGTACTCGACCCCGGCAAGACTTTCACGCTGCCGCCACGTCAGGTAGCCAACGGCGTGGTCGATGCTTTCGTGCATATTACCGAGCAATACCTCACCTATCCGGCCGATGCCAAGGTCCAGGACCGCTTTGCCGAAGGCCTGCTGTTGACGCTGATTGAAGAAGGTCCCAGGGCATTGCAGGAGCCGGAGAATTACGAAGTGCGCGCCAACCTGATGTGGACGGCAACGCTGGCGCTCAACGGCTTGATCGGTGCCGGTGTGCCTCAGGATTGGGCGACCCATATGCTTGGCCACGAACTCACCGCGCTGCACGGCCTGGACCACGCACAGACACTGGCAATATTGCTGCCCGCCATGCTGCAAGTATGCCGCCACGAAAAACGCGAGAAACTGCTGCAGTACGCAGATCGCGTCTGGGACATACGCGAAGGCACGCCGGATGAGCGCATCAATCTGGCCATCTCACACACCCGGCAATTCTTCGAATCGTTGCAGGTGCCAACCCTGCTCTCGGACTACGGCATCGGTGCCGAGGCGATCCCGGCGCTGGTGGCGCAACTTGAGCGGCATGGACTGACGGCGCTTGGCGAGCATCAGACGCTTGATATTAAACGTTCACAGCGAGTGTACGAGCTGGCTGTTTGACCCGACGCGGCAGAACAATCGGTAACTTGTCCTGCAGCATTTTGCCGGTCAGTTGCGGGGGTAGGCTCCGAATCGTCATTTGATCAACGGGCAATTTATGGATTCTGAATTCAGGAAGATTGCAATGCCGGTAACGCCATCCTGTATGGCGGGCCGGATGGTCTTTCGCTTGAATTTATTCATCTGCCTGCTTGCTGTCATCCTGTTCTGGCCGGCGTCCGGTAATGCAACAGGCCAGCAGATCAGACCGGTTTATCGGGTGGCGATTGACCGGGAATACCCGCCTTTCGAATTCGTGGATGCGCAGGGGGACGCGCGAGGATTCACGCCCTCTTTGCTGCGCGCCATAGGCGAAGACGCCGGGGTGAAATTTGAATTCATACCGATGAACTGGTCCGATGCGGTGGACTCGCTCAATGCAGGCAAGGTCGACATCATCAACATGATCGTTACCCCGGAACGTGCCGCGCAATTTCGGTTTTCCGCCCCTCACAGCCGAATTTCGCAGGCAATCTTTCGCAATCACAGGAACAAAAGCATCGTTGATCTGGCGACACTGGCGGGGCAGCGTGTCGAGTTTCAGAAGAACGACATTTCTTTGGATAAACTCGCGGATCGAACCGATTTTATACGATACATCGTGGACAGCAGGGTAGAGGGGTTGCTGCGTTTGAATCTGGGTAAAACGGATGCTTTTCTTTGTGCACAGCAGGCGTGTGTACGAACCATCTCTGAATACGGTTTTCGCAATATCGACCTGGTTGCGGGTAATATTTTTACCCAGGATTTCGCCTTTGCCACCCGTCAAGATAACCCGTCTTTGATCGAATTGCTGAATCGGCATCTTGCCCGCATGCGTGCATCCGGGCAGCTTCAGGCATTGGATGCACAATGGCTGCAAGGGCAGGTCGTTCAATCAAACTGGCTGTATCACTGGCTGTATCAGCATAGAGTGGGCATAATTTTGTTGTTAGGTCTGCTGCTGGCCAGCATTATTTTGTTCTGGAACATCAGTTTACGCAAACTGGTCAATGTCAGGACTAAAAGCTTGCATGAAAGCGAATCCCTCTGGAAATTCGCCATTGAGGGTTCCGGTGACGGCGTCTGGGATTGGAATATCCTGACCGACGAGGTGAAGTATTCCAGGCGATGGAAGGAAATGCTCGGGTATTCCGATGGCGATATCCTGCCTGCCAACGATGAATGGCTAAAACGCATTCATCCCGATGACAGCTTGTATGTTGCAGAAACAATGCAAGCCTATCTTGAGGGCAAGTCGGAAATTTATGTCGTTGAATACCGCTTGAGATGCAAGGACGACAGCTACAAATGGATACTGGGTAGGGGGATGGTGGTCAGTCGCGGTGATGATGGGAAACCTGTCCGGATGATAGGTACGCATACCGACATCACCGAGCGTAAACAAGCCGAAATGCAGCTTCAACTCACCCAGTTTGCCATGGAACACGCTTCGTTCGGGGTGTTCTGGATGGATGCCAGTGCACGCATCCAGTATGTCAACCAGCAGGCATGCCAGACGCTGGGCTACAGCAAAGAAGAGCTGCTAAAACTTTCCATACCCGATATCGATCCGTTGTTCCCGGCAGGCCAATGGGATGCGCACTGGGAAAGTATGAAATGTGACAAGTCGCAGTTTTTTGAGACGCAGCACAGATGCAAGGATGGCACCATCATCCCCGTTGAGATATCGGCCAATTATGTGAAGCTCGGCGAGCAGGAATACCATGTTGCCTATTCGCGCGACATCAGTAACCGCAAAAAAACGGAGGAAGCAATACGCCAACTGGCGTTCTACGATACGCTCACCAAACTGCCTAACCGCCGCCTGATGGGGGAGCGTCTGATTCAGACCATGTCTGCCAGTCGTCGCAACGGGTGTTACGGTGCCGTGATGTTCCTTGATCTGGATAATTTCAAACCGCTCAATGACACCTGCGGGCATGCGGTGGGGGATCTGCTGCTGATTGAGGCGGCGGCCCGCTT
Organism: Gallionella sp.; assembly: GCA_041671725.1. Lineage (GTDB taxonomy): Bacteria > Pseudomonadota > Gammaproteobacteria > Burkholderiales > Gallionellaceae > Gallionella. The sequence goes on along the minus strand of JBAZAY010000007.1, from coordinate 76,304 downwards.
GAAATGTTGTGTGCGCGAGATGGACACCGTGGCGCGCTTTGGCGGCGATGAGTTTGTGGTGATGCTCAATGAGTTGACGGCAGACAAAATCGAGTCAGTCGCGCAGGCTCGCATCGTCGCGGAAAAAATTCTCGTCACCCTGTCTGAGCCGTATTCGCTGACTTTTTATCCTGACGGCAAGGCGGAAACTACAATCGAGCATCGTTGCACGGTAAGTATCGGCGTGGTCGTGTTTATCGACCACAAAGGGAGTCCGGATGACATTCTCAAATGGGCTGATGCGGCGATGTATCAGGCCAAAGAAGCGGGGCGCAATGCTATCCGGTTTTATGATGCGCAGTTTTGAGGGCAACTATCCGGCGATCCTGCCCCGCAAGGTTTTCAACTCGCCGCGCCGGGTTTTACCCTCAAGGCGTTTCTTCTTCGAACTTCTGGTGGGTTTGGTCGGTGTTCTTTTCTTCGCCGAGATGCCCGCACTGATGATCAGTGCCTGAAGACGGGATAGTGCGTCCGCGCGGTTCTTCTCCTGGCTGCGATAGCGCTGCGCCTTGATGATGATCACGTCGTCATTAGTGACGCGCCGGTCGGCCAGCTGCCGGAGTTTTTCCTTGTATTCCTCCGGCAGTGAAGAAGCATTGATGTCAAAGCGCAGGTGGATTGCGGTCGAGACTTTGTTGACGTTCTGGCCGCCCGCACCCTGAGCGCGAATCGCATTCAGTTCGATTTCGGATTCGGAAATTTCGATGGCGCTGGTAATTTGCATAATTATCTTTGAAAAAGCAGCCTCACGCGGAGACGCGGAGAGCGCGGAGAAAACCAAAAAACAAAACTTGAACTAAAACCAGGTACCAACAACCAAACATTGGGAGTTAAGCTGTAAATCTTAAACTAATCCAGTTTCCAGTTTCCAGTTTCCAGTTTCCAGTTTCCAGTTCCCAGTTTTTGATTTGTATTTGTTTTTCTCCGCGCCCTCCGCGCCTCCGCGTGAGCCGGTTTTGGGTTTGCTTGTGTTACCTGTTCAGCACCTGCTTCAAATACACCCCGGTTACACTTTTCTTGTTTTTGGCGATGTCCTGTGGCGAGCCTTGCGCGATGATCTGCCCTCCGCCGTCGCCGCCTTCCGGTCCCAGATCGATCACCCAGTCTGAGGTCTTGATCACGTCGAGGTTGTGTTCGATCACCACCAGCGTATTGCCCTGATCGCGCAGCTTGTGGATCACGCGCAGCAACAGTGCGATGTCGTGGAAATGCAGGCCGGTGGTCGGCTCGTCCAGGATATACAGCGTGCGCCCGGTGTCGCGCTTGGACAGTTCAAGCGAGAGTTTGACGCGCTGCGCTTCGCCGCCTGACAAGGTGGTGGCCGATTGGCCCAGCGTGATGTAGCCTAAGCCCACATCCAGCAGGGTCTGCAGCTTGCGGGCGATCAGCGGTACGGCCTTGAAGAATTCATGCGCAGCTTCCACCGTCATCTGCAAAATCTGCTGGATGTTGCGTCCCTTGTATTGGATCTCCAGCGTTTCGCGGTTGTAGCGATGGCCGTGGCATACGTCGCAGGGCACATAGATGTCCGGCATGAAGTGCATCTCGACCTTGATTACGCCATCGCCCTGACAGGATTCGCAGCGTCCGCCCTTGACATTGAACGAGAAACGCCCCGGGCCGTAACCGCGTTCGCGTGAAGAAGGGACGCCGGCGAACAGTTCGCGTATCGGCGTAAACAGGCCGGTGTAAGTGGCCGGGTTGGAGCGCGGCGTGCGTCCGATCGGCGACTGATCGACGTTGATTACCTTGTCGAAAAACTCCAGTCCGCTGATCGCAGCAAAAGGTGCGGGTTCGGTGTTGCTGCGATACAGGTGCTGCGAGACGGCGGGATACAGTGTGTCGTTGATCAGCGTGGATTTGCCGGAACCGGACACGCCGGTGACACACACCAGCAAGCCTACCGGCAGGTTGAGCGTGACGTTTTTCAGATTGTTGCCGCAGGCGCCCGCGATGCGCAGCATGCGTTCAGGATCCGGTTTCAGGCGTTTTTCAGGCATCGGAATCTGGCGACGTCCCGTCAGGTAGTCGCCTGTAAGTGACTCTTTATTATGGCAAATTTCTTCCGGCGTACCTTCTGCTACGATCATGCCGCCGTGCTCCCCGGCCCCCGGCCCCATGTCCACCACATAGTCGGCATGGCGGATCGCGTCTTCATCGTGTTCCACCACGATCACGCTGTTACCCATGTCGCGCAGCTTGTACAAGGTGGTCAGCAGCCGGTCGTTGTCGCGTTGATGCAATCCGATGGAAGGCTCGTCCAGCACATACATCACGCCGGTCAGCCCCGAACCGATCTGGGAGGCCAGCCGGATGCGCTGCGCCTCGCCGCCGGACAGGGTTTCTGCCGAGCGCTCCAGCGTCAGATAATTGAGCCCGACGTTATTCAAAAAGGTCAGTCGGCTGGCGATCTCATGCACGATCTTTTCGGCAATCGCCTGTTTCTGTCCTTGCAGCTTCAAACCCAGGAAAAAATCCAGCGCCTGTTTCAGCGGCAACGCGCTGATCTCGTACAGATTCTTGTCGGCAAAACGCACGTGGCGCGCTTCCACTCGCAGGCGGGTACCCTTACATTCAGGGCAGGTGCAGCCATTGAGGTATTTCGACAGTTCTTCGCGCACGGTGGGCGAATCGGTCTCCTTGTAGCGGCGCTCCAGATTATTGACCACGCCTTCGAAGGCATGTTCGCGCAGCATCGGTTTGCCGCGATCATTCATATACTGGAACGCGATCTCCTCACGGCCGGTGCCGTACAGCACGACGTTCTGGATTTTTTCGGGCAGAGATTCGAAGGATTGTTCAAGATCGAAGTCGTAATGGCGGGCAAGACCCGACAATAACTGGTGATAGAACTGATTGCGCCTGTCCCAGCCCTTGATCGCACCGGAGCTCAGTGACAGCTGTGGGAGGGAGACGATGCGCTTCGGATCAAAAAAGCTGATCACGCCGAGTCCGTCGCACTTGGGGCATGCACCCATCGGATTGTTGAACGAGAACAGGCGCGGTTCGAGTTCCGGCAGCGAGTAGTTGCAAATCTGGCAGGCAAATTTGGCCGAGAACAGATGCTCTTTTCCCGTGTCCATTTCGACCGCCACGGCACGTCCATCGGCATGGCGCAGCGCAGTTTCGAAGGATTCTGCCAGACGCTGCTTGGCGTCGAGATTGACTTTGAGTCTGTCCACCACGATCTCGACGGTGTGCTTTTTGGTCTTCTGCAAGGACGGCAGCGCGTCGATCTCGTACACCGTGCCGTTGATGCGCAGCCTGGTAAAACCCTGGGCGCGCAACTCGTCGAACATGTCCAGTTGCTCGCCTTTGCGGTCCACCACCAGCGGCGACAGAATCATGATGCGCGTTCCTTCCGGCAGTTCAAGCACATGATCGACCATCTGGCCTACGCTTTGCGACTGCAACACCAGATCGTGCTGCGGGCAATACGGGTCGCCTGCGCGGGCGAACAGCAGTCGCAGGTAGTCGTGAATTTCGGTGACCGTGCCGACGGTGGAACGGGGGTTGTGCGAGGTGGCTTTTTGTTCTATCGCGATGGCGGGCGACAAGCCCTCGATCAAGTCCACGTCCGGCTTTTCCATCAGCTGCAGGAACTGCCGCGCATAAGCGGAAAGAGATTCCACGTAGCGGCGCTGCCCCTCGGCATACAGGGTGTCGAAGGCCAGCGAGGATTTGCCGGAGCCTGACAGACCGGTGATTACGACCAGCTTGTGGCGCGGCAGATCGAGGTTGATATTCTTCAGGTTGTGGGTGCGCGCACCGCGTATCTTGATGCTTTCCATGATGGCTCTGCGTTGTGAAGATGACGCGTTAATATACGCGCTTTAGCGCGCAATCCCAAGCGGCTATTGATATCGCTGCCGGGCAAATTGCTGTCAAAAAATCGGCGATACAGGAACTGTTTTTGACTGTGTTTGTCAGTGAAGCCGGCATGTTGCCCTTTTAAATCCAGGATGATCCTGAAAACCGCAGTTCAAGCCACAGAGTTCACAGAGAACACAGAGAGTTACATGGGTTTTTACTTTTTGTTGACCCACCCAAAAGGTGATTGGAAAACTTATTATAACTATTTGTTTTTACTCGGTGATCTCGGTGATCTCTGGTGAAACAACTCAATTCTTGCTAAGAGCTTTGCTCTTGCAATCATTGATGTGGCTAAATACTTTTTATAGGATGATCGAATGTATATCCAATTTGCAATCGCAACAGTGATGATAGGTTCGCTGTTTTCAATGTCCACTTTCGCCGCCTGCCAGGATGATGAAAAACGCCGCAATTCGTCTCAGGCTGTTCAGCCGCTCGAAAATATCGTCGATATTCACAATTCCCCGGTCATACTGGAACATCCGACCAGAATGCAGTCAGGCGCGGAGGGGGGTGCGGAGCTTGAGAAATTGCGTAAGGCAGGCGAGATGCGCGAGATCGACAGGCGAACATGGTATCAATCCCGTGGCAAGGCTTATCCCGAGCGATTCGCGGGCGATTGATTTTGACAGGCCAGCCCGTCGCAGGCTGGCCTTCGTCAGTTTTTAACCAGCCAGCCCGACATAGACATTTTGCACGTCATCATCGGCATCGATGGCTTCCAGAAACGCTTCTACTTCCTCGCGCTCGGCATCATTTAGTGTCACCGGGTTCTTGGGGCGGTAGCCTAACTGGGCGGACTGCACGGTAAATCCGAAAGTTGGCAGAGCACGGCATACCGCATCCAGATCGGTCGGATCGGTGAGAAACAGCGTTGCGCCCTCATCGCTCGCTTCGAAATCCTGTGCGCCGGCCTCGATAGCGGCAAGTTCCGCGTCGGCATCTTTTGTAGCAGGCAACGCTTCTATCATCCCCAGATAATCGAAATCCCATGAAACCGAACCCGATGCACCCAGTTGACCTTTGCGGAACAACACGCGAATGTTCGGGTAAGTGCGGTTGGTGTTGTCCGTCAGACATTCGACGATCACCGGCACTCTGTGCGGTGCGAAGCCTTCGTAGGTCAGTCGTTCCAGGCTCATTCCTTCATCAAGCAGTCCGGCACCCTTCTTGATGGCGCGCTCCAGCGTTTCCTTGGGCATGGATACCTTCTTGGCCTGCTCAACCACCAGTCGCAGGCGCGGGTTCAAGTCGGGGTCGGCTCCCGCACGGGCTGCTACCATGATTTCCTTGGACAGCTTGCCGAAAATGCGTCCCTTGGCATTGGCTGCTACTTCTTTATGTCTGGCTTTCCACTGTGCGCCCATATCTGCTTTCTATATATTTTTGATCCACTTGGGGGGAATTATCTCGCACGCATCTTGCGTTAACCGGCAGAGGGTGCGGCGGGTCTTGCAACGCGCTGTTCGTTCAGGCGTGCCCCGATGCATATTATCCCTGATAAAATGCCGGATTGGTACGCCAACAGCGCCCCGTTGAAAACAAACTATACCTCATGCAGCTTTGCCCAATCCGGTCAAATGATCCAAAAAAGCAGCGAGTGGTCATAACACTAGATTAGGAGAACACGTATTGCCTTCCCACAAGCATTCCGCCGATCACTACGGAGTTTCCGATGACAAGCTGGTGAATTTCGCGTCTACCATCGAAATACCGGCCTGTCCGCACGTGATTGTTGAAATGACCCGTGCGCAAAATCAGTCCTCTCCGGATATTCGTGTCATCGCCAATCTTGCCGAAAAAGATCCGGCCATGACTGCAGCCTTGCTCAAAACCGTCAATTCTCCCTATTTCGGGCTGCGCGCCAAGATGCTTTCCGTCCAGCAGGCGGTGATGTTTCTGGGGATGCGCAATGTGATCAATATCGTTACGGCAATTGCATTGAAAAATGCCGGCGCCGATGTGGATGGCGATGGCGTGCGCTGTTTCTGGGAGCGTACCTCGGTTACGGCTGCATTTGCGGCCGAACTGGCCAACCGGATTATCGGTCTGGCGCGTGACGAGGTTTATATTCACGTGCTGTTCCGCGATGCGGCTATTCCGTTGATGATCGCGCATCGGGTCAAGTCAGGTCAGCTGAGTAAGAACACGTTGTCGGATAAAAAATTGTATATGGCTCAGGTCGAGGTTGAGCAGAGCAGCATCGATCATGCGATTATCAGCGGCCACTTTACCAAAAAATGGCTGCTGCCTGAAAACACGCAACAGTCTGTGCGGCTGCACCTCAACATAGAGATGTTCCTGGGTGGGCCGCAGAAAAAGGACGTGCCGAAATGGGTGTCGCTGCAAATCGCCATGGGCTATCTGGCTGAACATGTCATGCGCGAGTATTACGGTATTCCTCACTCCGAGCTGTGGGAGAACGCTCAGATCGACGCATTTCTGCGCTATGTGGATATCGATCGCGCCACATTCCAGAAGATCTGTATGGAAATGCTGGACGAGAAAAAAGGCAGCACAATGGCAAACGACCTGATGTCGAAGTCGTAAACCGCGATTCCACTCAACCTGAAAATCTCAGTTCAAGCCATATTAGTAGTGGCTTGACGCAGTTTTTAGCGTCTGAGTCCAATTCTCGGTGATCTCTGTGTTCTCTGTGGCTAACTGTTTTTTGTAGATTCAATTGTGCATGATGTGGATGGCGGACTTATGCAATAAGCCCCTGTACATCTGCGGCTTATATTTGTTGGCAGGCGTAGCGACCTGCTAAAATGCGCGCCTTTCCAGTCTTTCAAGATACCCATGCAACCTATTTCCGAATCAATGAATGCGACCGAAAAGCGTGCCAGCTTCGGTCTGGCGGGCATTTATGGCCTGCGCATGCTGGGCTTGTTCATCATTTTGCCGATTTTTGCGCTGTATGCCGAAAAGTTGCCCGGCGGGGAGAGTCATCTCTTGATGGGCATCGCGCTTGGCGCTTATGGCCTGACCCAGGCGGTATTGCAAATTCCCGCCGGCTGGATGTCGGACCGTTACGGGCGCAAGCCTATCATTTACGCAGGTCTGGTGATTTTTGCGCTGGGCAGCTTCATCGCCGCTTCTGCCGATAATATCTACTGGGTGATCGCAGGCCGTGCGATTCAGGGTGCGGGTGCGATTAACGCGGCCGTGATGGCGCTTACCGCCGATCTGACCCGTGAGGAACACCGCACCAAGGCGATGGCGATGATAGGCATGACCATCGGCATTACCTTTTCGATATCGTTGATTCTGTCGCCGATGCTCAACGGCGTGCTGGGCGTGCCGGGCATCTTCGCGATGACCGGCGTGCTGGCGTTGCTGGCGATGGCGATCGTGCGTTTCGTCATTCCAAATCCTGCGATCACGCGTTTTCACAGCGACACGGAAGCGAATGGCAGCAAGTTCGCCGAGGTGTTGAAAAACCCCGAATTGCGGCGTCTGGATTTCGGTATTTTCTCGCTGCACGCGATTCTGATGTCGGTATTCATGCAGGTGCCGTTCGTGCTTCAGCGCGACGGGCTTGAGGCATCGGAACACTGGAAGATATATTTGCCGGTGATGCTGATCGCGTTCGTGCTGATGGTGCCGCCTATTATCATCGCCGAGACCAAAGCCAAGTTGAAGCCTGTGTTCATGGCGGCCGTGGCGCTGGCGATGTGCGCACAGCTGATGTTAATGTTCATGCAAGACAGTTTATGGGGTGTTGCGGCTGCGTTGCTGATTTTCTTCACGGCGTTCAATGTGCTGGAAGCGACCTTGCCGTCGATGATTTCCAAGATCGCCCCGTTAGCCGCCAAGGGAACCGCGATGGGCGTGTACAGCAGTGTGCAGTTCCTGGGTGCGTTTTTCGGTGCGGCAGTCGGCGGCGCGCTGATGCAGTATGTGGGGCACAACGCCGTGTTCATCTTTGCCGTCGTGCTGTTGTTGCTGTGGCTGATCGTGGTGTCCGGTATGCAACCGCTGGCCGTGGTGCGCACCAAGATGTACCACTTGGGTGAAATGACAGACGCCGAAGGTGTGAAATTACAATTGCAACTGGCGAAGCTGCAAGGCGTGAAGGAAGCACTGGTAGTCGCAGCTGAATGCATGGCCTGCCTCAAGGTGGACATGAAAGGCTTTGATGAGGAAACCGTGGAGCGACTGGTGACCCCGGCTGCCAATAGTCCTCTGGGTGGCGATTGAATTTTAAAACCTTAGTTCAGCCCACTGATTACACAGATTTACGCAGATTTATAATCACTTACAAATGATGCTATCTCACCGAAAGGGCTAGCCAGACACTATCGATAATCTTTTGTTTAATCTTGTGTAATCCGTTTAATCTGCGGATAAATGCGTTTTTCAGGTTGAATCCATCATCAACAGATGGCAGACAGTCGGCTATAATTCAGAACAATCCATTAGCCCGTCATTCCCGCAGAAGCGGGAAGCCAGCAAGAGAAATACTCCGCAAAGCGGACAACATAAAAGGAATATGACATGTCGGTAAATAAAGTAATTTTGATAGGCCGTTTGGGTAAAGATCCGGAAACCCGTTACATGCCCAATGGCGAGGCGGTCACCAACGCGACATTGGCGACTTCCGAAAACTGGAAGGATAAGAGCGGCGTCAAGCAGGAAAAGACCGAGTGGCACAACCTGGTTTTCTACCGCCGTCTGGCCGAGGTGGCTGGCGAGTACCTGAAGAAGGGCTCGATGATCTACGTCGAAGGCAAGCTGCAAACCCGCAAGTGGCAGGACAAGGAAGGCAAAGACCGTTACACCACCGACATCATCGTCAACGAAATGACCATGCTGGGCGGCAAGTCGACCGGCGGCAATTTCGAAGTGGTTGAAGAGCAGCAGTCAGCACCTCAGCGTCCTGCGGCGCCTGCAAGATCGGCACCGCCGGCCCCTGCGCCATCCTCAAGCCAGGGCCGCAGCTTCGATAACTTCGACGACGACATTCCTTTTTAAAAACCACCATATATTCTATTGTTAAGAATATAGCCAAAGCCCGCTTCTCAACAGATTGCGGGCTTTTTTACTCTTGCTGTTTGAAGCTGCTAAATCCTGGCTAAGGGCGATCAATCGGGACGGCAGCACAGCACGCGGTCGATCAGCACCGTCTAAATGGGAGCGTAGCGATGGAGAAAAAAACTATCCGCTGGGCAGCGTCTATGGTCTGCTTGAGCCGGGCCCGGTCGTGCTGGTCACCACCTGCATTAACGGGCGTGCGAATATCATGACCATGTCCTGGCACACCATGATCGAATTTGAGCCGCCACTCGTGGGTTGTGTGATCAGCAACCGGAATTACACGTTTGAGATCCTGCAGGAAACAGGGGAATGCGTAATCAACATCCCGACGGTGGAACTGGCGGAAAAAGTGGTGGGCTGCGGGAACAGTTCCGGACGAGAACTGGACAAGTTCGAGAAATTTGGCCTTACAGCCGTGGCGGCATCGTGCATCAAGGCCCCGCTTATCGACGAGTGCTATGCCAGTCTTGAATGCAAACTCGCAGACGGGGCGATGGTCGACAAATACAATTTGTTCATTCTTGAGGTAGTTAAAGCCTGGATGGATCCGGCGCAGAAACATCCGCAGACGATACATCATCAGGGTGAAGGTGCGTTCAGGGTGGCCGGCGAGACGATCCTGCTGCCATCCGGAATGAAATAGCGAAGCGAAACGGTATTTATACAGAAGATGCACAGTCGAACGGAACCGGTGCCAATACATGAAATGGTTTAAACGCATACTGATCGCCTTCGTGTTGCTGCTTGCAACTGCGGTGGCGCTGCCTTTTTTCATCTCTCTCAACGATTACATTCCGCAGATCGAGCAGGAAATCTCAAGCAGATTAAAAGAACCGGTATCGATAAAAAGCATCAGGTTTACCTTGCTGCCATTGCCGTATGTCACGCTCGACGGTATTGCGCTGGGGGGGGCGGATGGCATCATGCTCGGCAAGTTGCGGGTGACCCCCGATCTTTTCTCGCTGCTGCAGCCTGTCAAGGTCATCAAGCGCGTCGAGATTGATTCTGTGACCGTGACGCAGAAGACGATAGCCAAAATTTCAACATGGGCCAAGCCGGATGCCGCACGTTCGCCTCAGCAAATCCGGGTGGAGAGTATTCAGTTTGATAACGTGCTGGTCAATTTCGGCAAGGTGAGCGTGGGTCCGCTTAATGCGCACATCAGCCTGAACCACTTGAGCGAACTGGCGGATGCATCGATTGCCACGCAGGATGGCAAGCTGCGCGCGCTCATCAAGCCTGATCCGTCTGACAAATCAAACTACCTGATCGATGCGAGTGCGAAAGCCTGGACCTTGCCGGCGGGGCCGGCGCTTGTGTTCGACGAGTTGATCCTCAAGGGGGTGGTCACCCGGCACGATGCCAATTTTGGCGTGGTGAGCGCCAAACTCTATGGCGGCACAGCCATCGGCAAAACGTCCATTAGCTGGCAGAGGGGGGTGCAGCTCAACGGCAATTTCGACATACGTCACATTGAAGTGCAGCAAGTAGCCTCTTTGCTGTCACCTGGCGTCCATGTCAGCGGCAAGCTCAGTGCACAACCGGCTTTTGCAGCAACGGCAGCTTCGGCAGATCAGCTCATCAATGCGTTGCGGCTGAAAATGTTTTTTAATGTGCAAAATGGCGCGCTGCACGATATTGATATCCAGAAGGCCGCCACCAGTCTGGTCGGGCAGGCCACGAGCGGCGGGGAAACGCGTTTCGAGCAGCTGTCCGGGCAGCTGGTGCTGGCGCAGCGCAGCTACCATTTCACGCAAATCAGGATAGCTTCGGGGTCACTGGCTGTCGACGGTCAGGTGACCATCTCGCCCAAGAAAGCGCTGTCGGGACGTATCAACGCAGAGGTCAGTGCGCTGGGCGTCAGCACCGGCGTGCCGCTTAACGTTACCGGCACGATCGATACGCCGGTACTTTATCCCACGGGTGGGACGATGGCAGGGGCGGCGGTAGGCACTGTCCTGATGGGACCGGGGTTTGGTACTTCAGTCGGGGCAAAAATCGGCGGGTGGGCGGAAGGCTTGTTCGGCACACCGGAGGCGAAAAAATCTAAAAAATAGCTGACGCCACGCTGCTTCTTTAAACCCCTGCAAACCGCAGTTCAAGCCACAGAGCTCACAGAGAACACAGAGAGGTACATGGTTTTTTCACTTTTTGTTGACTCACCAAACGGTGATTGGAAAACTTGTTATAACTATTTGTTTTGCGAGTTGCCGCCCAGAGGGCGGCATCCCTGCTAACACCACTTGCCCACAGGGCAAAATCCCTGCAAACCATTTGCGAGTTGATGCCTGCAGGGCATCATCCCTGCTTACCCCGCTTTACTCTGTGATCTCGGTGTTCTCTGTGGCGTGTGCATTTTATAGTAATCATAGTAATGTTATAAGTTGCTGAAAATGCTGCTATAAATTTCATATGTGCGGACGTGTCCGGGCACGAACATATCAATAGTGCTGCTGCGTGCAGGGCTGTTGGTTCACTGTTTTGCTTGCACAGCAAGACTGCCGTTCGCTGCGCTGTCCAGGTTCGCAAGGATTTTCCTGTTGAATCGGGTCAGGATTTCAGCGCAGTCGCCACCCGGATAACTGTATGAAGCAAAATGTTTTCCCCAATCTGACGTGAGTTCAGATACATGCAAGCTCGAAATCTCGCCCGCACTCCCTCCCGTATTCACCGGTGACAATTTCACCGCGCCAAGCCAGAAATTTTCATTTGAACCTTCCAGAATAAAATAGGCTCCCGGGTTGTGGATGCTTAAATTTTCCGGATCTTTGTATATGAAGCAACCTATTGTTTTTATTTCGTTATTTGCCAGTTTTGCCAGGCCGGGATATTGATTGCTTGTGGATGGATCGGTAGCGGCAGGCGACGGCCATGCCTGAATCTCCGGTGCAAATGAAACTTTAATATCATGCCTGCCATTAAATTCGGCCAGGATTCTGGCGCGATTTTCTTTTGCAATCAGTGCCTTCCTGAAATTTGATAATGCGGGTCCGATTAAATCGCGCCAATCAGCATAGGGCTTGCCTATGCCATCCTGCACATCACCGATGACAAATTTTGGACTTGAAGCACCGTATAGCTTTTCCAGAAAAATTTGTACACCAGGCACCTGGGCAAAACAATTTTTCACCATGGCAGGATTGTTATACCAACCAGCTCCCCCTTTGGCTTCGTCAATAAAAGATTTCATAATGATCGCCAGATCCATATTGCTCAGACCAAGCCGGGTCAGCTTGTTTAGCCCGATACTGCAGGCATTGGTCAGATCACGCCCTTGGGCGGCCGCCGTCATTTGCAGCAGGCTTGGAGAAGTATCATTGAGGATTTGTAAAAAATTATGCTGACTGCTCATCATCTGATAATTCAGCACATTTGCAGTAGAGACGCTGTCTGGATTGGGCAGGTCGGCAGTACCCGATGTCGCAGGATCAAACAATGAACTGGCATAGCTGAACGAGAGCCTGACCGTAAACAGGACGGTTTTCTCGGTCTTGTTTTCAGCCTGCAGCTCTTGAATCCGCTTGTCTGCGCTGCTGCCCAAACTGCTCTCGGCTCTGTACACGGGAATTTCAATCGTGCGTATCCCGTTGCGCAGTTTTGGCCAGGTCAAGGTAATCTGGGTTTTCCCATTTACCATGCCCTGCATCAGCGTGTTGGTTCTGGTTTGCGCCTCGGATAAAACAGGATTGCCGACGGTTGCTGCAATGCCGCTGATCGCGGTGGCCGTTCCTCCTGATACAACCATCGCGGCCGCGCCCAGCAATAGTTTTGCCGAGCCGATGAAATCCTGATTGGAGTCGCTTGAGCTCTTTACATTCAGAACCAAAGAGAGCTTGCCGGGATTGGCAGAGGAAAAAGATCCCAGCAGCGCCAGCGGAACCACGCTGATAGGCAGGGTGCTGAGGGATGCGCATTCGGAACCGTTATCGCGACCATCGAATGCCGCAATCGGAATTTCGGCATTATCGAGATTGTTTTTGAAGCCATTTGTCGTGATCGACAGCACCAATTGCGTCTTTTCACCTCCCCAAAAGTTGTGATTGGACAAGGGAACGCAACTGCTTGCAGGGATCACCTCGGATACGATCGTGACATACCCATCGCGGCCGTGACCGTCATGCAACCAGTTGGGTGCGTCACCTGAAATATAGCTGGGATGCGTTCCGGGGAAGAAAAAAGTCGATGCAAAACCGGGGCTGGCAATCCCCATTACCAGAAACACTGCCGCAGCTACTCTTCTCATATTCGCTATCTACCGTGGTTACTGAAATCTGTCTGGCCGTTCATTACAAATCCGGCCAATGCCTGTCGATCAGGCCGACAACCGGGATCGTTGTGGACTGTTCGATAGACGATGGATTATACATGGCGGATTTTTAATTCAAACCACAGGGGTATGGATGTTTTCGATGGCACGGATTGCGCAGCACGGCTGCTTGGCCGGGCACTACGCAGTGTGCTTCTGTTTACGTTCTATCACAGGCAGTTAAAACCGGTGTATTCTCGTCATGGCATACGCTAGTATCGCCTGAGCCACCCGGAATGATAGGAGAAACCATGTCATACCTTGTTCGCAGCATTCAGATTGTCATTGTCGCCGTTTTGCTTGCCTCTTGTAGCGCCACGACATTTCACGTTGGCAGTGATTTCGACGTAAAAATGTTTACCGAGAAAGTCGAACGTGGCACGACTTCACAAAATCAGGTGCGTTCCTGGCTAGGCTCGCCGACAAGCACCGGCGTCAGGGTAGAGACCGACGGCCAGCGCTTCGATGAGTGGACGTACTATTTCGCCGCCGGAAACTTATCCAATGTTTCCGGTACCCGGCTAAAAACGTTGCAAATCAAATATGACGTACGCGGCATCGTGCAGGGATACAACTGGTCAACCGACCATTGATGTATTGGCGTGCTGAGCGCATCTGAATGCAAGTATGCTGTGGAAAAAGCGACGGACTTGCCTACAGCAGCATGAAAAACCGCCGACATGAAAGCGATCCGTTGGCAAGGGGGGTAAATGAGTGATTGGCATCATCTCACAGAGCAGGAAGTGCTGGATGCGCAAGCTTCCAATGTGCAGGGGCTGAGCCATGCAGAGGCCGCGCTGCGGCTTGTTCAATATGGCCCGAACCGCCTTGCTCCGTATATGAAACGCAGCCCGCTGATCCGCTTCTTGCTGCAATTCCACAACTTGCTGATCTATGTGCTGCTGGCATCGGCAACGGTGACAGCAATACTCGCGCATTGGCTGGATACCGGCGTAATCGTCGGTGTGGTGCTGATCAACGCGATCATCGGATTTATTCAGGAAGGCAAAGCCGAAAAGGCGATGGATGCCATCCGGCGCATGCTGTCCCCCGAGGCAACCGTGCTGCGTGAGGGCAGGCGAGCGGTCATTGCGGCAGAAGCGCTGGTGCCCGGTGATATCGTGCTGCTGCAATCCGGCGACAAGGTGCCGGCAGATCTGCGCTTAATCTCGGTAAAAAATCTTCGCATCGAGGAAGCCAGTCTTACGGGTGAATCCGAGGCGGTGGAAAAAGCGATTGCACCGGTGGAGGAACAGGCAGTGCTCGGCGATCGTTACTGCATGGCTTATTCGAGCACACTGGTCATCTATGGACAGGCAACCGGGGTGGTCATCGCTACTGCCGGCAACACCGAAATCGGGCGTATCAGCACCTTGCTGGAAGAAGTGCAGGTGCTCACCACGCCGCTGTTGCGGCAAATAGACGTGTTCGGGCGTTGGCTGACTATTGCCATCATGACGCTGGCCGCGAGCAGCTTTTTATTCGGCTGGCTGGTGCATCAATTCGATATGGCCGACATGTTCCTCGCGGCCGTGAGTATGGCGGTGGCGGCGATTCCGGAAGGGCTGCCTGCCGTGCTGACCATCACGCTCGCACTCGGTGTGCAGCGCATGGCGAAACGCTGCGCCATCATCCGTCGCTTGCCCGCAGTCGAGGCGCTGGGCTCGGTGACAGTGATCTGCACCGACAAGACCGGCACGTTGACCCGCAACGAAATGACCGTGCAGCGTGTCATTACCGCAGATCACATGTTCGAGGTGAGCGGTACCGGCTATGCGCCGCATGGCGGTTTTGCCATTGCAGGCAAGGATGTCGGTATTCCTGCCGGGATATTGGACCTGTTTCGCGCCGGGTTGCTGTGCAACGACGCCGAGCTGCATGAGCGGGACGGGACATGGAGCATCGCGGGCGATCCGACCGAGGGGGCGCTGATCACGCTGGCTTTGAAAGCGGGACTGGATAACGTGTTTGAGCGTGAATCTCTACCGCGTACCGACCTCATCCCTTTCGAGTCGGCGCACCGCTTTATGGCCACCCTTCATCACGATCATGCCGGACACGCCTTTGCTTTCGTAAAAGGCGCGGCAGAACAGGTGCTTGGGATGTGTAACCGGCAGCGTGATATGGGCGGGGATATGCCGCTTGATCTGCCGCAATGGCAGGGCCAGATGAACGAGACCGGTGCTCGCGGGCAACGCGTGCTGGCCATGGCAATGAAAGAAGTTGCGAGCGGAAAAAGCGAATTGACCTTCGCTGATGTGCAAACCGGATTTACACTGCTCGGCATGGTGGGTATCACCGACCCGCCGCGCGAAGAAGCGATCGCTGCCGTGCACGAATGTCAGGCTGCGGGAATCCGCGTTGTGATGATAACCGGCGATCATGCTGCAACGGCGCTGGCCATCGCAGCTCAACTGGATATAGGCAACGGTCGTGCGCTGACAGGCAGTGAGCTGGATGCGCTGGACGACGAAGCATTACGCCAGACGGTACAGGATGTGGATGTATTTGCTCGCGCCAGTCCGGAACATAAGTTGCGCCTGGTCACCGCCTTGCAGAATAATGGCGAAGTCGTCGCCATGACCGGGGACGGTGTGAATGATGCGCCTGCACTCAAGCGTGCCGATGTGGGTGTGGCGATGGGCATGAAGGGAACGGAGGTCGCCCGGGAAGCTGCTGCAGTGGTGCTGGCCGATGATAATTTTGCCACCATAGCGCACGCGGTGAAAGAGGGGCGGACTGTCTACGACAATATCAGGAAAGCCATCGTATTTATCATCCCTACCAATGGCGGCGAGGCCGGTATCGTGCTGATCGCGATCCTGCTGGGCATGACGCTGCCGATCACGCCGGTGCAAATCCTGTGGGTGAATATGGTCACGGCGGTAACACTGGCGCTGGCCTTGTCGTTCGAAAAGTCAGAACCCGGGGTGATGCGCCGTGCACCTCGCGCACCCGATGAGCCCATCCTGTCCGGCTTTATGATCTGGCGTATCGGCTTTGTGTCACTGTTGCTCACCGGCGGGCCGGTCGCATTGTTCTGGTGGGAGATCGGACGCGGCGTGAGTATCGAGGAAGGCAGAACCGTTGTCGTCAATGCGCTGGTGGCAGGACAAATGGCGTATCTGTTTAACTGCCGCTATCTGCTGTTGCCTGTGCGCACCTGGCAGGATTTCACCGGCAATTTCTATGTGTTATTTTTCGTTGCTATTCTGGCTGTCATTCAGGTGATTTTTACCTGCCTGCCTTTGCTGCAGGGTCTGTTCGGTGTCGCAACCATTGATGCGCTGGCATGGGGCCGCATTATGGGTTTCGGTGTGCTTCTGTATATTGTGGTCGAGATGGAAAAAGCACTGATTCGCCGTTGGAGAGCCTGAAGCGCTGATTTATCGACTGCAAAATCGAAAAATCTGCCGGTCAGCCTTTACGAGGTTACCCTCACTCAAATCTGAACGGTATACTCTGTGTCAGGCAGAGTTGAACAATTGGAGTAATAGACATGAAAAACTGGTTTTGTGCATTGTTGATGTTGTTTGTCAGCGGCGCTGCGATGGCTGCGGAGGAGATTTCCGATGGGCAGACTTTGTATCTGCCGGTCTATTCATACATCTGGCACGGTGATCGTGTCGGCAATAACAAGCCTCCATTGAGAATGCCATTATCTGCACTGGTCAGCATACGAAACACCAGCCTTAAGACATCCATCAGAATTATTTCGGCACGCTATTACAGCACTGAAGGCAAATTGCTGAACGAATACATTTCACAACCCACGGTAATCAAAGCGATGGGAACGATTGAACTGTTTGTGGAGCGCAAAGAATCGGAAGGCGGTTCGGGCGCGAATTTTGTTATTCAATGGGATTCTGTTGTTCCGACCAATCCGCCCATGGTCGAAGCTGTGCATGCTGACATCAGGGGTGGAAATTACGCGCTGACTTTCATTACTACAGCACATCCTATCCAGGCGGATAAATAGGCAAACAGAACTACGCAGCCTGTTCAACCCAGAGGGGATTGCGATTGGACAGGCCGTGGGAAAGCGCGGGCATAAACCCGCTCAAGGATTAGCAGCCTGTCAGATGCGTTCCAATACCGCCGCGAAGAAGCCGTCCGTGGCATGCAGGTTGGGGCGCAGTTCCATATAATCGCCCATTTCCATAGGGATCTTCTGTTGCTGCAATACGACCCCTGCCGGGACCAGCACGAAGTCGGGATGCGATGCCAGGAAGGCTTGCACGATGTGCTGGTTTTCTTCCGGCAGAATGCTGCAAGTCGCATAGACCAGACGGCCGCCCTTTTTCAGCAGGCGACTGGCCGAATTCAGGATGGCGGTCTGTTTTTGATTCAATTCGGCGATGCTCTGAGGCGACTGGCGGAATTTCAGATCCGGGTTGCGGCGCAGTGTGCCCAGGCCGCTGCATGGTGCGTCCACCAGCACGCGGTCTATTTTGCCGGACAGGCGCTTTACCTTGAGGTCGTTTTCGTGCGCGATCATCATAGGCTGGATGTTGGAAGCCCCCGAGCGTTTCAGGCGCGGCTTGAGATTAGCCAAGCGTTTCTCGGAGACATCCATCGCATACAAACGGCCTTGCGAATTCATTAGCGCCGAGAGCATCAGTGTTTTGCCACCTGCACCGGCACAGAAATCGACCACCATGTCATTGCGTTTCGGGGCTAACAGGAAGCCTAACAACTGGCTGCCTTCATCCTGCACTTCGACTTTTCCTGTCGTGAACAGCTCGTCCTTGTTCAGCGGGATTTTTTCCTTGAGGCGGATGCCGATCGGTGAATAAGGCGTGACGGTCGCATCGATATTTTGTTGCTGCAGTTGCAGCAATACTTCTTCGCGTTTTGCGAGCAGGGTGTTGACGCGTATATCCAGCGGCGCGCCTTGCTGCATGGCCTGGCCCAGCGTGAGGATCTCTTCGTCCGAATACGATGCGCGCATTTTTTCAATCAGCCATTCAGGCAGTTCGGCCTGGATAGACAGGGGCTGGCCCTCATATTGCATACCTTTTGCCGTCGCAAGCCATTCCGCTTCATCGCGTTTGAGCACCGGCTGGATTTCGCGCAGGTTATATCCGCCGAATTTGACCAGATAGGCCAGCGCCATGCGGCGTGGCGTGGCTTTCCCATCACAGGCAGCTTCCAGCAACAGGCGGTGACGCAATACGCCAAAAGTGGTTTCGGCGACGATGGCGCGCTCGTTTGAGCCGATGCGCTCATTCTTGAAAAAATAGCGCAACGTGGTGTCGGCGGGATGCTCCAGCGGCAAAATGGTGCGCAGCGCGAGGATGACGAGGTCTAAACGGTATTCGGTAATAAGCATGGCAGTTTCGATGTTAAGAATTCAAGGGTGGAGTTTAACAGGGAACCGCCCACAGTTTTAAGTTTGCAGTCATCAGTATGCAGTTCGTGGAAGAAAAATGCAGAACTGAGGGCAGAAAACCGCAAACCGCCAACCGCCAACCGGTTGCTATTCTTGAGACACTCTGATGTCGGAAATAGTCATTTGGCCGGCAATCTCGCCGTTTCGGTCTATTGAACGTATCTGGACGGGCAGCAGGCGATATTCCATTCCCAGCCAAATCTCCAGGCCTTCCTCACCGGGTTGGTGCACCTTGCGCAGCGGCAAGGCGCGCATTTTTCCGTTGCGGGTCATGATGTCTTCTTCTTTGCCGACGGTCAGTTCATATTTTTCCAGTTTCTTGCCGTTGCTGATATACATCGGAATGATCGCCTGATCCAGCGGCAACTGTGAGAGTTGATACATGAAACTGAGTATGTCCTGTGCATGTTCAGGCAGCGCTGAATTGTTGCCGCTGGAAAACGCCAGATGTTTGTTCTGCCAGTCGAATTTGGCAGTCAGAGCCTGTTTTCCTTCGTCACTCATTCTGCCTTCGCTGAATTCGTCTGGTCGCAGACCCGACGCACCGACCGTGCCGCTGCTTTGCTGGTTCATCTCGAAAGTCTTGATCAGGCTGGCCAGCCCGATGGTGTTAGTGTCGGCTCGCAAGGTATAGCTTTTGTCATCGTTTATATTCAGCTGGTGACGCGCCTGGCCGACGGGGAAATCCGTGCCCTTGTATACCATGAAGGTGAGTTGTGCATGTTTGGGGAGCGGATGTGCCGGCGGCGCCTCTTCGGTTGCGGCAACTTCACCTGCCGCCGGCACCCGTTCAACGGGTGCGACCGCTTCACTCGCCAGCGCTGTTTCAGTTGCGGGCGGTGTCTCGGGCAGGCCGGTTGCAACGGCCGTCGGCGGGGCGGGCGGCAGAGCTGTTTTGGATTTTTTCGGCACATGCGGCTTGGGCTTGTGCGCTGGCTTGACGGTGATTTTGGGCAGCGGCTCAAGTCTGGCAGTGAGTGGCGGCAGGGGCGTTTCGACAGGGCTGAGTTCGATTAGATTCGGCCCGAACAACAGCACGACGTGAACCATTAACGACAGGACAATGGCCAGTACAATGCGTCCGGCGGGCTGCTTCGACCAGCTCAACAGAGGCAGGATCAGCATTTGCCGCACAGCACTCACGGTAGGATTTTCAGCCCGCTCAGGATTTGTGTGTATTGTTCGCCTTTTGCATCGGTGATGATCATTTTGCAAGGCAAATTGTGTTGTGTTTCAAGCCAGATTTCGGTGCGGCTTTCGCCCGGTTTGGCCTGGCTATCGAGATAAATGCTGTCGAATTGCCCTGCCGGCGTATCCAGCTTTTGCACAGGACCGATGGTGTAGTGATAATTGTCCAGCTTGTTGCCGTTGGTCATGGCAAAGTTCAGCGTGTCGATGCCCGTAAAATGGATGAACATGAATTGATACATCGCGCTCAGGCGGTCCTGCGTGCCTTCAACCAGCGACAGTTGCGTGCGCTGTGTCTGATGCATCAGGGTAAGCTGCTGTGCGGTCCAGTCAAACTCGGCCTGGCTGCTTTTCCCCGGGTTACCTGCGCGTTTATCCTCAAAATGCTGCGGACGCAGTCCCTGTTTTGTGATCAGGCCGCTACTGCTGATATAGATTTTTTCAGGCTTGAATACGGCCAGCAAGCCGAGTGGCGTGGTGATGCTGGTCAGCGTGTAGTGATCCTTGTCGCGGGTATAGACTTCGTCAATCTGCCCGATCTTCATGCCACTCATAAAAACTTCGTAGCTGGCGTGCACGCTGCCGGGCATTGCGGCGTATGCCGGGGCGCAGAGCATGAGCCATAAGAAAACTACCGAAAACCACTTCATGTTTATTCCAGTGAGGGTGAGATCAATGCGATGCCGGCCGGATGGTCGCCGTGGTCTACGACACGGCCGTTCTCACCTAGTTCAATTTTTCCGGAACATAGCCAGCGTATGGCTTGCGGATAAATGCGATGCTCTTCATGCAGGATACGGGCGGCCAGGGTGTGTTCGGTGTCGTTTGGCAGCACGGCTATGGCGGCCTGAATGATGACAGGGCCGTGATCGAGGTCGGGTGTGACGAAATGCACGGTACAGCCGTGAATTTTCACGCCATCTTCCAGCGCGCGCGCATGGGTATGCAGTCCTGTGTAAGCGGGCAGCAGCGAGGGATGGATGTTGATCAGGCGGCCGTGGTAATGCGTCACGAACTTCGCTGTGAGTATGCGCATGAAGCCGGCGAGTATCACCAGGTCTGGCTGGAAGCTGTCAATGACATCCGCCAGCGCGGCATCGAAACTTTCGCGATCCGGATGGTCGCGATGAGCCACGACCGCCGTCGGAATGCCGTGCGCCTGGGCAACCGTCAAACCGCTCGCGTCGGCCCGATTACTGATGACCGCAGCGATGTTGCAGCCCAGTTTTTCGTTCAGCATGACCTGCATATTGCTGCCGCGCCCGGAGATGAGAATGACGATGTTTTTCATGGTGTTCTTCAATGTCAAGTTGTGTAGGGTGCATTCCATGCACCACAGTTTTGTGTAGGGTGCCGCAAGGGCATTTCCACGGAATATAAGGCGATAAGCCCGCAAGGGGCTTCCCATGAAATTACGGAACTGAAGCTCCTGTTTCTGAGTGAAATCGCCTACTCCTGAATGAAAATGCACCTACGCCTGTTCACCTGCTATCAGCATATCGTTTGCATTACCCGCCCAATCGGGTGGATAAATTCCCTGCTTTACATACCGGGAAAAGGTGGAATATGGCCAATCTGCCACGCATATAACATGACCATGCTTGACGGGGTTGAAATGGATGTAATCCACGTGACGCTGAAAATCCAGCTCGTCGCGAATTAGATGTTCCCAAAAACGCCGTTGCCAAACCACAGATTCCCTGCGTGTTATTTTTGAATCGTTCAACGCCGCATCAGTCTTTACCAGATGCCCGCATTGTTTGCTTACTTCTCGCTTGATAATTGCCCAGCGTCTTGAAAAATCTGCATCTCCTTCAGGCAAGCGCCAGATGCAATGCAGATGTTCCGGCAGCAACACCCAAGCCACAATGACGAACGGCAAGGTTTTACGCGCTTTGGCAATTCCATCGCGCAACGCGCGACGAAACGGTTCTCGAGTCAGAAATTTACCCCGCCGGAAGGTATTTGCCGTAAAGAAATACGTGCCCCCTGGCAGATATGCGCGACGATATTCAGACATGGTTTGTGGTGCATGGAATGCACCCTACCGTACCATGGTTCAATAAATATACCTCACACACATACATACATAATTCCGGTGCCACGGTAGGGTGCGCTCTGCGCACCATGGCGCATGGATGTACCCTACCGAACCTGAGTCTGGTGTTCTTCGCCGTTCCTGGCGCGGATTACGCCGATGCGCGTTACGGTCTCACCCGCATCCTGCAACTGGCTGATCGCTTTATCGGCGTCAGCAGCAGCCACGATGACCACCATGCCGATGCCGCAGTTGAAGGTGCGATACATTTCCTGTTCGGCTACATTGCCTTGTTTACGTAACCATTTGAATAATTTAGGTAATTCCCATGACTTGCTGTCGATGTCGGCAACGACATTCTCAGGCAGCACGCGTGGCACGTTTTCGGTAATGCCGCCGCCGGTGATGTGCGCCATGCCCTTGATGGTAAGACTCTGCATCAGCGCCAGCAGCGGTTTCACGTAGATGCGGGTAGGCGCCATGATGACTTCAGTCAGCGTGCGCTCGCCGTCGAATTTGGCGGAAAGATCCGGGTTGCTGCGCTCGATGATCTTGCGCACCAGCGAATAACCGTTGGAGTGTGCGCCGTTGGACGCCATGCCCAGCACCACATCGCCGGGCTTGATGTCAGCGCCGGTGATGATATTGGCTTTTTCCACAACGCCGACGGCAAAGCCTGCCAGGTCGTATTCGCCGACCGGGTACATGCCGGGCATTTCTGCCGTTTCGCCGCCGATCAGCGCACAACCTGCCTGTTCGCAGCCATTCGCGATGCCCTTGATGACTTCGGTGGCAGCGGGTACGTCGAGCTTGCCGCAGGCGAAATAATCCAGGAAAAACAAAGGCTCAGCGCCTTGCACCAGAATGTCGTTGACGCTCATGCCGACCAGGTCGATACCGACCGTGTTGTGAATGTTGAGTTCAAAAGCCAGTTTGAGCTTGGTGCCGACGCCATCGGTACCGGAGACCAGCACGGGTTCCTTGTACTTTTTGGAGATTTCTACCAGACCACCGAAACCGCCGATGCCGGAGAGCACTTCAGGGCGCATGGTGCGTTTGGCATAAGGTTTGATATTTTCGACCAGCTGGTCGCCGGCATCGATATCTACACCGGCATCACGGTAGGAAAGTCCTGCAGCAGGGTTGTTTGAATGGTTCAAGTTGAATTCTCGCTTTCTTCAGGATGTAAAAACATAATATCCTGTTTTTTATAATGAATTTCCGCAATTGCGGAGAGTATAGGTGCGATCATGACCAATGAAAATCATGTGCCGCCAATAGGTGTCGCTTCAGTGGCAAATTATACTCAATTGACACAAGCATTTCAGCGACTTTCGTTCAGGTGGTCAATATCATGCTTTTGACCTGAGCAAACGCAAACTCACCCGGGATTGTGATTGTCTGTTTGTTGCGCTCAAGTCGATATCCGCAAAGCCAAAAAATTTTGCGTCGGATCGGCATGAAAAAAGTCCGCATAAACCTTCTTGCAACCTGAACAACCGCTGCAAGAGGGTATGCGGACCTGAGTACCGTTTCCGGAATGGTTAAACCGTTAGTGGAACAATACGATCGCTTTGTTAAAGGTGATCCACAGGCCAATCGCAATAGGGATACCCACGGCGGTCCAGGCAAGCAGAGCCGATGCATCCAGTCCGCCGCGCGTGATGCCGAATGAGCCTGTCACCAGTTCCTCGCCCACTTCTTTTTGATGGTGAGCGGCTTCAATTTCCTGCATTTCCTGTTCAGACAAATGCCACTTTTTGTCCACCGGTTTGATCAGCCAGTTGGCGATAAAACCCAGCACCAGGAAACCGGCGAGGATATACATCGTGAAGTCGTAGACCTGTTCGCGCGGCACGCCCGCGTTGATCTGCGCTTCGCGGATGTAGTTCACCACCACCGGACCAATGATTCCGGCGGTCGCCCATGCGGTCAGTAATCTGCCGTGGATCGCGCCGACGAACTGGGTGCCGAACATGTCAGCCAGATAGGCCGGTACCGTTGCAAATCCGCCGCCATACATCGACAGAATCACGCAGAAGAACGCGACGAATAATGCCTGATGACCTGAGTGAGCCGCCCATGGGGCCAAGGAGTACATCGCGATGCCCAATGCGAAGAACACGAAGTAGGTGTTTTTGCGGCCGAGCTTGTCTGATAGCGACGCCCAGAAGAAACGCCCGGCAATGTTAAACAGCGAGAGTAAACCGGCAAATGCGGCGGCCAGTGCTGCGATAGCAGTTTTCTGGTCGTGATCAAGGCTGGTGAAACCAATCTCGGGATGGCCCAGTAAGCCGCCGCCAAAAATTTCCTGCAGCATTGGCGACGCCATACCGAGTACGCCGATGCCGGCACTCACGTTCAAACACAGCACCGCCCAGATCAACCAGAATTGCGGCGTCTTGTGTGCGTTCTTCAGATGCACGTTGTTTTCGGAGATCAACGCATGTTGAGCTTCCGGCTGCGTCCAGCCTTCCAGTTTCCAGCCTGTCGGCGGAATCCGATAACCGAATGCGCCGCAGGTCATGGCGATGAAATACACCACGCCCATGGTGGCAAAGGTCTCCCACACGCCTATGCTGGTCGGGGTATGAAAATGTTCCATCAGCATGTTGGCCAGCGGAGCACCTATCATCGCACCTCCACCGAAACCCATGATGGCCATGCCGGTCGCCATGCCGCGCTTGTCCGGGAACCATTTGATCAGTGTCGAGACCGGAGAAATATAGCCCAGACCCAGACCGATGCCGCCGATGAAGCCGGAACCTAACCACATCAGCCATAGTTGATGCGAGTAAACGCCGTAAGCGGAGATCAGCAAACCGCCGCCCCAGCATACCGCAGCGGTAAAGCCTGCGCGACGCGGGCCGACGCGCTCCAGCCAGCCGCCCCACAGTGCAGCGGACGATCCCAGCAACAGGAAGAACAGGGTGTACATCCAGCCAAGATCGCTGATTTTCCAGTCGCAACTGGTGGTAAACAGGGCGTCGAGCTGCCCGGAATCTGCCGGGCAGGCAACCGATGCGGTGATACCGATGGCCTTGGATAACGGTAGCCAGAACACTGAAAAGCCATAGGCCATGCCGATACACAAGTGTATTGCCAAGGCTGCGGGCGGCACCAGCCATCGATTGAAGCCTGCTTTGGCAATGGTACGTTCTCTTGCAAGTAAGCCGCTGGTTGCGACTCCGGAATTACTGGACATGAAATGTCTCCTTCTTTGGTCTTGTATGAATTTGTTACGGTGCATCTGTTCGGGATAGCGTTAGCCTCTCTCTTTTTAAAATAACACTCAAAGTCGTGGCAGTAAATTGTTGTGATGGATGGATGTTCTGTAATTATCTGATTTATATGGTTAATTTGTAAGTATTTGCAGCGTGACTGCCAGCTTGCCTGTTTTTGCGTGTTTGCGAGTATCGTTTTGCGGATGAATAGCCGTTTTTAGGTTCAAGGTGGTTCTTGGGGTAAAATGGCCGCCGGAATAATGTATTTTTCAAATTCACTTAAATGACTACATCCCGCTTTGCTGCTGTGCAGTGGTTGCTGTTTATCGCGATGGCATCCCTGCTGCTCTATTTGCTCAGCCCCATACTCACGCCGTTTGTGGCGGCGGGAATACTCGCCTACATCTGCAATCCGCTGGTGCAGCGGCTCTGTGCCCTGAAACTGCCGCGTACGCTGGCGGTGGTGCTGGTGATGGCGGCGTTGCTGTTGCTGCTCGCGGGTCTCATATTGATCATGTTGCCGCTGCTGGAAAAGGAGATCAGTTTATTCATTGCGCGCCTGCCGGATTTGATCGAGGCCGGACGTGTCAATCTGTTGCCGAAACTGCAACAGTGGTTTGGTGCTGATTTGCAATGGGACAGTGCGGCACTGAAAAACCTGCTGATGAGCCATTGGCAGAGTGCGGGCGGGATTGCCGGAAAATTGCTGCCCTGGTTATCCAGCAGTGGCAGCGCGATCATGGCGGTTTTTGTGAATTTGCTGCTGATCCCCCTGGCGATGTTCTACCTGTTGCGCGATTGGGATGGCATGAGCGCTAAATTTGACGCGCTGATTCCAAGGCATTGGCACATCAAGGTGCACGAAGTAGGCTCTGAGGTGGATGGCGTGCTGGCGGAATTCTTGCGCGGGCAGATTTCCGTGATGCTGCTGATGAGTGCGTTTTACAGTATGGTGTTATGGCTGGTGGGGCTGGAGTTTGCGCTGCCGATCGGCATTGTCGCCGGCATGCTGGTGTTCATTCCTTACCTTGGCATGATTATCGGTTTGCTGCTGGCGACATTGGCGGCGGTGATGCAATTCACCGAGTTCAGCAGCGTGCTGTGGGTGTGGGCGGTGTTTGCTGCAGGGCAGATGCTCGAAGGCATGCTCATCACGCCCTGGCTGGTTGGCGAGCGCATCGGCTTGCATCCGCTGGCGGTTATTTTTTCCCTGCTGGCCTTCGGGCAGTTGTTCGGTTTTTTCGGCATCCTGCTGGCCTTGCCACTATCCGCCATCCTGCTGGTTGCCCTGCGTCACGGCCAGCGCTGGTATTTATCCAGCCGCATGTACCGTAAATGATGAATCAGCTGCTGCTCGATATCACGCCGGACTGGTGGCCGACCTTCGACAATTTCGTGGCGGGCGGCAATCAGGAATTGCTCGCGGCGTTGCATCAGGCTTTGTCTGGCAGCGGCGAGCGATGCATTTATGTGTGGGGGCCTGCCGGCAGCGGCAAAAGTCATTTGCTGCAGGCCTGCGTGAGTGCCGCGCAAAATTCCCATCAAAGCGCGATTTATGTGCAAGGGGGCGTGCCGGAGCCCGCTGACATGGTGGCAGTGGATGATGCCGATACGCTGGATGATGTTGCGCAGATAGAATTATTCAATCTATACAACAGGATGCGTGATAGCGGCGGCATGCTGCTGGTAAGCGGCCGTCAATCTCCGCTGCACCTCGATTTGCGCCCTGATTTGCGTACCCGGCTGGGATGGGGGCTGGTGTATCAGGTGCATGGGCTTTCCGACGAAGAGAAGGCGCAGGCGCTCACGCAACACGCCAAGGGAAGAGGCTTTATTCTTTCTCCTGAAGTCACGCACTATCTGCTGCGCCACGGACGGCGCGACCTGCCCAGCTTGCTGGAGGTGCTGGATGCGCTGGATGAGCACTCGTTGCGTCTGCATCGTGCGCCGTCCATTCCCTTGCTTAAGGAAGTAATGCAACAAGAACAGGAGTTGAAATGAATTTAGCCTTATTTGATTTGGATAACACCCTGCTTAACGGCGACAGCGATTTCGAGTGGTCGCAATTTTTGATCCGCATCGGCATACTCGACCGTGAACTGTTCGAGGTGAAAAACCAGGCCTTTTATGATCAGTACAAGGCCGGCACGCTGGATATTCACGAGTTTCTTGATTTCCAGTTAAAACCACTGTCGCGCCATTCCCGCAAAACGCTGGACGAATGGCACAGCCAGTTCATGCGCGAAAACGTCATGCCTATGGTCACGCAACAGTCACGCGAACTGGTGCAGCAGCATCTCGATGCGGGCGATGTGTGTGTGATCATCACCGCTACGAACAGCTTCGTTACCGCGCCCATCGCCCGCGAATTTGGTATCGAGCATCTGATCGCCACCGAGCCCGAGCACAAAGACGGTGAATTTACCGGGCGTGTCGCCGATGTGCCGTGTTTCCGCGAAGGGAAAATTACCAAATTGACCAACTGGCTGGGTGAGCGCGGCTGGACGCTGGACAGCTTCACCGAGAGCACTTTTTATAGCGACTCGCTGAACGATTTGCCGCTGATGTGCAAGGTGAAACACCCGGTCGCCGCAAATCCCGATGCGACGTTGCGCGCTCACGCCGAGCAGCATGGCTGGCGGATCATCAACCTGCGTTAACGTATCTCTGCGGTCTATTCAAACTGTTTCCAGCATGTGGCACGTTTCATAAAGTCTGGCCGGAGAGAGCTCCAGGCCATTCGGCCAGCACAGCGCGCCGGAATCAATGAATAACCGCTGGAAATAGATTTCATTGCGAAGCGGTTCAAGCAATGAGCCAGTCCGCTCCAGCAGGGTGCGTCCATCGAACGTGCCTTCCCTGCCATCGGAAAAATTTAGCGCTATCTGAAAATCACCCAGGTAATGAGCTTTAATAACTTTAATCATCCTGATCTGCTCCCGGAATACGTTCCATGGGTTCAAAGTTCTGACCTCGTTGCCAATTTGCCAGTAGTTCCTTTTGATGATGTAAACACCATTCCTTGACGATGGCTGTCGCCTTGTTAGGAAAATGCCCCTCACTAACTTCGCCTGTTCGAATGTTTACCAGCGCCTCAAATCCCTGATACTCAACGTGTATATGGGGCGGCGGATGATCGTCGTGCCACATGCGGACAATGATGCCGAAAAACACAGACAGAATAGGCATGGTCTCAATCCTCTGAAATGCAGTTCGGGAAGATTATGTAGCATACCCCAAAGGTCTGCAATGCTAGATTTGACAAGTCAAGCATCTGTGATGCGTGCCGCCATGGTCACCTATTTCAGCTCGTTAAAGAAATTCCTGATCGCCAGCACGCGCTGATTCAGATCCTCATGCTTCAGCTCGATGCGCAGTTTGTCCTGGCCTACCATCTTGATATGACGCTTACTTTGAATCAGCGTGATGATTTTCATCGGGTCGATCGGCGGATTCTGAATGAACTGAATCTGGATCGCATCGTCTGAGCCATCCACCTTGCAGATGCCGAGCGGTTTTGCGGCGATGCGCAGGCGATGGCAGTCGAGCAGGGTTTGCGCAGGTTCAGGCAGCAGGCCGAAACGGTCGATCAGTTCTTGATGCATGCCGTCCAGATCGGTCTGGCTGGTGCAGTTTGCCAGTCGCTTGTAGATCACCAGTCGCTGGTGGATGTCGCCGCAATAGTCGCCGGGCAACAGCGCCGGACTGTGCAGGTTGATCTCGGTGGTGACGCCCAGCGGGTGCGCCATGTCGGGCTCGTGCCCCTGTCTGAGGGAAGCCACGGCGGCATTCAACATGTCGGTGTAGAGCGAAAAGCCGATTTCCTGCATCTCGCCGCTTTGCGACTCACCCAGCACTTCGCCAGCGCCGCGTATTTCCAGATCGTGCATCGCCAGATAGAAGCCGCTGCCCAGCTGTTCCATCGCCTGAATCGCTTCCAGACGTTTCTTCGCCTGTACGGTTAATCCATCCATGCTGTCCACCAGCAAGTAGGCATAAGCCTGATGGTGCGAGCGCCCGACGCGGCCGCGCAGCTGATGCAGTTGCGCCAGACCAAAACGGTCGGCGCGGTTCATGATGATGGTGTTGGCGGTGGGGATGTCGATACCGGTCTCGATGATGGTGGTGCACAGCAGGATATTGAAGCGTTGCTGGTAGAAGTCGCGCATCACGGCTTCCAGTTCGCGTTCACCCATTTGTCCGTGCGCCACGCGGATACGCGCCTCAGGCAAGAGCTCTGCGAGCTTCTCCGCCATGTTGGCGATGGTGTCCACCTCGTTGTGCAGGAAATACACCTGACCGCCGCGCTTGAGTTCGCGCAGCACGGCCTCGCGGATCACGCCCTGACTATATGAGCTGACGAAGGTCTTGATCGACAAACGGCGTTGCGGCGCGGTGGCGATGATGGAAAAATCGCGCAGTCCTTCCAGCGACATCGCCAGCGTGCGCGGGATCGGCGTAGCGGTCAGCGTCAGAATATCCACTTCCGCGCGCAGCGCCTTGAGCCTTTCCTTCTGCTGCACGCCGAAGCGGTGCTCCTCGTCGATGATCAGCAGTCCCAGGTTGTCGAATTCGATGCCTTTCTGGATCAGCTTGTGGGTGCCGATGATGATGTCGAGTTTGCCATCCGCCATTTCCTTGAGGGCCTGCGTCTGCTCCTTGGCGGAACGGAAGCGCGACAACTCGCCGATGCGGATCGGCCAGTCGGCGAAGCGGTTGGAGAAATTCTGGAAGTGCTGTTCGGCAAGCAAGGTGGTGGGGACCAGTACGGCGACCTGTTTGCCGTCCATCACGGCGACGAAGGCGGCGCGCAGCGCGACTTCGGTCTTGCCAAAACCCACGTCGCCGCAGATCAGTCTGTCCATCGGTTTTCCCGATTGCAGATCCTCAATCACGGCGTTGATGGCAGCGGCCTGGTCGGGTGTTTCCTCGAAGCCGAAGCCGGCGGAAAATTCTTCATAATCACGCAGGGTCAGCTTGAAGGCGTGGCCCTTACGGGTGGCGCGCTGCGCGTAAATATTGAGCAGCTCGGCGGCTGTGTCGCGCACCTGTTGCATCGCGCGGCGTTTGGCCTTGTCCCACGCACCGCTGCCCAGTTTGTGCAAGGGGGCGGTTTCCGCAGCGCCACCGCTGTAGCGGCCGATCACGTGCAGTTGCGACACCGGCACGTAGAGTTTGTCGCCGCCCTGATATTCCAGCAGCAGAAATTCGCCTTCTCCCTCGCCCAGATCGAGATTCACCAGCCCCTGATAGCGCGCGATACCGTGCTGTTCATGCACCACCGGATCGCCGACTTTAAGCTCGGACAGATCGCGCAACATGCCTTCGACGTTGCTTTTTTTAGCGATGCGGGCGGCACGGTTGCGCGGTTGCGAGGCGTACAGCTCAGTCTCGGTGACAACGCACAGATGTTCATCCGGCAATAAAAAACCGTTTTGCACCGGGCCGATGCCGAGCATGAATTTCTTCTTATTATTCAAGAAGCTGGGAAAATCTTCGCAGGCTTCCGCCTTCAGGCCATATTCGAGCAGGTAGCCTGCCATGATCTCGCGCCGGCCGAGACTGTCAGCCAGCAGCAATGTACGCCCGTCGAAGTCTTCCAGAAACTGTGCAAATGCCTGGGTAGGCGTGTCCGCGTGACGGTTCACAGCAATGTTGGGAATGCTCAACGTCGCGCAAGGCGTCAGATTGGCTGATTCTGCATCGCGCACGATGTCGAGGCGCGAAAATGCCTTGAGCGCGATGAAGAAGGCCTCCGCATCCATGAACAGATCGGCGAGCGGCAACAGCGGATGTTGCGGATCGCCCCGCAGCAGGTTGTAGCGCGACAGCGCATCCACGCCGAACTGCGCAATCGCACCGTCCACGTTGCCGTGCAGACACAGCGTGGCGTTCTTTGGCAGATAGTCGAACAGCGTGGCAGTCTTGTCGAAGAACAGCGGCAGGTAATATTCGATACCCGCCGGGGCGTTGCCTTTACTGACTTCCTTATAAATGCGCGACTTGGACGGGTCACCCTCGAAGCGGTCACGGAAACGCTGGCGAAAGTGCGCCTGACCTTTTTCATCCAGCGGGAATTCGCGTGCAGGCAGCAGGCGGATCTCCGGCACCGGATACAGGGTGCGCTGTGTGTCCACGTCAAAGGTTGAAATAGTCTCGATTTCATCATCGAACAAATCGATGCGATACGGCAACACGCTGCCCATCGCAAACAGGTCGATGATGCCGCCACGCACGCAGAATTCGCCGGGCGACAGCACCTGTTGCACATGGCTGTATCCGGCGAAAGTCATCTGTTCGCGCAGTTTCGGTAAATCAAGTTTTTCGCCGCGTTTGATGAAGAAGGTGAAGGCGGCCAGGTATTCAGCCGGAGGCAAGGGATACAGCGCAGTTGTGACCGGCACCACCAATACGTCGCACGATTCGCTGCGCACATGGTGCAGTGTCGCCAGCCGTTCGGAGATCAGATCCTGATGCGGTGAGAAATGGTCATAGGGCAGCGTCTCCCAGTCCGGCAGCAGATGTACGCGCAGTTTGGGTGCGAAAAACGGGATTTCCTCCACCAGTCGCTGCGCCTCCAGCGCGTTGCTTGATATCACCACCAGCGGCGTGTGTTTTCCGGCGAACTGCGCAAGTGCCAGCGCATCGGACGAGCCGGTCAGTCGGGTGTAGCGGGGGCGGGTATGTGTGGATGTGAACAGCATGGCGGATTGCAAGGCCTGATACGAATGAGATATCGACGCATTATAAGTTAAACGCCGAGCCGCTGTTTTATCGAAACGCGGTTCCCGCGTTTTCAATTACAATTCGCCCATGACTGAATTACACGCATTGGTTCCCGCAGCCGGTTTTGGTGCGCGCATGGGGCATGAGTTGCCCAAACAATATCTGCCACTGGCAGGTTATCCGATGATTTTTCACGCGCTGAATACGCTGTGCGCCTGCCCTGAGATCTCCACGGTGTTCGTGGTGTTGTCCCCCGACGACACGCTGTTTCACAGTTACGACTGGACTGGTTTTGGCGACAAGTTGCAACCTTTATACTGCGGCGGGGAAACGCGTGCGGATACGGTGTTGAACGGGCTGTTGGCATCTGAACTTGAGCCGGATGACTGGGTGTTGGTGCACGATGCGGCGCGTCCCTGTCTGACCGGGGCTCATCTGGCGAAACTGATTACCGAATTGCGTGACGATGCGGTGGGCGGGATTCTGGCCGTGCCGGTGGCGGATACGCTCAAGCGCGCTGATGCCGCACAACGCATACAGCAAACCGAAAACAGAGAACAGTTGTGGCAGGCGCAGACGCCGCAGATGTTTCGTGCAGGTCTGCTGGCTCAGGCCTTGCAGCAATGCAAGGCCGTCACAGACGAAGCCTCTGCAATTGAGGCGTTGGGACTGAGCCCCAGGCTGGTGGCAGGGGATTCGAGCAATTTCAAGGTAACCTATCCGCAGGATCTGCGACTTGCCGAATTGTTGTTGACGAGAAAAAACGATTAGCCACAGAGAACACCGAGATCACAGAGAAATTCGGATGCAGTTGCCCTCTCTGTGTACTCTGTGAACTCTGTGGCTTGCATTAAGGTTTTAAGGAAAAGAATATGCGTATAGGGCAGGGATTTGATGTGCATCAGCTGGTAGAAGGGCGTCGGCTGATTATCGGCGGAGTGGATATCCCGTATGAAAAAGGTCTTTTGGGACATTCGGACGCCGACGTGTTGTTGCATGCGATTTGCGATGCGCTATTGGGCGCTGCGGCGCTGGGCGATATCGGCCGACATTTCTCCGATAGCGATGCAAAGTATAAGAGTATCGACAGCCGCATCCTGTTGCGCGAAGTGGTACACATGGTTCGTGAACAGGGTTATCGCGTCGGCAATCTGGACGCGACCATTATCGCCCAGGCGCCTAAGATGGCGCCGCATATCGCGCACATGGTGGCGCATATCGCTTCCGATCTGCGCGTGGAGAAAAGTGCGGTAAACGTGAAGGCGACCACCACCGAGCATCTGGGTTATACCGGGCGCGGCGAGGGTATCGCGGCTCAGGCCGTGGTATTGCTGATTGCAGATAGCTCTTCAAAATAAACGGCGAAGAGTCCGCAGATTATATGGATTTACGCCGATACACCCGGATACTCTCAGGCTTCAAGGTGTTTTCATGTGATACTAATTTCACTGAATATCTTGTCTGATCATGATCGTCTTTATGTTGTTTAATCACATTTAATCTGCGTAATCTGCGGATAACTATTCTTTAGGTTTTTGATGAAAATACTGGCACTGGAAACTTCCACCGAATATTGCTCGGTCGCGCTCTGGCAGGACGGCGAAGTGGCTCAGCATTGCGAGCTGGTGGGGCAGAAACATTCCGAGTTGCTGATCGCGATGCTGGACGCGCTGTTGCTTGAAACCGGGGTAAAGCTCGCGCAATGCGATGGCATTGCCTTCGGTTCCGGGCCCGGTTCCTTCACCGGTGTGCGCATCGCCTGCGGGGCGACGCAGGGCCTGGCGCTGGGAGGTGATTTGAAGGTGGCGGGTATCTGCACCTTGCTGGCATTGGCAGAAGCCGCAGGCCAGCCTCGTGTCATTGCCGCACTCGATGCGCGCATGGGCGAGATTTACTGCGCTGCCTATGAACGATCTGGCGAACAACAGGATGGCGGCTGGATTACCGTCTGCGAGTCCTGCCTGTGCAGGCCTGAAGACGCACCACCGGTTCCGGGCGCGGGCTGGTTTGGCGCGGGTAGCGGTTTTGCCGCCTTTGCTGATGAGTTGCAGGCGCGCTATGCCGGTCAGCTTGTCGGTGTGGATAAAGATGCTGTGCCGCAAGCCGCCGCGATTGCGGCATTGGGCGCTGCGCAGTTTGCCCTTGGCGGCGGGGTAGATGCGGCAGCAGCGCAGCCCTTATACCTGCGCGACAAGGTGGCGTTGAAGACTGCCGAGCGCGAACAGCTTGCCATAGAAAAATCGTTACTAAACAGCAAACCGCAAACCGCAAACGGTAAACGGTAAGCTGGAATGAGACTGATGACAGAGGCGGATGTGGATGCAGTGCTGGCCGTAGAACAATCAGTGCAAGCTTATCCGTGGACGCGTGGCAATTTTTGCGATGCGCTGAACAGTGGCTATCTGTGTTACGTCGAGGAATGTGCGCAAGGTCCGTGTGCATATGGGGTGCTGATGCCGTGCGTGGATGAGGCGGAATTGCTCACGATAGGGGTTGCGGCGGCACATCAGCGAAAGGGGTTGGGCGGTGCGATGCTCTGTGCATTGCTTGCTGAGGCAAGAGGCCGGCAGTTGACCCGGGTGTTTCTTGAAGTGCGCGCCTCCAATCTGCCGGCCATTGCCTTGTATCGTCGTGCCGGTTTTACTGAGATCGGCATGCGGCGCGGTTACTACCGGAATGCGGATGGCAGCGAGGATGCATTGGTGATGGCGTGTAAATTATCAGGTGAATCAAATGGATAGACGCGAAGCGATGCTGCGCGAGTTGAACCTGTACCCCATGTGGGTGCGGCGAGAACCGGTGGCGCAGGAAACGCATGCACAAACCTGTGAGCAGAGCGTCGAAGCGGCGGCCGTGAATGCCACAGCGGTCGAGGATCACGCGTCTGTCAGTGATTCGCATTCTCCCGTCGGGCAGGATAAGGGTGTTGCTGCTGATGAAGTGGTGCATCTGGCCGGCGATGAATCCGGCAGTGATTCGGCCGCGCCAGCCGCAGAAGATCTTTTTGCCGGAGAACAGGATGTTCAACCGGTTGATTTTGGCATGGGCGAGTCTGTTGATGTATCACTGCGTGAGTTTCAGCTTCAAAACGCGGGGGGGGCGCTAGGACGCCTGGATTGGCCAGAACTCAAGCAGAAAGTGCACGACTGCGAACTTTGCAAGCTGCGGGCTGGCTGTGCGCGAACGGTATTTGGTGTGGGCGATGAGCAGGCCGACTGGATGTTCATCGGCGAAGCACCCGGCGCGGAAGAAGATGCGACGGGCGAGCCGTTCGTGGGGCATTCCGGCCGTCTGCTCGACAACATGCTATTGGCGATCAAGTTGAAACGCAGCGAGACCTATATCGCTAACGTCATCAAGTGTCGCCCGCCTGACGACCGTCACCCTCATGTGGGCGAGATCGATACCTGTCTGCCTTACCTGAGGCGCCAGATCGACCTTGTGAAGCCGCGCGTGATCGTAGCATTGGGTAAGACCGCTGCCTCCGCGCTGCTGGAAACGGATGCGACAATCGCGTCATTGCGCGGTACGGTGCATGACTATAAAGGGATTCCGCTGATCGTCACCTTCCATCCGGCTTACCTGCTGCGCAGCCCGCTGGAAAAAGCAAAAGCCTGGCAGGATCTGTGCCTGGCGGTCGAAACGATGAACGCCAGTTTGGAGAGAGGCTAGATTTTGCCAGAGTCCTGGTCGTGGCCGTGCCGTTTGTACAGCGCGGTCATGATGCCGGACAGCAGCAGGCCGAATACCAGAATGATGATGTAGATGCTCAGTTGCAGTTTTTCCATCGTGGCATACAGCGCCAGCATCGCGAAGATGCTCAGGTTTTCATTGAAGTTCTGCACCGCGATTGAGCTGCCCGCACCCATCAGCAGGTGACCGCGATGCTGCAGCAGGGCATTCATCGGCACCACGAAATAGCCGCCCATCGCACCGATTGCGATGAGCAACAGGATGGCCAGCGTACTGTTGGTGATCGGGATCATGATCAATACCACCAGTCCCATCGCGATGCCGATGGGCAGCACTTTCACAGAGTTTTCCAGTTTGACGAATTTTGCTGCCAGCACGGAGCCGATGGCGATGCCGATTGCAACCCAGGCGGTCAGTTTGGCGGCGCTGGCAATGTCATAGTGCAGGGCTACGGCAGCCCAACCCAACACGATCAGACGCAGCGTCGCACCGGTACCCCAGAACAAGGTGGTGACGGCGAGTGAGACGCGGCCTAACGGGTCTTTCCACAATAATTTGAAGTTGTGCCAGAATTCGCCAAGCAGAAAAACCGGGTTGCGGCTGAGCGGTCTGTGGTCCAGCGCCACGCGCGGGATGTAGAGATTGAACAGTGCAGCGGCAAAGTAGATCATCACAATAATGGCAATCGCCAGTTCCGGTGCGGTGTCTATGCCGGTGGTGATAACCGGAACATCCCATAATTGCAGCATCGGCATGGCGATGGACGGGCTGATCAATAACCCGCCGACCACGGCGCCCAATACGATGGCCAGTACGGTCAGCCCTTCCATCCAGCTGTTTGCCAGCACCAGTTTTTCAGGCGGCAGATATTCGGTGAGGATGCCGTATTTGGCCGGCGAGTAAGCCGCAGCGCCCAGGCCTACCAGTCCGTAGGCCAGCAGCGGATTGACACCGAGCAGCATGGCGATGCAGCCTAAAATTTTGATGTTGTTGCTGACGAACATCACGCGCCCCTTGGGCAGTGAATCGGCGAATGCGCCGACGAACGGGGCTAACACGATGTAGGAAAATATAAAGGCTTCCTGCAGCACCGGCGTGTGCCAGGAGGGTGCCTGTAAATCTTTCAATAATGCAATGGCGGCGAACAACAACGCATTGTCGGCGAGCGCGGACAGGAATTGCGCTGCAAGTATGATGTAGAAGCCGATATTCATTAAACGGATGTTTTTTTTATCAGTTCGT
The DNA here is from genome assembly GCA_041671725.1 of Gallionella sp. Classification (GTDB taxonomy): domain Bacteria; phylum Pseudomonadota; class Gammaproteobacteria; order Burkholderiales; family Gallionellaceae; genus Gallionella. The sequence goes on along the minus strand of JBAZAY010000007.1, from coordinate 39,543 downwards.
TTTATATCATGAAAGTATGGCCCCTGCTATCATTACGTAACCTGAACTCCGCCCAAACCGAACATTCATGCCGCGTCCCATACAAGCCTGCATCGATCAGAATGCCCTGGAAAACAATCTGTCTGTCGCCCGTCGCGCTACCTCGGCGCGCATCATGGCCGTCATCAAGGCAAATGGTTATGGACATGGTCTGCTGCGCGTGGCCGAAGCGCTCGCCGCTGCAGACGGTTTTGCCCTGCTGGATATAGCGGATGCAATACGTCTGCGTGAAGCGGGCTACCGCCAGACAATATTGTTGCTGGAAGGGTTTTTTGAGGCATCCGATCTGGAGCTGGTCGCGGAATATGAACTCACCTGCGTCATTCACAGTGAATGGCAGATCGCGCTGCTGGATGCCTATCCTAAGCGATCCGAGCTGGATGTCTGGCTCAAGGTCAACAGCGGCATGAATCGACTGGGCTTCGCGCCAGATCAGGTGTCTGCCGCGATGGAACAACTGCGTCGTCATGCTGCGGTACGCGAAATCACGCTGATGAGTCATTTCGCCTTTGCCGACGAAGCGCGCGGGGTGTCCGGGCAATTGGCGCAGATCAAAGATATCGCCGCTGAATATCGCGTCGCGCGAAGTTCAGCCAATTCGGCCGCGCTGCTGCGCTATCCCGCTACGCACGGCGATTGGGTGCGGCCCGGCATCATGCTGTATGGCGCGTCCCCGTTTACGGATACCACGGCGCAGTCTATGGGGCTGAAACCTGCGATGACACTGAGCAGCCGTATTATCGCCACGCAGGATTTGCGAGCTGGCGACGAAGTGGGCTATGCAGGGAAGTTCCGCGCGGATCGCTCTATGCGTATCGGCATCGTGGCCTGTGGCTACGCAGACGGTTATCCGCGTCATGCAGCTAATGGCACGCCGGTGTTGGTGGCGGGACAAAAGACAGGTCTGCTGGGGCGCGTTTCGATGGATATGCTGTGCGTTGATTTGACCGCGATACCGGAAGCCTGCGTGGGGAGTACGGTTACGCTGTGGGGAGCGGGATTGCCGATCGAAGAAGTGGCTCATGCTGCGGGCACCATCAGTTATGAACTGATGTGCGCATTGACGGCGCGCGTGCCCGTCCGTACGTAACGAATGGATTGCTGTGGACGATAATTTGCGGCCGGTCAGACACAAGGACATTCAACTCGGCATACCGCTGGCATGGTCGGTATACGATAAATTCGGGCGCTTGCTGCTGCGTGAGGGGTTTGTGGTCGAATCAGCGCGGCAGCTCGATGGACTTGCGGAAAATGGCTTGTTTCGCGAGGCCGGGCGTGTCGCGGAGAAAAGTGCCGTCACGGATTCGGCAGGTGTAAAGCGCGTGCCGGTAGAGAAAATAGAGGATTTCCTGTCGATCAAACTTGTCATCGGCGATACGCTGCAATTGCAGGATTTTTCCCCGGACAAACAGCGTTATTTTGTGAAATTGATCGGTTTCATGAATAAAAAAAGTGTGCTGGTATCCCATCCCAGGCAAGAAGAAAAGCTGAGTTTTATCAAGGAAGGCCATGCATTTCTGGTGCGCGGATTTTCGGGCACCAAAACCTACGAGTTCAGCAGCAATGTGATCAGCGTTGGTCTGACCCCTTTCCCTTATCTGCATCTGGCCTTTCCCTCTCAGGTCAAGACGACCAATATGCGCGCGACTGTGCGCGTCAAACTCAGGCTGGTATGCACGGTGGACTCAGCGGCTACCGGCACTAAAATGTCGGCGATCATCGAAGACATGAGTATTTCCGGTGCGCGTATTCACGCCGGCAAAGCCTTCGGTCAGGTGGGTGACGCGGTATCAGTGGGGCTGCGTATGCAAGTAGGGGGCGAGATTCAGGTATTCCTGGTGTCGTCGGTAATCCGCAATGTACATGTGGAGACCGATAGCCAGACGGGTGACAAGGTGGTGATGCATGGCATCGAATTTGTTCCGACTTTGGGCATGGATCTGACTATGCTGCAGAATTTTATCTATAAATCCATGTTGGAGAGTTAGTTATGTTGGGAATTATCGGCGGTAGCGGTGTTTACCATATCGAGGGGCTGGAAAACTCCCGCTGGGTAGTGGCGGAATCGGCGTTTGGCGAGCCATCCGATGAAATCATGCTGTGTGAGCTGGCCGGACAGACCATTGCGTTTCTGCCGCGTCACGGCAGGGGACATCGCATTTCACCTTCGGACATCAACTTTCGTGCCAATATCGACGCGATGAAGCGTCTGGGGGTGACCGACATTATCTCGGTCAGTGCGGTGGGCTCACTGCGTGAAGATCTGCCGCCCGGCACCTTTGTCATCGTCGATCAATTCATCGACCGCACTTTCGCCCGCGAGAAGAGTTTCTTCGGTACGGGTCTGGTAGCGCATGTTTCGATGGCGCATCCGGTGTGCAACCGTCTGGGCGATCATCTGTTTGCGGCGGCACAGCAACTGGGCATACCGGTGGCGCGCGGCGGCACCTACCTGGTGATGGAAGGGATGCAGTTCTCAAGCTTTGCTGAATCGGAGCTGTATCGTTCCTGGAAATGCGACGTGATCGGTATGACCAATATGCCGGAAGCCAAGCTCGCCCGTGAGGCCGAGATTTGTTATGCCACCGTGGCGATGGTGACCGATTTCGACTGCTGGCATCCCGATCACGACAACGTCACGGTGGATGCAATTGTCAATGTGCTGCTGGCTAATGCCGATAAGGCGCGTGCGCTGGTGAAGGAAGTTGCGAAGCCGGTGCATACGGATGCTGAGGCCGACGTTTGCACCTGCCGCAGTGCACTGCAATACGCCATCCTCACCGCGCCGGAAGCGCGCGATACCGCTATGCTGGAAAAGCTGTCCGCAGTAGCCGGACGTATCCTGAAAATCTAGCCGTTAGTCGCTAGACGTAAGTCATTAGTTTGCGTTGGCGTGGTTCGAATTGTTCAAAATTCTATGGCCTGACCACTCACTATTACCGACTTTCGACTAATTACCTGCGACTAATAGCTAACGACTAATAACTAACGACTGAATCTATCATGCCTATTAAATCCCTAATCCGCACCGTGCCGCATTACCCTCATCAGGGCATCATGTTCCGCGACATCACCACCTTGCTCAAAGACCCGGCCGGGTTGCGCGGCACGATTGAAAAAATCTCGTCGCGCTACAAGGACGTCCAGATCGACAAGGTGGTCGGCATCGAATCGCGCGGCTTTATCGTCGGTACGCCGGTGGCATACGAGCTGAATCTTGGTTTTGTGCCGATCAGGAAGCGCGGCAAATTGCCTTCCGAAACGGTGGGGCGCGATTACCAGCTCGAATACGGCAGCGACCGCATCGAGATTCATGTCGATGCGATCAAGCCCGGTGACCGCGTGCTGCTGGTGGATGATCTGATCGCCACCGGCGGCACCGCTGAAGCGGCTGTCAAACTGATCGAAGAGATGGGCGGTATTGTGGTCGAATGTTGCTTCGTGATTGACCTGCCGGATGTCGGCGGCCGCGCAAGGCTGGAGGCGATGGGGCAGAAGGTGTTCGCGCTGTGCGAGTTCGAAGGCGATTAAAGGCAGACGCTAGTAGCTGGTAGCTTGTGGGGCGGGTGCGAAGCATTCACTACCGATTAGAAGCAAGAATGCCAGTATCACCGGAACTAATTTAAATGGAGATTAAGATGAAAAATACTAAGATTGGCTTTCTGATTTTAATGTGTGGTTTTTTGGCAGCATGTGGAAAATCTACCGAACAGGCGCAGCTGGAAAAGGATGCTCAAATTACAGCGGGTGGCGGAAAGGAACGTCTTCCTTGTGTGATAACAAATAGTTGTACGATTGATGATATGGGGCTGACCTTGGAACAATATAACAAGAAACATGCAAAAGACTCAAAATAAAATATTCAGTATTTCCAAGATTGAACTGATGATATGAAGATTAATGGCACACCTTTCCGCACCATCTGGCCGACTGATGATGGCATGGCGGTGGAAATCATCGATCAGACCCGCCTGCCGCACGAGTTTGTTACCGTGCGTTTGAATTCCATGCGCGAAGTGGAATTTGCAATCCGTGAGATGCAGGTGCGCGGCGCGCCCTTGATCGGTGTTACGGCCGCTTACGGCGTGGCACTGTCGATGCGCCACCATGCGTCCGATGCCGCGTTACAGGCGAGTTGCGATATGCTGGCGAAGGCAAGACCGACGGCGGTGAATCTGCGCTGGGCAGTTGAACGTATGCGCGCGGTGCTATCACCGTTACCCGCCAGTGAACGTGCCGATGCCGCATGGCAGGAAGCTGGCCGGATCGCCGAGCAGGACGTGCAAATCAATGCAGCCATCGGGCAGCACGGCCTGGAAATCATCCGCGCCGTTCATCAGCGCAAAAATACTACGGTTAACATTCTGACTCACTGCAACGCGGGCTGGCTGGCGACGGTGGACTGGGGAACCGCATTGGCACCGATCTATGCCGCATTTGAAGCAAACATTCCGCTGCATGTCTGGGTGGACGAAACCCGTCCGCGCAATCAGGGTGCCAGCCTGACCGCATGGGAGCTGGCGCAACATGGCGTGCCGCACACCGTGATCGTGGATAACGCAGGCGGTCATTTGATGCAGCATGGCAAGGTTGACATGGCGATCGTCGGTTGCGACCGGGTCACTTCAACGGGGGATGTGTGCAATAAGATCGGCACGTATCTGAAGGCACTGGCGGCATTCGACAACGGCGTGCCGTTCTATGTGGCGATGCCGACACCGACGCTGGACTGGACGCTGCAGGATGGCGTGCAGGAAATTCCCATTGAGGAGCGCAACCCTGACGAGGTGACGCATATCGCGGGTCTTTGTGGCGACGGACAGATCCGCCGTGTCCAATTGACCCCGACGGGTTCGCCTGCCGCCAATTATGGTTTTGATGTGACGCCCGCACGGCTGGTCACCGGACTGATTACCGAGCGCGGGTTGGTGGCGGCCAATGCCGATGCCATTCGTGTCGGATTAGGCTGATTGTTTTATCGTCATCCCCGCGAAAGCGGGGATCCAGCAGAAAATGTCTACGCGCAGCGTACAAAACTTGATGTTGTCCTGCTATGCAGGGATATTATCAATTATCTGGATTCCCGCTTTCGCGGGAATGACTGTGTTAATGGACTATTTGTTTGAAATGGGAACTTTTAATGAACGAACAGGAACTACGCACCGAGCTGGTGCGCGTCACCAACAAGCTGGAAGCCCTTGGCCTGAGTCACGGTACGTCGGGCAATATCAGTGCGCATTTTGGCGAGGGATTTTTGATTACGCCTTCCGGTTTCGGTGCGGAAGGACTGACTGAAGACGATATCGTGTTTGTGGAGCTTTCCGGTCGGTCGCGCGGGCGCTGGCAACCGTCCAGCGAATGGCTGTTCCATCGCGACATTTATGTGCAGCGCCCCGAATTTGGTGCGGTGATCCATACGCATTCCAATGCGGCGACGGCGCTGGCCTGCATGAGGCGCGATATTCCGCCGTTTCATTACATGCTGGCCTTGTTGGGCGGCAACAGCCTGCGTTGTGCCAACTATGCAACCTTCGGCACGCAAGCCCTATCCGATAACGCACTGATCGCCATGCGTGAACGCCGCGCTTGCCTGCTGGCGAACCACGGCATGATCGCGGCAGGAAAAAACCTTGCCGAGGCTTACCGGAATACCATGGAAGTGGAAAATCTGAGCGAGCTTTACCTGCGCACCCTGGCTGTCGGCGAGCCGGTTTTGCTGACCCATAATGAATTCATGGACGCACAGCAGCGCTTTGTCAGCTATGGCAAGCCGGTAGTTTAATTTTAAATATATAATGTAATCAGTAAGTTGTTGCGATTTATGGGGTTTATATTGGCGGATTTGGAAAGGTGCGTGTATGCGGCGATTGTTGACTGTAATCCAACGTTTTTTCGGTACCGATCTGCCGGCACGCGTGCTGCCTTTGCAATTTGTATTGCCGAAGCTGTCTGGCAGGGTTGAAGCAAGTAATTCGAGTGACGGTGATTTGAATCGTCAGCTGGATGAGGCCAAAGATAGACCCCAGGAGTATTTCAGGGTGTTGCTGGCTGAGATAAAGCACGTCAATCGCTGTTCATTGAAGACGCAGCAGCGCCTGACCTTGACGCGCGATATTGTAAAACTATATTACCCGATGGCGCTGGCCCAGATAGCCCGGCACGCCAAAACCGGCGGTATTCCCGAGGATGAGGATCGCAAGCAGACGCTGAATCAGCTGGTGGACATCGCGCAAATATTGATCACGTCCTATCAGATATTGTTTGCCTTCTATTACGGCAGCAGCAATTACAAATACGCCAGAGCACGCGATACGGTTCTTGAATGCGCTTCACGCATTTTTGAATTGATGCAGCTAAAGCAGCAGGCCCGCGCGTTGCGCTATCAGTTGTTGGCTGAGCAGGACTGGCAGGTTGCCAATACGCTTTTCTATGTGCTGAGTCGTTATGAAGATGTTGAACAACCGTTGCCAACCCTGAAGCAGGAGCTGGAACTGGGGGGAAGTCGCACGGACGTTTGTCTGAGCGAGCATTACAGTTGTCTGCAGATGGTTGCCAGATTTGACATGCTGCGTTGGCCCACGCATTTGCAGTGGATAATCATCGGTTATTTGCAAGGTGTCGAGCAAGCCGTACAAATCAGGACGGATGAAGGGGGAAGCAAGCTCGGGCGTGACGAACTGATCGCGTATTGTTATGGCGGACAGCAGGCGTGCGGGCAGATGCTGGATAGTCCGCCGGGACCGGCAATGATTTTTAATTGCAGCGGTTTGAATAATGCGATTCGCAAGGACTGCATGGGCCTGATGCAGGCTAATCGTGATGGTTCTGCAATACCCCCTCGTTTTGCGCGTTTGCCGGGAGCCGAGCACTTTGTTATTTCCGATCAGTTGTTGAGGGGGGTGGAGAGTCTCGCCGGTGATGCGTGTACGGAAAAAGAAACCCGGGTAGAAGATTTGCGAATTTTCGTGGGTTTCGCGGAAGTTTTTTCCCTGCTCCGCCATAAGCAGGGGCTATATGGTTCAGAAGATCGTCTGGCGGATATGCTGGCCAAGCGCTCCGCGTTACTCGCGGAAGATCATATCGCTACCGAAAAGAGTGTGTGGACTTTGTTGTTCCAGAACGAAAAAATGATCCGCCTGAGCACACAGGAAACCAGTTTTACGACGCCGATGAGCATAGGATCGCTGGTGGCTTATGGTGTAGGGGAGGACATCGCTCGTCCCAGTCTGGCTGTGGTTTCACGTATTTACCGCCCCTCTCACAAGGTGGTGGTGATCGATATGAACAGTATTGCCAATTATGCCGAAGCGGTCACGATGACCGTGAATGCGACCGAGCAGACACAGTCCGGTATGACTCAGGCAAAGCCGGCGCTGCTGGTGTACAACAAGAAGCGACTGGGTGGCTGGGGGCTGATGTTCCCACCTATGGATATTTTGCCCGGTTTCGACAAGCTTGCGATGCGCCGTAATAAACAGGAATTTGCGATCAGTCTGGAAAACAGGTGCAATGCGACGACCGATTTTTATTTGTTTTCTACCCCATCGTTGTCAGCGCAACTGGGTATAGCGGGAGAGCCGGACTATGCCACTCCGCCAGCCCGAAAAATGCATTCGCCTGGCTGGTTGATCTGACTTTAAGTATTTGAATAATATGGTAATTATTGTTTGTGTGAGTCTGTGGCAGGGCCGCGATAGCGAAGCGTATTGTGCCGGAATCGAATGACATAGAAGCTATTGCCATTTAGTCCGATAAGATTTAATGTTGCCGCCATGAAAACTGCCATGCCCGTTAGTCATAGGAAAGGATGCAGGATGAAGACTTTAGATTTTCCCGTTACACAGATGTCATTCACCCAAAAACTGGCTTTGATGGAAACACTTTGGGCGGACATGACAGGCAACGAAAAAAAACTGGAGTCACCGGTTTGGCACGAAGCCATTCTTAAGGATCGCGAGGCGGCGCTGGAGGCCGGCAAAATAACGGTGTCAAACTGGGCAGATGCCAAGGAAAGAATCAAGAAAAACGTTTCATGAGAATAAAAATCCTCAGTGTCGCAGAGGACGATCTCGAAGAAGGTTACCGATTCTATGAGTCACAAGCTGACGATCTCGGCAGCTATTTTCTGGACACGCTCTACTCTGATATTGACTCGCTCGCCTATTTCGCCGGCGTACACCGCGTGGTGCTGGGCTACCATCGGCTGCTTTCCAAACGATTTCCATTTGCCGTGTATTACCGTGTTGCTGGCGATGAAGTCTTGGTCTTTGCTATTCTTGACTGTCGCCGCAATCCAAACTGGATAAGGGCAAAACTATCCAATAAATGAATCATGCTGCGCCGACTGCGGAGCGTGAATTTAATTCGATTCCAATTCCTTTGTATTTTGCAATTTGCAACACAATGCCCGTTGTTCATTGTGTCATCAAGCCGCAGGAACTATCCAATTCGAATGAAAAATGAAATCAAGACATAGCGCCGCTCACCGTTTTATTGCATCCGGCCTGTTCGATGGCCTGAACTCCTTCGCTGAAATCGAAGCGCGAATTTCTGCGCAACCTGGCAACAAGGAACGCGGCGATGCCTTCGAGGTGTTTGCCGAAGCCTACCTCGCTACACAGAAAATCAACGAGGCGCGCGAAGTTTGGCCGTTTGAAGCTGTCCCGCTGGAACAGCGCAAACTGCTTTCACTGGATACCGGCCGGGACATGGGCGTTGATGGAACCTATCAGACGCACGATGGCGAACTGCGTGCCTATCAGGTCAAGTTCCGCAGCAATCGTCCCGCGCTGACCTGGGATGAACTCTCCACCTTCATGGGGCTGACCGATCAGGTCAGTCAGCGCGTGCTGTTTACCAACTGTGAAACATTGCCTGGACTGATGCGTGACCGTAGCGGCTTCATCGCGATACGCGGCAGCGACCTCGATCGCCTCACTCCGGAAGACTTCGAAGTCATGCGGCTGTGGCTGCAAAGCGGACAAATCAAACTCTCGCGCAAGCAACCATTGCCGCATCAGGCGGAAGCGCTGGCCGCAATTGCCAGCGAGCTGAATGATAACGATCGCGCCACCGTTGTGATGGCTTGTGGCACGGGCAAGTCGCTGGTCGCGCTGTGGGCCGCAGAGCAACGCGGCTGCCGCAATATTCTGGTGCTGTTGCCCTCGCTGGCCTTGGTGCGCCAACTACTGCACGAATGGCTGCGCGAAACATCTTGGGATGCGCTTACCTTCCAGTGTGTTTGCTCCGACCCTACGGTGGCGAAAGATGCCGATGACCTCATCGTTCATCAGGCCGACCTCGATTTTCCGGTGACGACAGCCAGTTCTGCAATTCGCAATTTTCTTACCAAGCCATTTGATGGTGTGAAAGTGATTTTCTCCACCTATCAGTCTGCGCATGTTGTGGCTGAGGGCATGCCCGTAGATGTAGACGGGATCAAAATACCTTTTGATTTTGGTGTTTTCGACGAGGCGCACAAGACTGCTGGCCGAGAGGGAAGGAATTATGGCTTTGCGCTGGACGATATAAGACTTCCGATTCGAAAACGTATGTTTTTGACTGCCACCCCTAGACACTACAATCCTCATCAGCGAGATAAGGAGGGTGAGGCGCAAATTGCCTACTCTATGGATAATCCTGAGGTTTATGGCAAGCAAGCTTATGTCATCACATTTGGAGAGGCGGCACGTCGTGGAATTATTTGTAACTATAAGGTAATCATTTCAGTAATTACTTCAGAAATGGTAACAGATGAACTTCTCAGTCGAGGAGATGTGCTTATCAATGGTGATGCCGTCCGTGCAAGGCAAGTTGCTAACCAAATAGCACTTTGCGATGCAGTTGAAAAATATGGCGTCAAGAAAATCTTCACTTTCCATAAGACCGTTAAATCGGCTGCTTCTTTTGTGTCCGATGGAAACGAAGGAATTCGCACACATTTGGTTGAATTCAAAAGCTATCACGTCAACGGAGAAATGCCGACAGCACGACGAGACCGTGTGATGGATGAATTCAGAAAGGCGAATCAGGCAGTTATGTCTAATGCCCGCTGCCTGACTGAAGGCGTAGATGTTCCGGCGGTAGATATGGTCGCATTCCTTTCTCCAAGACGAAGTCGCGTGGACATTGTTCAGGCGACGGGGCGAGCAATGCGTCGCGCAGATGGGAAAAGCATGGGCTATGTACTTGTGCCGCTATATGTTGAAGTGGCTGCAGGAGAAAGTGTCGAAACTGCAGTCAGTCGTGCAGAGTTTGATGAGGTGTGGGATGTGCTGCAATCGCTTCAAGAACAGGATGAAGTGTTGGCAGAATTCATCCGTTATGCGGGCGAGCAAAAGGGGCATGGCAAAGGCTTTGACGACAGAGGATATGCTGACCGTATTGATTTTGTTGGTGCGTGCATATCGTTGGCGAACCTGAGAACAGCGGTCGCGACACGCTGTGTAGAAAAACTTGTTTCTTCTTGGGATAGTTGGTTTGGCAAGCTACAAGATTTTAAAGAGCGATTTGGACATTGCAATGTTGATGTGGGATGGAAAGAGGATCGTTCTCTTAGCTCTTGGGTGTCTGCGCAACGTACCCGGAGAGGTAAAGGTGCATTGACTGAGGATAAGATTTTGCGTCTAGACAACCTTGGGTTTGTCTGGAATATGCAGGATAGTGCATGGAGCGAGTGGTTTGAAAAATTGCTTGAGTTTAAGCAACGATATGGTCATTGCAATGTTGTAAAGGGCGAAGATGAATGGGATGACCTTGCCGCTTGGGTTTCTACTCTGCGTGTTCGAAAGAATAGCGGAGGGCTGCCAGAAGATCGGATCGAGCGGCTGAATGAAGTAGGTTTTATATGGGATTATCAGCAGCAGAAAACTGACGAAACATGGATGAAGTGGTACAGGGAACTGGAAAAATATGCTCATGAGAATGGTAATCCCCATGTGCCTAGAACTCATTCAAATACCAAGCTGGCAAGTTGGGTATGGATTCAGCGTGTTCGGCGCGAACGGGATTATTCGGGGAAACAGTTGATGGCTGAGCAGGTTGAATTGCTTGATAAGCTTGGTTTTCATTGGGATGCCCAAGATGGAAAGTGGTTGGCGCAGTTTGAAAAATTGAAGGCGTTTAAGATTAAGTTTGGTCATTGCAATGTCGAGTTTGAGAGGGATAGTTATGCTCCCCTTTTTAGCTGGCTAACGATACAGCGCGCATACAAAAGGGAAGGGCAACTTCAATCTGAACGCGAAGCTATGTTGAATGAGCTCGGAGTGGAGTGGGAAAGTGGGATTCGCGACACCAAGTGGCAAGCGCAGTATGAGCAACTTAAGAAATATCATTTAGAAATTGGTAATTCTGATGTGCCAAATAGAAGTACGGAATATCCACAACTTGCTTCGTGGGTTGGGTCGCAACGAGAACTACGAAAGAAAAATGCACTGACGGATGAACAAGTCGGTTTGCTGGACAAGATAGGTTTTGCCTGGAAGCTCCGCGAAAGGGGCTCCTGGGAAGATCGTCTTGCAGAAGTGGTTGAGTTTAAAGCTAAGCATGGTCATTGCGATATTCCTATGAGTCTGGCCGAACCGCCTAAACTTGCTGCATTCGTAAATGCAACTCGCGTTCAGAAAAATAAAGGAACGCTTTCAGCAGAACGAGTGGCTAAACTGAACGCAGTGGGATTTATGTGGGAAGGTAAAGGCACGAAAATTGGCGAAGATGGTATGAATGAGGCTTGGAAAAAGCGTTTTGACGAATTGCTTCAATACAAACAGGTGCATGGGGATTGCAATGTTCCAACGGGTCGGTATGAAAAAGCTCAGCTGCAAAATTGGGTGAATCAACAGCGCACACTCAAGAGAAATGGAACATTGCATGCCGAGCGAGTTCGTCTGCTTGACGATGCAGGGTTTAAATGGGAGGGTAAAGGTACGAAAGTTGGCGAAGATGGCATAAATGAAGTATGGAAAGAATATTTTGATGAAATGCTTCAATATAAATTGGCGCATGGAAATTGTAGGGTTCCAACACACTGGGCAGAAAATCCGCAGCTTGGGGGATGGGTGGTTCGGCAGCGGCAACTTAAGAAAAACGGAAAATTACAATTAGATCGTGAATGCCTTCTTGATGAGGCAGGGTTTGAGTGGAGCGCAAAAAAATGAGATTTGAAGCAGACGCGGCAGGGATGAAATGAAACCCGGCAGTCAACCTGCTACTTGCGATATCTTCTGCAACGTGATCGATAATTACGGCGATATCGGCGTGAGCTGGCGGCTGGCGCGGCAGCTGGCGAATGAGTTCGGTATTGTTGTGCGGTTGTGGGTGGATGATCTGGAAAGCTTTGCCAAGCTGTGCCCGGAAGCCGATACTGCGCTTGAAAGCCAGCATAGGCGAGGGGTTGAGGTGCGGCTGTGGCGCAAAGAATTTCCTGATGCACCCGCAAGGAGTACGCCGGTGGGTTCCCCGCCGCAATGCGGTGACCCTTCCGCTGTGCAGCCTGCCGAACTGGTGATCGAGGCGTTCGGCTGTGCGATGCCGGAATCCTATCTGGCGGCGATGACTGCGCAATCCGTCTGGATCAATCTGGAATATCTGTCTGCCGAGGATTGGGTGGAAGGGTGTCACAAACTGCCATCCCCCCGCCCGCCGCTGACCCGCTATTTTTTCTTCCCCGGCTTTACCCAAAAAACCGGCGGTCTGTTGCTGGAACGCGACCTGTTGGCGCGGCGCGATGAATTTCTGAGCGACGTTACAAAGCAGCAAGCCTTCTGGCAATCCATCGGCATGCAGATGCCCGCAAGCGATACCCGTAAAATTTCGTTGTTCGCCTATGAGAATGCGGCGCTGGGAAGTCTGTTCGATGCTTGGGCGGATGGCGAACAGCGCGTGTTGTGTCTGGTGCCGGAAGGTCGGATATTGCCTCAAGTGGTGCACTATTTCGCGGGTCAGGAAAGTCGCTCCTATGAACGCGGCAACCTGCAGGTGCGTGTGCTGCCGTTTGTGGAACAGGAACGTTACGACGAACTGCTGTGGGCATGCGACATCAACTTCGTGCGCGGCGAGGATTCCTGTGTGAGGGCGCAATGGGCAGGCAAGCCATTTATCTGGCAGATCTATCCGCAGCACGATGCGGTGCACTGGGAGAAGTTGCAGGCCTTTTTGAATCTGTACAACGGGCATGAAAAAGTTACCACCTCTAATAATAAAATTCGGCATGCCCGTTTTCCCCATCCCAACCTTCCCCCGTCAGAGAGGGAAGGGGCAAACGAATCGCTACGCGAGTTTTACGTTAACGCACAGCTCAGTCCGCAGGCTGCCCGGGCGATGCAGGATTTGTGGCGGGCATGGAATGGCGGCGATGATGAAGGGCAGGCCGCTTCGGCAGGCTCAGGACAGGCTTGGGCGTTATTTGACGCTGCACGCGGGGAGCTGAATGTTCGGGCCCAGGCTTGGGCGCGGGAATTATCGGAAAACAATCTGGCATTGAATTTACTGGATTTTTTTCAGGAAATCGGTAGAATGCGCGCCTTCGAAAATGAAGGGCAGTGAACATGAAAACAGCACAAGAACTACGCGCCGGCAACGTCATTATGGTCGGTACTGATCCGATGGTAATCCTGAAGGCGGAATACAGCCGTTCCGGTCGTAACGGTTCGGTGGTCAAGATGAAGATGAAGAATCTGTTGACCGAATCGGCCAGAGAGACCGTATTCAGCGCCGACGACAAGTTCGATCAGGTCATTCTGGATCGCAAAGAAGTGACTTACTCTTACTTCGCTGAGCCTATGTATGTATTCATGGACGAAGAATACAACCAGTACGAAATCGAAGCGGAATGCATGGGCGATGCGCTCAACTACGTTCAGGACGGCATGCCGTGTGAAGTGGTGTTCTACAACGACAAGGCGATTTCCGTCGAACTGCCTAACACCATCGTACGCGAAGTGATCTACACGGAACCTGCTGTGCGCGGCGATACCTCCGGCAAGGTGATGAAGCCTGCCAAGATCAACGGTGGATTTGAGTTGCCGGTTGCGGCTTTCGTTGAAATCGGCGACAAGATCGAAATCGACACTCGCACCAATGAGTTCAAAAAGCGCGCTTAATCAATAGCTTAAAAGCGAAATTCAGCTGTAACCAACTGCCCGGATGAGAAATCTTCCGGGCAGTTGGCATTCCAGAGATTGAATTTAACCTATGAATATATAAATTTCACTTGCTATAAGGTATGGTTCCTTATTATCATTGTCCGTACTATGTTGCTACTCAAAGAATTACCCACCTCAAAAAGTCTGGCGAAGCTGATTGCGCGCTATCCGGATGCAGATATACAGGCTATTTCGGATTTCGTTAATCTGTTGCGTGCCTGTTCCGATATTTCCGTTGCATTCGATAAATTGCTGGCTCAGCATAACCTGTTGCAGGGTCGGTGGTGGGTACTGGTGCTGTTGATGCGACAGGATAATTTAACTTCTTCGCCTACGGATCTGGCGGATAAAGCAGGCGTTACCAAGGCTACCATGACCGGCTTCATCGACGGACTGGAACGTGAAGGGCTGGTGTCGAGGCTGACGGACACGTCCGATCGCCGAAAATTTCTGATCAAATTGACTGCCGCTGGTGAGCAGAAACTGGATGAAGTCATGCCGGATTACTACCGAAAGGTGAAAGCGCTAATGTCCTGCCTCACGGACGGACAGCGCGATGTCATGGTCGACAGCGTCAAAAATCTGGCTGGCAATATTGCTGTCATGAGCTGACCTGCGAAAATTTTTTAACTATTTAGTTAGGTTCCAAACAATCTGTATGCCGGATTCAACTCAGCGCAATATGAAGATGCCCGATTTAATCGCACGGATGACGCTGGCGTCCGGCATGTTGTTCATGCTGGCGGGATGTGCCGACATGTCTGGGATAGCGCCACATGCACAAAGTAGCGATGCCGACGAATTTGATGCCGGCAAAGCCATAAGCTGTGCGCCGTTAATCAGCTGGCCAAGTGAAGCCTGGTGGGCGGTTTATCGCGACCCGCAACTGGACGCCCTGATTACAAAAACTATTGACGATAGTCCTACGTTCCGCGCGGCACAGACTCGTATCGCGCAGTCGCAGGCCGCGAGCGACAGTCTGTACGCCGAAACGCTGCCCAATATCAGCGCCGATACATCAATCGCGCGTGAGAAATTTACCTCGCTGCAATTTATCCCGCCGCCGTGGGGCGGAAATACTGACTGGAACAACAAGACACAACTCACACTCGCTTACGACCTCGATCTGTGGGACCGCCAGAAAAGCCTGTGGCGTGCATCCGTCGATGAAAGCCGTGCCATTGCAGCGGAAGTGCAGCTGGTCAAACTTGCGCTGGTGACGGCGGTGATCCAGAGTTACGTCCAGCTGGCCATGGAATTCAAGCTGCGCGATATCGCTGTCGCGCAAATGCAACAGCTCGAACTGCGCGTATCCATCGCGCGGCGTAGCCTGGCAGCGGGGTTGGGCACCGAACTGGCGGTGGCCGAAATTGAGACGCCGTTGCCGCAGGCTCGCGCGCAAATTGAAGCCATTGATGCGCGTATGCGCCTGTTGCGTAACCAGCTTGCCGCACTTTCCGGGCAAGGCCCGGGTGCCGGCGAACATCTTGCTCGTCCGACACTGGCGCTGGATGCGGTAGTTGGCCTGCCGGATCGGTTGCCTGCCAATCTGGTAGGCCGCCGTCCTGATGTACTGGCCAGCATCTGGCGAGTGCAAGCCGCACAGCAGAACATCGAAGGAGCCCGGGCCGCGTTTTATCCCAACATTAACCTGCTTGCCTTTGCCGGTTTTCAGGCGATCGGCTTCGGACAGCTGGCCACCAGTGCAGCAACCATCGCCGGGGTGGGGCCGGCCATCTCGCTGCCAATTTTTGATGGCGGGCGAAGGCGCGGAAATTTGTCGGCCAAAACTGCTGCCTACGATAATGCCGTGGAGAGTTATAACGGTTTGCTGGTGCGTGCTTTGCAGGAGGTATCCGATCAACTGGTGGTGTTGCAAGCGAATGCCCGGCAGCAAACGGAGGCCGAGAACGCATTGGGACTGGCCCGAAAAACCCATGCATTGGCAGTGAAAAGTTTTCATGCCGGGCTGGATGACTACCAGCATGTGCTCAAAGCCATGATGCTGGTGTTACAGCAGCAAGAAAATATGGCACGCCTGCAGGCGGTGCGGCTGGCCGCTTATGCCAATCTGATGCGTGCTTTGGGCGGCGGTACGCTGACCAATAATCAAATGCGGCAAGCGTCCGTTTACTAATCATGCCGGCACAACTTAGCTCACGCTATCGCCTGTTCCCGATGCAATCGGTTTTGCACGACTGGTGGAATGCAAATGCCGTCACGCTCGGCTACATCATCAAGGTGCTGATCGCCTGCCTGCTGGCCATGTGGCTATCGCTGCGATTCGAACTGGATCAGCCCCGCACTGCGATGCTGACGGTGGCCATCGTCATGCAATCGCGCGCCGGAATGGTATTTACCAAGAGTTTCTATCGCTTGCTGGGCACACTGGTGGGCATTGCCGTGTCGTTTCTGCTGGTCGCCCTGTTTGCGCAGGAGCGCGTGCTGTTTCTGCTTTATATGGCGCTGTGGATCGGGTTTTGCACGGCGGGTTCCATGGTCTTTCGCAACCATCAATCGTATGGCTTTGTGTTGGCAGGATACACGCTGTGCATTGTCGGACTGCCAGCGACCATCAATCCGGCGCTGACTTTCAGCATCGGCGTCACGCGTATTTCCGAAATCCTGATCGGCCTGTTCTGCGCGACCATCGTCAGCGACCTGATTTTCCCGCAACGCATGTGGGTCGTGATGCTGGCATCGGTGCGCCGGCGCTTTGGCGACTTCTCGGATTTATTGCGCTCGGCGGCGCTCAATCCGGCTGAGGCCAGCGCCGCACAGCCCGCCTTGTTGCGCTTCGTCGGTGATATTTACAGCCTTGAATCCTTCCGTGCCTCGACCGTGCTGGAAAACGACGATTCACGCACCCATCGCCTGAGATTAAGTCTGCTCAATGCGGAATTCATGCAGGTCTCGACCAGCTTTCACGCGCTGGAGCAATTGCTGAGTCGTCAACGCATTAACGGACACGCTGAAGTTGGCGCGGCCTTGCTTGAGGTGTATTACCCGCTTGCACGGGCGTTCACGATCGACGGGCGCAGTGCGCGCACGGAACATGAGGCGAAACAGATCACCGTCGCACTCAAAATATATCGCGACAGCTTCATGCAACGCCAGCTCATGATAAATGCAAGACTCCCGGCCAATATCGATCCAGTCGCGCGGCTGGATTTCGACACCGGTGTCGAATTGATACGACGTTTTGCCGATGAATTACAGGCCTACACCAGCACCTATGCTTCACTGGCGGGCGACCCCGGTCCTTTGCTGACAGAAGCACCGCTACGTCTTGGATTGCATTTCGACCCGCTGGCGGTCGCTCTGGCCGGCGTACGCGGCACGTTAACCTTGGCCTTGATGGCGGCACTGTGGATTTTTACCGACTGGCGATCCGGTCTCGAAGCCATTACCCTCGGCGTCATTACCGGCACCCTGTTTGCCGCTACGCCCGCCCCAACCCGCACCATCAGGCAGTTCATTATCGGCGCTGCGATCGGCACTGTCCTGACCTATGTCTGCAACTTTCATCTGTTACCGCAGGCAGATGACTTCGTCATGTTGGCGCTGGCAGTGACACCCGTCATCGTGCTCGCTGCCTGGATGACAACCCGGCCTGCAATTGCGTTTGTAGGCTCCGGCATCTTCCTCATTTTTCTAATGCATATTGGCTTTAACAGCAGTTACAGCGCCAGTCCGGTGACCTTTATGAACGACGCCATCGCCGACTTTATCGCGATATTCATATCAGGCACCCTGTATGGATTGATCGATCTGAGCAATAGCGACTGGTCGCGCAGGCGTATTGCCCAGGCATTGCGCAATCTGGTGGTAACCGCCTGCCGCGAGCCTTTGCCGTTGCGTCGTGCCAGGCTGGAAAACGCCGCCCGCGATCTGGTGCAGCGTTCCGGCAGTGCGCAGCGCATAGCCAATGCACAAGACCGGGAAGTCATAGACTGGCTGCTGTCTGCGCTGGAAATCGGTCATGCCGTGATCGAGTTGCGCGAGCAAATGAACGAGATTGACCATCAGGTCGCTACCCGTTCCCTGGTGAATTGTCTCAGCCATATCGCCGATCTGTATGCAGCTCCATCCACCCGGCACCGCATGGCCGCGATATCAGCCATCGATGCCGCTATGGCCGTACTCACCGATACTGTCACCAGCACAGCGCTGCCACACTCAGCCCTGCACCAGGTGCGAGTCACGTTGCACTTTATTCACAGCGCACTATTGGATGATGCATCCGTACTGGCGAACGCGGCACCCTTACTACTTGCCAGGAAAGCCTGATCCATGCCACGCGAAATCGCACTGCTCGACGCTCTGGTTCCAACGCTGTTGTTAGTCTTTTTGGCTGCGGCGTGCATGTCGCTGGCGCTGGACTGGCTGTTCGTCCGTTACGGCGTTTATCGCCACCTGTGGTATCCGGCGCTATTTCGCCTGGCCGTATTAGCTTGCCTGTTTGCGGCAGGCGGGCTGTTGATTTATTAACAAGGATTTCGAAATGAACGAGTTAGCAAAACGCCTGTTACACATTGTCATCACACTCTCACTGGTCATGCTGGCACTGTTTCTCGGTCATATGTTATGGGTGCGTTACATGGATTCGCCGTGGACACGCGATGGCAGGGTACGGGCTGATGTGGTCAATATCGCACCCGATGTGGCAGGTCTTGTGACCGAGGTGGCGGTGCGAGACAACCAGTACGTGCATCGAGGCGATCTTTTGTTTCGTGTTGACGATGCGCATTATCACCATGCGCTGGCGTTGGCACAGGCTGTGGTCGATCAGCGCCGGATCATGCTGGAAATTAAACGCGGTCAGGCCGCCCGCCGGGCAGCGCTGGACGATCAGGTTATCTCGCGCGAAAACCGCGAGGATACGGATCTGTATTCGGCCAGCGCCAGGGCGGAATATAGCGCGGCAGTCGCACAACTCGATCAGGCTAAACTCAACCTTGAACGCACGGTGGTGCGCTCACCGGTCGATGGCTGGGTGTCCAATCTGTTGATTCGCCCCGGGGATTTTACCCAGGTCGGGGCGGCCAAACTGGCGCTGATCGATCAGCATTCATTCTGGGTTTACGGCTATTTTGAAGAGCATAAGCTGAAACTGATTCATACCGGTGACCCGGCAGAAATTCGTCTGCTGGGGACCGATCAGTTGTTAATGGGACATGTGGAAAGTATCGCGCACGGCATTACCGATCGCGACAATCCGACCGATGTGACACTGCTCGCCAATGTCAATCCAAGTTTCAACTGGGTGCGGCTCGCGCAACGTGTGCCGGTGCGCATCGGGTTGGATGCCATTCCGAAAGGTATTACTCTGGTTGCAGGCATGACCTGTGCGGTGATCGTCGATCCCCGCAAATGAAGGGTGTAGGCACTTTCAGGATCAGGCATACGCTACCGCCAGCTCATTAAGTTCCGTCGTATAGCGCTGGGACACGCATCCCCGTTTCATCGACCAGCTTTTTCTGATCCCTTCGCCCAGCAGCTGTACCGTACCGCTACCCATGCGACGGTTGATCTGATCCAGTGTTGCCATCAATGCACTGGATTTTTGCATTGCGGCGACATCGTCGAACAGGGTGCGGGGACGGTCGATTGCGGCGATGATGCCGGACAGCATGACGCCGGCTTTTTGGTAAGGGTAGCCGTCCCGATAAATCTGGCGTAATCCGTTCAATGCAGCGTGACACAGTACCCGCGTGTCATCGCTAGGCTCGGCCAGCGGGAGGGTCAGGCTGGGTTGATATTGCGGCACTTTTGTCTGATGCGGGTTGGTGCGGATGGACACTTGTACGCACGTTGCCAGCGATCGCTGGTGGCGCAACTTCTCGGCGGCGCGGCTGGTGTAGGCGATCACGGCCTGTTCCAGTTCGGATAGGTGATATACGGACGCGCCGAACGAACGCGAGCAGATGATTTGTAACCGGGATGAGGCGAGTTCCTCCAGTTCCAGGCAGGCCGTGCCATTGAGTTCTGCCACGGTGCGCTCCACCACCACGCCAAACTCGGCGCGGATGCGTTTTGCCGATGCGCGTTTCAGTGCCAGCACGGAACCTATGCCCATTTCCTGAAGGCGAGTGAAGGTACGTCTTCCCACGCCCCAGATTTCGCCCACGCCGATTTTTTCAAGCAGGTTGTCCAGTTCGTCTTCAGACAGTTCGTTAAAGTTGCACACCCCATTAAAGCTCGGCTGCTTTTTGGCGACATGATTGGCAAGCTTTGCCAGCGTCTTGCTGGGTGCGATGCCGACACACACCGGAATACCGACGCACTGTTTGATCGTGCTGCGCATCTGCTGTCCATATCGGGTCAGTTCGGGCATGCCGGTCAGTTCCAGAAAACATTCATCTATCGAATAGACTTCCTGATTGGGTGCAAATTGCGATAACAGCCGCATCACCCGGTTGGACAGGTCGGCGTACAGGGTGTAGTTGGAGGACAGGGCGGTGATGCCGTGTTTTTGGGCGAGGTCCTTTAACTGGAACCAAGGGGCGGCCATCAGAACGCCCAGGTCTTTGACTTCCTGCGAGCGCGACACCACGCAGCCATCGTTGTTGCTCAATATCACGACAGGACGGCCTTCAAGGGCAGGTTGGAACAGCCGTTCACAGGAGACGTAGAAGTTGTTGCAATCTATCAGGGCAATAGCGCGTCGAATCATTTTTTTAACGGACATATAAAATACAGTCTCACGCGGAGGCGCGGAGAACGCAGAGAAAACCGAAACAATGTAAAAACCTGGATCGGCTTTAATCCTTAAAAAGCAGTTTCACGCGGAGACGCGGAGAACGCGGAGTAAAACCAATACATTACCTATAAACTGTTATTCACCAAATTGGTGACGCTAAAATCATTGGCATGCTTTTGAATTTATTAGTTTTTTTGCGATTATCCGCTGCGTAGATTGCCTGTCCAACCCATTTCGTGAGTTTTGTGGATAATTGCTGTTTTCAGGTTAATGAATAGGGGTGGATGGATTGTAAATAATTGTTTTTGTTTATTTATTTTCTCCGCGTTCTCCGCGCCTCCGCGTGAGACGGATTTTTATAGGTTGGTGCAGGTGAATCAGTGTTTGTGTATGTTCCAGCTCACCACGCCCCAGATGGTGAAATCCTGCTCGGGTTTGATGCGCATGTCGGCATAGTCCGGATGAGCGGCACGCAACACGGGACCCTTGGGCGTGTGCAGCAATTGTTTGACGGTGAATTCGCCGTCCACCACCGCAATGACCACGCAGCCATGCACAGCCGACAAGGCGCGATCCACCACCAGCAAGTCGCCGTCAAAGATGCCTTTGCCTTTCATGGAGTCACCTGCAACGCGCATGAAGAAGGTGGATTCACGATGTTCGATCAGGTGTTCGTCCAGGCTGATGCGCAGTTCTACATAATCATCGGCGGGGGAGGGGAAGCCTGCCGGCACGGCGCGTCGCAACAAGGCTCGCTGTTGACAGAAAAACTCCCGGCTCGGGTGAGTCATAGATAGCAGGGGGGCGGTGCGGCGTGTTGAAGGCAGTTGCATGTTTCACCTCCGGTATTTTCGAACCAGCCCGGTCAGCACACCGAATATTTCCAGTGTGCCCTGCGGGCGGATGACAGGATAAGCCGGATTGGCCGGGCGCAAAATGAACTCGCCATTTTCACGGTCCAGCGTCTTCAGGGTAAAGTCGTCGTCCACAATCGCGACCACAATATCGCCGATGTTCGCGGTCATGCGTTTTTCCACCACGGCCACGTCACCGTCGTGGATGCCGGCGTCTATCATCGAGTCCCCCTTGACCGTGATGAGTGTGGTCTTGGATGGCGTGTCGATCAGCATCTCGTCGATGATGAAGAAATCACCCTGGGTGGCGGTTACCGAAACCGGCATGCCGGCCTGAACGGAGGACTCTGCCAAGGGGCGCGCGAAAAATTGACGTGTCGGTATCCAGGCGCCATCCGGGGTGCGCTCGATGAAGTCGGCATCACCTAATCGGGTCAGGATCGCTTTAACCCAGGACTTGGAAGCGATGCCGAAAATCTCGCACAGGCGGGCGTAGGAGGGGATATTTTTCCAGTCGGCGTAGTAGTCCTGTAGTTTGCTTAAGTATTCGGTATCTTTGTCGCGGTTCATGGCAATTCCTTTCAGAAGTGCTGTGCAATATAAAGAACGATCGTTCTGTTGTCAATGCGAATACAACAACTCTTTGGCGGGTTTGCAGGCAGTTTGACGTGTGCGGTTATTTTGGTGAGATGGTGGCAAGGGTTGTTGCCATTTAAAATGTTTTTTCAATTCAAACTTGAGGCTGCTATCAGTTAGAATAAAGCATGAATGAGAAAATTATTTTTGTCAGAACGGACAGCGGCGAAGATGAGGCGCGCAACCGTACGGCACTTCTATCCAAAGACATCAAACGTGCCCTGTTGATGGTGGATGGAACCGCCTCCGTTGCTGAAATCATGAAGCGTTCCTCACCCAGTCTGCGCGGCATGTTGGCAGATATGTTCGCCGAGCTGGTGAGGGGCGGTTTTATTCAGGACAAGGCCAAGCCCGCCAGCTCACCCAGACCGGTGCTGTCCGCAGCACCTAAAAAATCGTCTGATGAGGTGGACGAGCTGGATTTTACCGCAGCTTATCGTGTGCCCACGCAAACCATGCTGGCGGAAGAAGCTGCCAAGGTTAAGGCCGCAGAGCAGGCGCGTGTTGCGGCTGAAGAGCGCGACGCAGCGCAACGCCTGGCGCGTGAGGAGGCTGCCCGTGTCAAGGCGGAACAGGAGGCTGCCGAGGCGAAAACGCGAGCTATAGCGGCCGAGCGCGCCAGAGTCGAGGCGGAAGAGGCCAGGGTGCAAGCCGAAGCGCGTGCCAAAGAACAAGCCAGGCTGCAGGCAGAGGCGGCCCGTGTACAGGCGGAGCGTCTGGCTCGAGAAGCCGCAGCGCGGGTGAAGGCTGAGCAGCAAGCGGTCGAGGCGCAAGCACGTGCCAGAGCAGAGGCGGAGCGTCATGCCAAGGCGGCCGTGGAGGCGGCACGTAAAGCAGAGCAACAGGCTGCCGAGGAGCAAGCGCGTGCCGCTGCGGCAGAAAAAGCCAGGCTGGAAGCCGAAGTGACAAAGTTAAAGGCACAAGCCGAGGCTGAAGCACGTGCACGTGTCGAGGCCGATCTGCTGGCAAAACGGGAGGCTGAAGCTGCGCGTGTCAAAGCCGAGCAAGAGGTCATTCGTGTCCGCGAGGAGGTTGAGCTAGCCCGGCAGCGTGCTGCGGCAGAAGCGCGAGAAGAGGCCTTGCGCATTGCAAAGCAGGCTGATGCCGCGCGTCAGTTGGCCGAGCAGGAAGCGGCCGAGGCACAAGCTCGTGAACGAGCAGAGGCGGCGCGTCATGCCAGCGAAGTCGCGGCGACCGCCCGCAGGGCAGAACAGCATGCGGCTCAAGTCAAGGCTGAGGCGGACGCTCAAGCAAGAGCGGTGGCGGAAGAGAAGAATAAGCTGGAAGCTGAAGTTGCTGCCTTAAAGGCTCACGCAGAGGCTGAAGCACGTGCGCATCGCGACGCAGAGGTGCAGGCAAAACGAGAAGCTGAAGCTGCGCGTGTCAAAGCCGAACAGGAGGTCGCCCGCGTACGGCAAGAAGTTGAGCAGCGCGTCGCAGAAGCTCGTGTACGGGAAGAGGACGATCGCAGGCGAGCCGAAGCGGCACGTGAGCTTGCCGAGCAGGAGGCCGCGAGAATAAGGGCGGCAGAGCAAGTGGCGGCGGATAAACTGCAAGCCGAACGCGGCGCCCGCGAACTCGCTGAGCGTGTCAAGGCGGAACAGGAAACAGAGCGACTTAAAGCCAGTGAGAGCGCACACGTTGAAGCTGCTACGCGTCTGATTGATGATGTGATGTTGATGGCGGCGGATACGCAGCAACACGAGGAGGTGCAAACAAACGCCCAAATGTTGGCTGCTGTGGTCAGGCTGAATGCAAAACATGCCGCAGAGGAGGAAAGTGTTTTTTCGGCGCTGGACGAATTGACGAAACAGCAGGCAGCGGCAGCTGCGGCAACACGTGAGTGGGTGCCGCGTAGTGATTCGCCGGGTACCACCGTGACGGAAAGACGGCAAGTCACTCCAGCGGTGAAAGGTTGCGACAGCCGGGGAGGAAACAATGGCGTTCCCGTGGTGGAGAGAAGGACAACCACGGCGGCAGTGTTGTTCTTCGATATCGTGGGTTACACCAAGCAGCCTGACAGCAGACAGCTCGAGCTGAAGCAACAGTTCAACCAATTGGTAACTAACAGTCTGGCCTCGCTTGATGCAGGAGAGCGGATTATTCTGGATACGGGCGACGGTGCTGCGATTGGATTTTTGCAACATCCGACGGATGCGCTGGAATCAGCGATACATTTTCGCGCGAGCCTGTTGGCAAACAAGCATTTTGACTACCCGGATTTACGCGTACGTATCGGCATACATCTCGGCCCCGTCAGCCTGGTCAAGGATATGAATGGCCAGATCAACATGCTGGGCGATGGCATCAACAGCGCGCAACGTGTGATGAGTTTTGCAGGCAAAGATCAAATTTATGTTTCCCGTGCTTTTTTTGAATTTGTCGCGAATCTTAGCGACGAGTACCAAGACTTGTTCCGCTATCGCGGTGGGCAACAGGACAAGCACGGACGTGAACATCAGGTTTACGAGTTGTTGTGCGCTGATACGGATGAGTCCGTGCAGGCACCTGAGCCATCCAATAATTTGGGGGCCTTCAGTTTTGAGCATTTTGATGCGGCTTTATCGCAGCCGGATGAGCCAGAAATGCCAATCCCGGCAGAGCCTCTGCTATCGGGGGAAGCCAATCAACTTTTCAAGGATGTGGCGAGCATTCGGCAGGAAGATACCAGTGTCGAGCCTGTCAATCGGGTAGAGGCAGTCCGCGAAGCCGAGGAAGCAGCTCCTCAGTATTCGGATGCAGAAGCCAGACAGTTGGCCGATGCGCAGGCTAAAAAGTGGCAGGAAGCGGAGTTGCGGGCGGCGGAACTCGCTCGTCAAAAGGCGGAAAGCGTCCCTAAACAGGCCTTTCAGCAGCCTCTTGATGCAGTGCCGGTCGAAAAGTCAGTGGCACGACCGCGCCGCAAGCCTGTGTCGTGGGGCAAGCTGGCTGCGGGATTGGCGGCTTTGCTCGTGGTCGCATTATTTGTTGTTCCCCTCGTGCTGCCTACGCAGGGCTATGTGGCAAGTATCGAACAGGTGCTGGGTGCGAAATTGCAGCAACCGGTGCATGTCGGGCATCTGTCCGGGCGGATATTGCCAACGCCGCATCTGCTGCTGAGCGATGTCTATATCGGTGAGGAGAAGCAGATCCAGGCACGGCAGGCGCAAGTGAATTTCGCCTTTCCTGCCCTGTTCGGTTCAGTAAAGTCCATAGCCAGTATCGAGTTGGATGGTGTGCAGGTTAATGGCGCTGCCTTGATGCAGGTGTCAGGCTGGCTGCAACAGACGGCCGCCGATCCTCGGTATCCGATCCGGCATATCGCCTTGACTCAGGTGCAATTGGATGCGGACGGTATACAGTTTTCGGATGTGGACGGCGAACTTGATTTCGATGCTGCGGGTAAGTTTACTCAAGCCAGTTTGAATGCCAACGGGCATAAGTTGGCGCTGGAAATTCGTGCTACGCCGGAGCAGAAGCTTGCGCTGACCATGACGTTGCGTGACAGTGCGTTGCCGTTATTGCCGAATTGGATATTTGAGGAGCTGAAGGCGGTGGGTGAGTTGAGCCGCGACGAGTTGCGCATTACCGAACTGGATAGTCGGGTCCGGGGTGGGGTGCTGACCGGGGACGCGCGCATAAACTGGCGCAGCGGTTGGCGCGTGCAGGGGGCGCTGGTCGCCAAAGTGATCCCGTTGCAGAACATCAACAAGTTGCTCACCGGTGATCTGGATGGCACGGCACGTTTCCAGATGCAGGCGGCTAATCTGGCTAAACTTGCCGATGCGGCGGTGCTCAATGGCGTTTTCAGCGTCAAAAAGGGCATCATCAATGGCGTAGATATCGTTGAAACTACCCGTTTGCGCAGCAGGGAAAGTTTGCCGGGGGGGCGAACGCACTTCGACGAGTTGAGTGGTGAGTTGTCTTACGCCAACGACAGCTATCGGTTCAGTCAGCTTAAGATGAACGCTGCCGTAGTGAAAGCGGGTGGCACACTGATAATCAACCGTCAGGCGTTGTCAGGGAGTATTTCGGCTGATCTGACGATGCGTGCGGGGGCGGTTGCACTGCAAGTGGGTGGAACTACCGAAAGTCCCTCTGTGCATGTCGCGCACTAGCTATCTGGTGAGTCTAAGGCCAATAGCGATCTATCCGCATAATCAGGCACCAGGCAATCGTATTTTGCGAGTTATCGCCCACAGGGAGATAACTCTGTGACCTCACTTGATGCCTTGGCCGAGTGGCCTGCAGTGGTTTAGACGCAGACCCTCGTGAATGTCCGTTACAGATACATCCGAATCTGTAAGCTTACTCAGGATAGTGGTAGTGGATAGTATTCAGGTAATGCGCAACCAATGTAATTTCATTCTCACGCCACCCGAGTCCTGCAGTCTTTTGCCAGCGGCGCACCTGTGCTTTCAGGCTGATCCAGTCTGTGGCGAGCCGTTTGTCGCGCCAATGAATTTCAGCGCTGTGACAGGCGATGCAATGCGTTGAATACAGCAGTTCACCGTGGGTAACGTTAATATCCGGTTGTGCACTGGCAGCAGCGGGATTTACTAACCAATTGAACAATATCGCAATTATCAATTTTCGAGTCATGCCGCTCTCCTGTTATAGGGAAGATTTCTACCGGCGTATGTTAGCAAATTCAGGGTGGTTCAATACCACTTCCTCGCTGTGATAAATAATTCACCGGTCATTCATCGTACAGCTGCGAGTATGTACCGCGTTACCAGGAACAGCACCGGCCGGGATGACGGCCGCGATTGGGGTGACAGGCACGGTTCAAATTGCGATTGTTACAATTCAGGCTTGGCATCAGCCGCAGCCATTTTCAACATTTCGCCCAGTTCCCTTTGCAGCAGTTTTTCATCACCGGTATTTAACTCAACCAGTCGCCTGAGGTTGGTCATGCTGTCCAGATCGATATGCTGGCATTCGATGCCCAAGAGTTGCCCTTCCTGATGAATCACCTTGCCTTCCATGGTGATATTTTCACCATCCTCACCCAGTAAAAGCGTCATGCGGCAACGCTCTCCCTTGAAAGAGTTGACGATGGGATGCTCAGTTTGAACCAGTGCGCCTTTCAGCGAGATGTCCAGTAAGTGGGGCGTTTGAACTTCATCCGTCAGATAAAAATTCAGTCGCACATCCGCATGGAAAGGGATGCGCGAGAAATGGCGGAACTCGTTACTATCCGTTGTCTTCATATTTCCTCCGAGCTTGAAATTGAGGCAGGAACGACCTGTGTGCATATGTATCAGATTTTCTTTTTGCTGTATACCACACAGCGTGATGGCATCGCTGATCCCGGGTGCAGTGCTGCAGTCAATTTGAATGGCTTGCTGGTGTTCTGAGGTTGGTACGGGGCTGAGCATCGGGCACCCGAAAACAGTCAGTGGAATTGTTTACCCTAAAAAACATTTGGCCACAGAGAACACCGAGATCACCGAGTAAAGCGGGGTAAGCAGGGATGATGCCCTGCGCTCATCAACTCACAATCGCCTCTCGCAGGGATTTTGCCCTGTGGGCAAAAACTCGTAAAACAACTTGTTATAACAAGTTTTCCAATCAACGTTTGGGTGAGTCAACAAAAAGTGAAAACCAATGTAACTCTCTGTGTTCTCTGTGAACTCTGTGGCTTGAACTGCGGTTTTCAGGATTATGCGTGAACTACCTGAGGAGGGGAAAAAGCAAGTAGCGGCTTATATGCAGTTGCGTATAGGCCGCTACTTATGCGAATAGTTGCGAGTGAATTACGCCAGCGCCTTCGCGATGCGTTGCAGTGCTTTGGTGAGGTTGTCCATCGAAGTGGCGAATGACAGGCGGATGTAACCTTCGCTGCCGAATGCCGAGCCGGGTACGACGGCCACGCCTGCTTCCACCAGCAAGTATTCGGACAGGGCGATGTCGGTGGCATCCGCAATGATGCCTTTTTGATGCAGCGTAGCGATCGCTTTGCGTGCATCCGGAAATGCATAGAATGCGCCGCCCGCCATGATGCAGGAGAGGCCAGGAATCTTGTTCAGCTCGTTCACCACAAACACGTGGCGCTCACGGAAGGCTTTAACCATAGGCGCGATGCAGCCCTGATCGCCGTTCAGCGCCGCTTCTGCCGCCGCCTGTGAAATGGAAGTCGGGTTGGAGGTGCTTTGCGACTGCACGTTTTCCATCGCAGTGATAATGTATTCAGGTCCTGCTGCATAGCCGATGCGCCAGCCGGTCATCGCATACGCCTTGGATACGCCGTTCAGCACCATGGTGCGCGGATAAAGATCCGGGCAGGCATCCAGAATATTGACGAACTTGTCATCGGTCAGCGCGACATGCTCGTACATGTCGTCGGTGGCGATCAGGATATTCGGATGTAAGCGCAGTACCTCGCCCAGCGCCTTAAGATCCTCCAGCGTGTACACCGCGCCGGAAGGATTGCTCGGGCTGTTGATCACAACCAGCTTGGTTTTCGGGGTGATGGCAGCCGTCAGTTGTTCAGGTGTCAGCTTGAAGCCTTGTGCGATGTCAGCCTGGACGATGACCGGCTTACCTTCGGCGATGATCACAATGTCCGGATACGAAACCCAGTAGGGCGCAGGAATGATGACCTCATCACCGGGATCAATCACGGCCAGTGCCAGATTGAAGAAACTTTGTTTGCCGCCGCAGGAAACCAGAATTTGCTTGGGCGTGTAATCCAGGCCGTTATCGCGTTTAAACTTGGCGATGATTGCGGCCTTCAGTGAGGGGGTGCCGCCGACGGCGGTGTATTTGGTGAATCCCGCAGTGATGGCCACTATGGCGGCATCCTTGATGTGCTGCGGCGTGTCGAAATCCGGCTCGCCCGTTCCCAGCCCGATGATGTCTTTGCCTTCCGCCTTGAGTTTTGCGGCACGTGCCGAAACGGCAAGAGTAGGGGACGGTTTGATGGCTTGGACGCGTTTGGACAGGGACACGATTTATTTCCTTGGAATATGGACAGTACCGCGAATTATACACTGACCCGGCAAAGAATGAACCGGCGGCAGGTGGATGGACCGCAAGTCGGGAGTGCGTTCAGGCCTGACTATCCGCCGTATAAACCGGGACGTAAACCGACAATTTTTCCTCAAACTCTGCCAGCGGTACCGGCTTGCCGAATAGATATCCCTGATACAACGAACAGCCATTTTGTTCCAGAAAAGCACATTGCGCCTCTGTCTCCACACCTTCTGCTATGACTTCCATGCCCAGATTGTTAGCCATGCCGATGATGGTTTGCGCGATCACCGCATCGGTAGGTTTTACGCCGATGTTTCGTACAAATGACTGGTCGATTTTCAGTTGATCGAGCGGCAGTTGCGTCAGATAAGCCAGAGAGGAATAGCCGGTGCCAAAATCATCCATGGAAAAACGTACGCCCAGTTTTTTTAGATCGTGCATCTTGGCAGTTGATTCTTCAATCTGTTCCAGGACGGTCCCTTCGGTTAATTCAAGTTTTAGTCGGGTCGGATCAGCGCCACTTGTCAATAGTATTTGTTGTACCTGGCTATGGAAGTTGGGCAGCTGAAATTGCCGGGCACTGACATTGACCGCTAACGTCAGATCACGCGTCAGCGGGTTCTGCTGCCAGGTTTTGAGCTGTGCGGCTGCGGTTTGCAGTACCCATAGCCCTATCGGCACGATGAGTCCGGTTTCTTCGGCAAGCGGGATGAATTGAGCGGGGGATACCAGTCCACGTTCAGGATGTACCCAGCGTATCAGCACCTCCGCACCTAATGAACGCCGTATGCTGTCGACCTGAATTTGATAAAACAGGCGGAATTGCTGCTTGTCGAGTGCCTGACGCAACTCATTTTCAAGTTCGGCACGCAATTCTATTGCAGCCTGCATCTCCGGGTCATAGAACCGGATTGCATTGCGCCCCGCAGCCTTGGCTTGATACATGGCCGTATCTGCATGCCTGATTATATTTTCAATGCTTTCCTGATGCCCCCTGAACAGGACAATGCCGATGCTGGACGTGCTGTAATGCAAGTATTCTTTAAGCTGATAGGTCTGATTTAAGCTTGATTGTATTTCCTCTGTAACGAGTTCAGCTTGTGTGGCCGCGTCATCCAGATTGACACTGAGTGTTTCCAGTACGACGACAAATTCATCGCCCCCAAGTCGGGCTACGGTATCGCCTTCGCGCACACAGGTTTTCAGGCGTCTGGCGACTTCGAGTAGCAGCAAATCGCCGACATCATGCCCATGTCTGTCATTAAGCGTCTTGAAGTTATCAAGATCGATGAAGATTACCGCACCATGCTGTCCATTGCGTACGCTTGCCGAGAGTGCCTGGCGTAAACGATCCATCAACAGTCGGCGGTTAGGTAAGTCAGTGAGCGGATCGAAGAAAGCGAGCTGGTGAATTTGTTGTTCTGCACCCTTGCGTTCGGTAATGTCTTCAATAATTGACCAGATGAATTTTTCGCCATCGCTCCCGGTGATTTGGACTCCGTTCAGGCGAACCGGAACGCGTTGACCACGGTTGTTGATGTATTCCTTTTCATAAGGCCCATATTTGCCACTTGTTCTGAGCGACTCCAGTTGCTGCTGCTCCTGTTCTGCGTAGCAATCCGGTGTCAGATCCCAGTAACTGAGACGATTCAGCTCCTGCAGCGAATAACCGACAATATTCAACAGGGAATTATTGGCTTCAATAAAGGCACCGTCCATGGAATTTCTTACCATACCCAGCGGAGACATATCAAACATTGCGCGAAGTTTTTCTTCATTCAAGCGCAATTCTTGATTAGTCTTTTTTCTATCGGTGATATCGATCGTTAAGCAGATCAAATAAAGGGGATTTCCAGCGGCATCATAAATTGGCTTCTTGAAAGTGTGGCCGATGCGGTTTTGCCCAAGTGTCGCATTCCAGAACGATTCTTCAAAATCAACCTGACTTCCACCGATGAAAATTTCTCTATCCTTGGCGAGGAACCACTCCATCTGGTCTGGCGGGAAAAATTGACTGGCGTCCGTTCCGTGTAGGTCTGAGAAACACATTCCCCATTGTTCTTCGCAAGCCTTATTCATCAGCTGAAACTGGCTTTTGGCGTTTTTGATAAAAATTGCAATCGGCAAAACATCAACCAGTTCCTGCATTGCTTTTACGTCTTCGAATATGTGATGTGGCATGGTGATCCCTGGGCTATATCGTAATTGCCTGTTGAAACGCTTACTCATTCCGGTCGAAGGAAACAATCAATTGGCGTGATGCTTTTGCCGGGAAGCTGCTGAACAGAATTTCATAATGCTGCGACATCTGTTCGTCGGGCGGGATAGTAAACCGGCCTAGCGCCGTTTTCCAGTTCCTTGTTGACCTTGTCCAATTCTTTTATGACGTTTTGTACTGCCTGCTGATTCATGGCTTGCCGTACAATGCCGCCCATGCACACTCAACATCCTTTTAGTTTACTCACTCCCGACTCCGTGCTGGATGCGCTGGACAGCATCGGCCGCAGCAGTGACGGTCGTCTGCTGGCGCTGAACAGTTACGAGAATCGCGTTTATCAGGCGGGTATGGAGGATGGGCAGCCCTTGGTTGCCAAGTTCTATCGCCCGGAACGCTGGACGAATGCGGCAATTCTGGAAGAACACGCGTTTGTTGCAATGCTGGCCGAACGTGAGATTCCGGTGGTGCCCGCGCTGGCTATCAACGGCCGCACGCTGCACGAATATAACGGTTTCCGGTTTTCCGTTTTCTGTAAACAGGGCGGTCGTGCGCCGGAGCTGGATAATCGCGATACGCTGGAATGGATGGGCCGGTTCATCGGGCGCATCCATGCGGTAGGTAGCCTGGAATCTTATCAACATCGCCCTGCGCTGGACATTCAGAGCTTTGGCGTCGAGCCGGTCGAGTACCTGCTGGCGCACGATTTCATTCCGGTAGAGTTACTCGAGGTTTATCGCGGCGTAGTGGCACATGCTCTGGATGGGGTGCGGCGTTGTTTCGACCGTGCCGGTTCGGTTAAATCGCTGCGCCTGCACGGCGACTGTCATGTCGGCAATGTGCTGTGGACAGATAAAGGGCCGCACTTCGTGGATTTCGACGACAGTCGCATGGGGCCGGCGGTACAGGATCTGTGGCTGCTGCTGTCCGGCGAACGTGCCGATCAGACCCGGCAACTGGGTGACTTGCTTGCGGGTTACGAAGATTTCTGCGATTTCAATCCACGCGAGTTGCATCTGACGGAAGCGCTGCGCACCTTGCGCCTGATCCACTATTCGGCGTGGATCGCCAGGCGCTGGGACGATGCGGCGTTTCCGGTGGCCTTCCCCTGGTTCAATACCCAGCGTTACTGGCAAGACCGGATTCTGGAATTGCGCGAACAAATCGCGCTGATGGATGAGCCGCCACTGCATTGCTAAATGACCAACATCTCACGCGGAGACGCGGAGAACGCGGAGTAAAATCAACAAATTACTCAGGAATGTGCGTTCACCGAATAGGTGACATACAATCAACGGTATCTCTTTGCGTCTTTGCGCGATCAAGTACGGATTTAGGTTAATTTTTATTCGTTTTTCTCCGCGTTCTCCGCGTCTCCGCGTGAGGCTTATTTTTTTAGAATGAAAGAACCTTATGACTAACGAAACCATCGTCGCCGCCACCCAGGACTGGCTGGAAAAAGCCGTTATCGGCCTTAATCTGTGCCCGTTCGCCAAGGCGGTGCACGTCAAGAAACAGATACGCTACGTGGTGAGCGCTGCTACGACAGAGGAGGCCTTGCTGGAAGAATTGATGTCCGAGTTGCGCCATTTGCAGGTCACCGATCCTGAGGCACTCGATACCACGCTGTTAATTCATCCTTACGTGCTCACCGACTTTCTGGACTATAACGATTTTCTGGATGCGGTGGACATTGCCACAGCCGAACCTGAATTCAATGATGCGTTCCAGGTTGCCAGTCTGCATCCTCAGTATCAGTTTGCCGGTACGGAGGTGGACGACATTGAGAATTACACCAATCGCGCGCCATATCCGACGCTGCATTTGCTGCGCGAAGACAGCGTGGACAGGGCCGTGAACGCTTTCCCCGATGCGGACCGGATTCCTGATGTCAATATCGAGACCCTGAAGAAACTGGGTCATGAGGGCTGGGATGCGCTGAAATTGCTTAAATAGTGGTGGTCTTGTCCTGATGTGCGGAAAAATGCTTATTTATCATATACTTATTTGTCTGACGTCTCGAGCAACACGTCCTGATGGAATTTATAGGTATTTTTCCCGCTTTGCTTTGCCAGATACATGGCAACATCTGCCTGCGCGATCAGCTTTTTGAGAGATTTGGTGTCATCGGGGAAGATGGAAATGCCGATACTGCCTCCCACATGACAACGATTTCCATTTAAATCAAACGGTTCAGCCAGTGACGCGATGATCTTCTCCGCCACCCCTGACGCGCTCTCATTTGTGCCGGTATCGTTTAGCACAAAGGTGAATTCATCCCCGCCTACCCGTGCGACGGTATCCGAAGCGCGAATGGTTTCTTTCAGTCTTTTGGCAACGCCCTGTAACAACAGATCCCCCACGTCGTGCCCCAGTGTGTCATTGATCTTCTTGAACCCATCCAGATCGAGAAACAACACGGCCACTTTGTAATGATTGCGTTTAGCCAGGGAAATCGAATGTTCAAGGCAATCCAGAAACAATGCGCGGTTCGGCAGATCCGTCAGATAATCATAGTGAGCCAGATGGGCTATCTTCTGTTCGGTCCGCTTGCGTACAGTAATGTCACGTGCGATCCCTACGAAGTAATTCTGCCCGCCCAGTACCATTTTTGAGACAGACAATTCCATCGGAAACTGCTCGCCGCATTTTCGAAGTGCCGTCACCTCACGTCCGCGCACGCCAAGCAATTTGCTCTGTCCGGTATGTAAATAACGGTTGATATAGGCACCATGTTCGCTTTGATCTGGTTCCGGCATCAGGATGCTCACATTCTTGCCAAATATCTCCTGCTGCAAATAACCGAAGATTTGTTCGGCTGCGGGGTTGAACCCCTGAATTTCCCCGGCTTCGTTGATGGTAATGATGCCATCCATGACGTTCTGGATTACGGCTTGTAATTGACCCTGGCTTTTTTCGAGTTCTCCTTTGGTCTGCTTCAGGTTCATTACCATCTGCCAAAACAGCATAACCTCAGGGCCGCTCGCCACCCTCTTGTCACCAAAAACTTTGCGCACTTCTTCAGACATTGAATCATCGTGCGACAAGTTGTATACGATGCAGTCAGGGTAGTCGCGGCAGGCGCGTATTGCCGTTGCTGAATCCGTATAGGTCGAGATCCCGGATTTTTTGGCCAGTTTGATTCCGGCGGCGTCAGGATTGGTATCCGCGATGGCGATTACCTGAACGAGGCTATCTTCCAGAAACATTTCAAGTAAAGCATGCCCCCCACGTCCGGCGCCGATAATCAGGACTGGAAATCCCTGAATTCTTTGTGTTGCCATGCATGCTCCTCGGTAAGTTGGGTGGCAATAAATTTCACTGGGGTGATTCTGGCATACTTGGCGCACATCGCCTAACGTAATACACCGTTAATCCTGAGAAATCGCGCAAGTTCTCGATCACTCACTGCGGAGCGGATTTAATCTATGCCTTGTTGGCAGCGATTTGCTGAAACAGCTCCAGTCTGCGCGCGTTGATTTTTCCCTTGGCTACTGCGTCCAGCAGTGCGCAGCCCGGTTCGTGCAGATGATGGCAGTCGCGGAAGCGGCACTGGCCAAGATACTGCGCGAATTCGATGAAGCCCTGTTCTATCTCGCCCAGCGTCAGATGATGCAGGCCGAACGCCTGCACGCCCGGACAGTCGATCAGGCTGCTGGTTTCATCCAGCTTGTACAGCTTTGCGTGTGTTGTCGTATGTTTGCCGGAATCGAGCACGGTGGAAATTTCGCGTGTGGCGGCTTGCGCGTCCGGCAGCAGGGCGTTGATTAGCGTGGACTTGCCCATGCCGGACTGGCCGACCAGCACGCTGGTGTGGCCTTGTAGCAAGGGGCGCAACGCAGATACATCCTGCACGGCGGAGAGCTCCAGCACGTTATAACCGATGGCTCGATAGGGCGCGAGTTGCAGTCTTGCTGCGGCGGCCGGAACCGGTAAATCGCATTTATTCAGCACGATCAGCACGGACAGGTTCTGGTCGAAGGCC
>JBAZAY010000007.1:0-4003 GCA_041671725.1 Gallionella sp. | reverse complement strand
GATCAGGCAGCGGGTCACAACTTCATCGCTGAAGGACGGTTCGGCCGCGACGACGATGATGATCTGGCTGACGTTCGCCGCGATGAGTTTCGATCGGTAGGCATCCGAGCGGTGCAGCAAGGAGGTGCGCGGTTCGGTGCGCTCGATAACGCCCTGGTTATCGCCGCTACGTTTTACCTCGACGCGATCCCCGCACACCACATCGCTCTTTTTGCCGCGTGTCAGGCAAGGGAGCAGGCTGTCATCGTTCAGTCTCACCAGATACTGGCGACCGAATGCCGCGACGATGCGCCCCTTTAATATATCGTTCAAAGCTTGAACAGCGCGTCAGCTTTCGCGGCGCAGATAAAGTCGTTTTCGGACAAGCCGCCGACGGCATGTGTGCTGTATGCCACGCGGCAACTGTTATAGCTGACCGCAAGATCGGGGTGATGGTCTTCGCGGTGTGTCATCCACGCCAGTGCATTGACGAACGCGATGGTCTGGTAATAGTTCTTGAACGAATAAGTCTTGCTGATGAGCTGATCCTGCTGCTGCCAGCCTTCAAGCTGAGACAGAAAACCGTTGATTGCAGGTTGAGACAGGGCAGGTGTGCCACCCTCGCAGGGCTTGCATTGCTTGTTGGTCAGATCGCAGACGGGTTTCATGATGTACTCTAATTCAGATTGTAATAGCGGTTGAGATATGCACCCAGATGCTGTTCGTCCTGTGTGCTCAGGCTGGCGCCGACATTGCCGCTGCAGAGCTTGATCTGCTCTATCAGTTCGCCCGCGTCATGCACCTTGCGATTTGCGCGGGTAAAAATCGCGCTGCCATCACCACCCAGCATCGCCGAATGACAACTGTTGCATTTGTATTTGTCGAACAGGACTTTTCCGGTTTGCGGGTTGCCGTTCGGGAAGGGGTTGGCCGAGGCCGTTGCAGCGGCGCATAGCAAGATCAAAGTGGTTATAAATTTCATGGTGCTCCCTTTATCTTAAAAACCGAAGTTCAGTCCGCAGATTACACAGATTCACGCAGATTTTGCGAGTTATTACCCCTGTAGGTAATATCGCTGCGATTCGTGTTTAGGTAGTTGCGTGCCTACCATTTGTTCAACTCTCATTCGGCTGATTAAACGAATAATCCAGATAACTATTTGTTTAATCGAGTGTAATCCATTTAATCTGCGGAGAAATATGTTTAAAGCGCCTGCAGGTTGGCGATGCGTACTGCAGCCGGCGGGTGCGAGTCGTAGAATTTGGAGTACAGCGGGTCGGGTGTCAAGGTCGCTGCATTGTCCTGATATAGCTTGACCAGTGCGTTCACCAGCTTGCTGGCATTCGTTTGTTTCGCAGCGTAAGCGTCTGCCTCGAATTCATGTTTGCGGGAATAGGCAGACATGACAGGGTTGATAAAAAAGCCCAATACCGGCATCACCATGAAAAACAGCAGCAAGGCCAGCGCGGTGGAAGCCGTATTGACGCCCAGTCCCTGATAGAACCAGCTGGTTTTCATCAGCACGCCTAATAACCACAAAAACCCCAGGCTCATCGCGAAGGTCGACACGATGCGTTTCATCACGTGACGGTGTTTAAAGTGGCCGAGTTCATGCGCCAATACCGCCTCGACTTCATCAACGTTCAGTCGCGCCAACAGGGTATCGTAGAACACGATCCGCTTGGTCTTGCCGAACCCGGTGAAATAGGCGTTGCCGTGTGCGCTGCGTTTGCTGCCATCCATCACGAACAGGCCGCTGGTGGTGAAGCCGCAACGGGCTAACAAGGCTTCGATGCGTGCTTTCATTGCTTCATCTTGCAGCGGGCTGAACTTATTGAACAGCGGCGCGATAAAAGACGGGTAGATAAATAAAATCAACAGGTTGAATATAACCCATACGCTCCAGACATACAGCCACCAGTATTCACCCATACGCCCCATCAGCCACAGCACGCCGAACAGCAGCGGCAAGCCCAGGATCGCGCCTACCAGCAGTCCTTTCAGCATGTCGATCAGATACAGCTTGAGGGTCATGTGATTAAAGCCGAAACGGGCTTCAATGCGGAAGGTGCGGTACAGATTGAACGGCGCTTCCAGCAGTGACGAGAGTAGCAATACCGCGACCAGCGTTGCCATACCTTGTGCCAGCGGTGAGTTGAACCAGCTCTGACAAAGGTCGGATATCCGCTGGATGCCGCCACCTACGGTGAAAACCAGCAACAGCGCGGCATCGAACTGTATGCCCAGCATGGAAAAGCGCGTCTTGGCGGTGGTGTAATCGGCAGCCTTCTGGTGGTCTGCAAGCTGAATTTGTTCGCGAAACGCATCGGGTACAGCTGCGCGATGTGCGGCGATATGTGCCAGATGGCGGCGCGCCAGCCACAGGCGGGCCAGGGTGGTGAATGCAAGTGATGCGATGAAAATTAAGGTAAATTGCGCAGCTGTCATAAAGGTTGTATGTTTCTGTGGTAGCAGGAAGTGCGGTTGTGACACAATACGTGTCTTACCGTTCAATAAAGCTTGCGAATTATGGCACAGAATCAAAACTACCTCGTCTGGATAGACATGGAAATGACCGGGCTGAATCCGGATACCGACCGCATTATCGAAGTCGCAATCGTCGTGACCGACAATAATCTGGAAACCATTGCCGAAGCGCCGGTACTGGTGGTGCATCAGCCCGACAGCATCATGGACGGTATGGATGCGTGGAATAAATCGACCCACGGCAAGTCGGGTCTGATCGAAAAGGTCAAGGCTTCTGTGCTGGATGAAGCGGCTGTCGAAGCGCAAATGGTTGAGTTTCTTAAGGAATATGTGCCGGCACGCACCTCGCCGATGTGCGGCAACTCGATCTGTCAGGATAGACGCTTCATGGCGCGCTGGATGCCAGCCTTCGAAGACTATTTTCACTACCGAAACCTGGATGTCAGCACGCTCAAGGAACTGGCCAAACGCTGGAAACCCGACATGGCGAAGGGTGTGAAGAAGCACGGTAAACATGAAGCGCTGGCCGATATTTATGAATCCATCGAAGAATTAAAGCATTATCGCGAGCATTTCATCCAGCTTTGAAATGTCTGACGTGGCCCATTACCTTGAGGTCTGACAAATGATGCAGATAGCTTGTACGAGATGGCGTGCGTTAGGGGTGCAGGAAAAGCTGCACATCCTGATACAAGGTTCGCTGATTATCCTGCTCGTTTTATCGACCAACTGGCTGATCGAGCGCTTTGAAAAGCAGATCATCGCCCATGCCGAACAGCGTGCGGATGAGGTGGCCGATGGGCTGATCAACGGCATGAACATGCTGATGCTGACGGGTATGGCGTCCGATCCTGACAATCGCAAGCTGCTGCTGGAAAAAACCCGTCAGTCCGACGGTGTCGCGGATTTGCGCCTGGTGCGAGGACTTTCTGTGGTTGCGCAGTTCGGGCCGGGGCTGCCTGAAGAGCAGGCACAGGACGAGATGGATCGTACCGCACTTGCCACAGGTAAAACTGCTTTCAAGCTTATCGAGGAGACGGGCAAGCCCCCGGTATTGCGGGTGGTGGTGCCCTTCATTGCACAAAAGAATTTTCGCGGCACGAACTGTTTGTCTTGTCACGAGGCTGCCGAGGGCAGTGTCAACGGCTTGGCCAGCGTCAATATCAATTTGAGCCATGATCTGACGAATCTGGCCGAGATCAAAAGAAATTTATGGGTCGGAAATATCGTGATGCAGATATTTCTGTCATTGCTGATTTATTTCGTGGTGCGCAAACTGCTTACCGAGAATATCGAACTTCCGGTAAAAAAGTTGCAACTGACGATGTCGGAAATACAGCGTAATAACGATCTGTCCAAACGCGCCGATGTGGATGAGCACAATTCAGATATTGGCGAAATGGCGCGTACCTTCAATGCCTTGCTTTCAAGTCTTGAACGAGCCAATGAACGCCTGGAGCTGTTCGCCAAAATGTTTGATAACAGCGGAGAGGCGATCATCATTACCGATGCCGAAAATCGCATAGATCGGAAGAGC
>JBAZAY010000006.1:0-84933 GCA_041671725.1 Gallionella sp. | reverse complement strand
CCTACGGACATATCGAAGGTGACCGCTGCCTGCAACAGGTTGCCGACGCACTCAATAAGGCAGTATGCCGGACAGGCGATCTTGTCGCCCGATTCGGCGGTGAAGAATTCATCGTTCTGCTGCCCAGCACCAGCATCGACGATGCTCGTTTAATTGCAATGCGACTGATCAATAGCGTGCGCGAGCTCGCGATACCCCATAAAGCCTCGCTTGCAGGCAATGAAGTCAGCATCAGCCTGGGATTGGCTCAGGCCGTCCCTCAGCAAAGAGTTGATTCAATCGCTTTGGTCAACGCTGCCGACCAAGCGCTTTATAAAGCCAAGACGAGCGGACGTAACAGGTTTTGCGAATCTTGAAGGTATTTACTGGCGATCTGAAGTGGTATTACCCATGACGAACGTCAACTTTCTGGCATCAAGTTTTCAAACCTGACTGTCGGTTAAACAGCACATTCCTGAAATTCACCAGCATCCGCTTCAGAGTACCCGAATTTATCTTCTTGGTTAAAAATAAAAAAGTCTCATTTCCCTTGAGAAATAAGCCTATTCAGGATGCGGTACGCAAAAAGCGAGAAATCCGGGCACTGGAAAATAGTCAGTTCATTGCCTTCTGCTTTCGGGGAGGCATTGGCTACGATTCTAGGCCCCGAACTTCCAGCGCACACTCTTATCCCAAGGGCATGCTTGATAAGCAAGTACATATGGAGATAGAACGACTCAACGATAGACCACGAAAAGCCTTGGATTTAGAACCCCTCACGAGTATCCTTCTGGGCAGATGTGCGCTACACCAAGCAACAACAAGCTGTTGCACTTCGAACGTAAATTCGTGCCGCTAGGATGCAACATGCCCATAGACGTTGACAAAGCCATGCAAGAACTGGTCGCCAAAGGCATAAAACTACCGCCGCAACCCCGTGTATTGCTTGAGTTGCAGAAGAAGTTTGCCGACGATGATTACAGCATCAAGGAACTAGTCGCAATCATCTCCGACGATCCCGGCATCACCGCGATGCTATTCAAGACGGCTCGATCTCCGATTTTCCGGGGCGGCAAGAACCTCGACACATTAGGGCAGGTGCTGACGCTGATTGGAAGCAAACAGACCTACAATCTGATACAGGCTGTCTCGCTTTCAAGCACCCTCACCAGCAAGACGCGCAAGGCGTTCGATGTTTTCTGGTCTCGTTCGCAGGAAATCGCGCAGCTCGCTTCGCTGATTGCTGCGGAGCGTGTATCAATCTGCAACATCTTCCCGGATCAGGCCTACATGGCTGGCATCTTTCACGAATGCGGCGTACCAGTGTTGATGCAACGCTTTCCGAGCTACTGCGATAAGCTAAAACTGGACAATGCCTGCTGCTGGCCTAGCCTGTCAGAGGAAGACGCACTATTCAACGTCGACCACAGCAGCATCGGCTATTTAGTGGCGCGTCACTGGAAACTGCCGGACTTCGTTTGCAAGGCCATCCTGTACCATCACGACTTGCCGCGCGAAGAGACTGGTACGGCACGTACGCTGGGCGCCATCCTGCAACTGGCCATTCACTTCTATCATCGCATTGGTCGGGTCGAGGATCCGATCTGGTATAAATTACGCGCAGATGTACTAGAGGAGCTCGGCCTTGATGTGGAGAGTGAGCAGGAATACTTCGAGATAATCCGCGACCAGTTCCTGTGCTAGAACAGTCATACAGCTAACCTGATTTAATGCAATCGCAGATTCAAGCTTGAAGTGCAACGCCTGACTTGAGGCTATCCGAAATTCCGTGAACGACTCCTAATGGCACAGTCCTGTAATTCACCAGTATCCGCTTTGTGGCAACACAACTATCCGCTGATCGTTCCGCCATCCCCCCGTCCAAGTAACTCGGGGGCTATGAACTAATGACCCGCAATCTAACCCTTCAAAGACATAGCAATAGCATCAGTCAATAAATTTGGCAAAAACGTTATGGCTTGCGACCCAGCCATCCCGCCCCTGCCAGCAGAAGCGCGATCAGCAGCAATACGGCCAGATTACCCCATCGCACGTATGGCGTTGTGCCCTGATAGCCCTGCACCTGACCTTGCAGTATGCCCTGTTCATGTTGTGGCAATTGTTGAAGCACACGACCGTTCACACCGATGATCGAGGTCACGCCGGTATTGGTGGCGCGCAGCATCATGCGTCCGGTCTCCAGCGCGCGAAATTGCGACATCTGGTTATGCTGTGCGGCGGCATGTGAATTGCCATACCAGCCGTCATTGGTCACGTTCACCAACAGCGTAGCTTCCGGCAGTGCCGTGATAATTTCTTCGCCGAACACGTCTTCGTAGCAGATGTTCACCGCCACACGTTGCCCTGCCACATTCAGCGGCGCTTGCTGTGTGTCACCGCGCGCCAGATCGCCCATGGGAATGTTCAACATTTCGTTGATCAGCCAGCCAAAAACCGGCCGCAGCGGGATGAACTCACCGAATATCACCAGATGATGTTTGCGGTAATGCGGCAGCGCTTGAGTAAAAGCATCTTCGGAAGCGCCCAGCGCAATCACACTGTTGTAATAGCC
The DNA here is from genome assembly GCA_041671725.1 of Gallionella sp. Taxonomy (GTDB): domain Bacteria; phylum Pseudomonadota; class Gammaproteobacteria; order Burkholderiales; family Gallionellaceae; genus Gallionella. The sequence continues at coordinate 82,382 of JBAZAY010000006.1, read as the reverse complement.
GCCTCTGTCGCGCTCGAACACACCGGCCAGCACATCGCCATTGTTGCGTCTGGCATGCTCGCGCAGTTGATCAACCAGACCTTGCGGCACTTCATCGAGCATCATCGGCAATGCGGTTTCCGGCAAAACCGTCAGTTTCGCAGGATTTTGCATCACCAGACGACGATAGGTGTCCAGCGTACCCGCCAGCGCTTCATCGGTAAATTTGACGTCCTGCCCGATATTACCCTGTACCAGCGTCACCGAAAAAGGAGCACCGTACGGCAGCGTCCAGACAACGTTGCCAAGCAGCGCGCCGCCAGCCCACAGTACGACTAAAATCAACAACGCAGCGCGTGAACGGATATCCTGCAACGTGGCCCCTGGATCACGAAGCAATCCCGACAGAATGTATGCCAACAACCCCGCACAGACTGCCGCCACCAGCGAAACGCCATAAACCCCCAGCAGCGGTGCGTAACCCGCCAGCGGCGTATCGCTGTGGGCGTAGCCCAATGTCAGCCACGGAAAGCCGGTAAATATCATGCCGCGCAGCCACTCGATCAGCACCCATGCAGCCGGCATCACCAACAGCGAGCGCCAATGGTTCGCTGCGCGAAAACGCGCCTGCAAGTAGCCTGCCAGCGCGGGGAACAAGGCCAGGAACGCCGAGAACAGCAGCGTGGCGGGAGCCGCCAGCCACATCGGCATGTCGCCGAAATCGTGCAGCGCAACGTAAATCCAGGCTACCCCCGCGCTGAACAGCCCTAAGCCGAAGGCAAAGCCCAGATTTGCTGCCGCGCGCGGCGTATCAGCGCGCCCCCACAAGACGAACAGCACCGTGAGTGCCAACATCGGTATCGGAAAATAGCCGAACGGTGCAAAACCTGCCACGCAAGATAATCCTGCCAGCAAGGCCAAACCGTTTTCTTTATTAACTAAGCTCATACACTACTGCCTGATAGATTGCAAAACGCGCGCAGCATAACCGATTCGGAGCACTCACCGCCATCCATCCGCAAACATCAGCGATATATCGGGTGCGACAATATGCCGCAACAGTGCCCGGGCCGAACTCTCTATAATCGCCGGGTTTGTAATTCAGGGAAAACATAAAAATGAAAACAAAATTACTAATCGCAGCAATGCTTTGCACTGCCTCATATGCTCACGCAGGCTGCGGCTCTTCGTTCTGCACGGTAAATACCCACTGGGATACACAGGGACTGGTCAACGACGAAGGGCTGCGCATCGACTTGCGCTACTCGTATGCCAAAGCAGACACCCCGCGCACCGGTTCTGCCAAGGTCGCCAAGCCATTGCCCGGCGATCCTGCCCTGACAGGCGCAGAAGTTGAAAACCTGCGCACCATCAACCAGATACTCAACATGGATCTGGACTATGCAATCAACCATAAATGGAACATCGCGCTTGATCTGCCGGTAGTCATGCGCGACCACGCCCACATGATAGGTGCAGTCGCAGCGCCATTCACGGTCGAACAAAAGCGTTTTACCCAGCTGGGCGACATCCGCCTGGTCGGCAATTACAAATTCGATTCTGCCGGACATCATACCGGCAGTGGCATACGTTTCGGCCTGAAGCTTCCCACCGGCAGCTCCAATCTGGAAATGGTGCCTGGCAAGTTGATGGAACGCGCCCTGCAACCGGGCAGCGGCAGCACCGACGCAGTGCTGGGCGCGTATTACCATCACGACCTGGCCGATGCGCCATGGGGGTGGTTCGCAAGTGGCCAGTTGCAAACCGCATTGACCACAAGCAATGGCTACCGTCCGGGCAATGACATCGCGCTGGATCTGGGTGCGCATTACGCGGTCTCTTCCGCGCTTACCGGCTTGCTGCAACTGAACACCCATTTCAAGGATCGCGACAGCGGCATCAATGCCAACCCGCACTCAGGCGGGTACAGTTTTAATCTGAGCCCGGGACTGAGCATCGCCGTCGCGCCCACTACCAATCTGTATGGCTTTGTGCAACTTCCCCTCTATCAGTATGCAAATCCGGACCCTGCCGGACTACCCTATGGCCAACTGACTGCGCCCTGGACACTGTCATTCGGCATCAGCCACAGCTACTAAAAAACGGTTACCTCCCGACAGCGCGGCCCTGCGCCACACCTGGCATTAACCTGAAAAACGCAATTCAAGCCACAGAGCTCACAGAGAACACAGAGAGTTACATTGATTTTCATTATTTGTTAGCTCAGCCAAAAGATGATTGAAAAACTTATTTTAACTATTTGTTTTGCGAGTTGATGCCCGCAGGGCATCATCCCTGCTTACCCCGCTTTACTCGGTGATCTCAGTGTTCTCTGTGGCTAAATGTTTTTTCTAGCAACTGAGCGGCCTTGTGCCGCCCCCTAACCTTTACAGAGCGGCTTTGTGCCGTGTTTAATCATTTTTATTTAAGGTTTATTTGCGATTTTTTTCTCAGAGCACGCTGCTTTGTGCTTAAATCGCGCCTTAACTAATACGCAAAATTATCATGGAAAAAATTCGTCTCTCCAAACGCATGTCCGAACTTGGTCTGTGCTCACGCCGCGAAGCGGATAGCTATATAGAAAAAGGCTGGGTTGATGTCGATGGCGAAACCGTCAGCCTGCTGGGTACAAAAGTCTATCCCAACCAGCAGATCACCCTGCGCACCGCTGCGCAAACAACCCAGCAGGAACGCGTCACCATCCTGATGAACAAGCCGGTCGGCTATGTCTCGGGACAGGCTGAACACGGCTACAAACCGGCATCCGCCCTGCTGGATGAAGCCACCCACTGGAAAGAAGATCCGTCGCCGATCAAGTTTCATCGCAGCCAATTCATCGGCCTTGCCCCGGCCGGCCGTCTGGATATTGACTCGCAAGGCTTGCTGGTGCTGACTCAGGATGGCCGTGTCGCCAAGCAACTGATCGGCGAAGACTCCAAGGTAGACAAGGAATATCTGGTGCGCGTGCAAGGCAAACTGGAGTCCAGCGGACTGGCTTTACTCTGCCAGGGTCTGAAGCTGGACGGTGAATATCTGAAACCTGCGAAGGTTTCCTGGCAGAACGAAGACCAGTTGCGCTTCGTGCTGCGCGAAGGCAAGAAGCGCCAGATCCGCCGCATGTGCGAACTGGTTGGACTCTCGGTCACCGGCCTGAAACGCATCCGTATCGGCAAGGTGAAATTGGGCCTGTTGCCGCCGGGTCAGTGGCGTTATCTGGGCGAACACGAGCAGTTCTGACGTTAAGCGCACACGTTAAAAAGCCTGCACATGTGCAGGCTTTTTAACGTCAGAACGCAGTGTAGACCCACAAACCCACACTACGATCATTTCCTTATAAATCAATACATTACGTCTTTACGAGATCATACCGGCGGCGACGGTATTATTGGTCGCCTCGTCAATCACGATAAAGCTGCCGCTCGCACGATTGCGTTTATAGGCATCCACCACCAGCGGCTGTTGCACCTTCAACTTCACATGGGCGATGTCGTTCATGTTCACTGTCGGGTTTGCGTGCTGCTCCAGCGTATTCACATCCACACGGTAGTCAACGCTTGCAAACAGGCATTTGGCCGTGCGCGTAGTGTGCTTGACCAGATACTTGCGATTCTTGTCCAGCGGCGTTTCCGACAGCCAGCACAGCATCGCTTCGAATTCCTTGGTAACAGTCGGCAAGGCATCCGCCTTGACGAACATGTCGCCGCGCGAAATATCGATCTCGTCGGTCAATGTGATGGCAATGGATTGCGGCGCATAGGCCGTTTGCAAGTTCCCTTCGTATACGACAATTTCTTTTACCTTGCTGGTTCGGCCACTGGGCAATACGGTGATTTCATCGCCCACTGACACCGAACCTGCTTCGATGCGGCCCATGAAACCCCGGAAGTCGTGATATTCCTCGGTTTGCGGACGGCATACCCATTGCACCGGATAGCGGAAATCGGTGGTGTTCACGTCGTGGTCGATCTCGACGTTTTCCAGCAATTCCATCAGTGTCGGGCCCTGATACCAGTTCAGATTCTCGCCTCGATCGACCAGCATGTCGCCAACCAGCGCGGACAATGGCACGCAACTGACATTGTGCAAACCCAACTGTGCGGCGAAGGCCAGATACTCGGTGCAGATCTCGTTGAAACGCGCTTCTGAATATTCAACCATATCCATCTTGTTGACTGCCAGCACGATGTGCGGGATGCCGACCAGACTTGCCAGATAGGTGTGGCGGCGCGTCTGCACCAGCACGCCACGGCGCGCATCGATCAGGATCACCACCAGATTGGCGGTGGAAGCAGCGGTGACCATGTTGCGCGTGTATTGCTCATGTCCCGGCGTATCGCCGATGATGAACTTGCGCTTGGGCGTCGCAAAATAACGGTACGCCACGTCGATGGTAATGCCCTGTTCGCGCTCGGCCTGCAAGCCATCGGTCAGCAAAGACAGATCAACCGCAGCCATGCCGCGCTTTTCGGAGGTTTTTGAAATCGCCGAGAACTGATCCTCGAAAATCGACTTGGAATCGTGCAACAGGCGGCCGATCAGCGTGCTCTTGCCGTCGTCCACACTGCCTGCGGTGATGAAACGTAATAGTTGTGTCGTGTCGCTCATAATATAACCCTAATATTTGTCCGCAGATTACACGGATTCACGCAGATTCAATTCAAAATAATGTAGCTAGCTTCTCTCAAGCTCTGATGAAGAACTCGAACACATCAAGACAGAACAGATTAGGTTTTGCTTTCAAATCTATTTAATCTGCGTAATCTGATGAAACCACTAGCCAATCGACTAGGTCGGTAAAAAACGCCAACTAAGTCGCTGGTTATGTCGATAAAAAGTCTGTTAGAAGTAACCTTCTTTTTTGCGCAATTCCATTGAGGCGTCGGAAGTCTGATCGTCCATGCGGGTCGCACCGCGTTCGGTGATGCGCGTGGTCGCTGTCTCTGCAATAATTTCATCTACATTGCTGGCAGTGGATTCAACCGGGGCAGTACAGGTCACGTCGCCTACCGTGCGGAAACGCACCGAGAGCACCTCGACTTTTTCGCCTGGCTTGGGTTGCACCAGATCAGACACCGGAATCACGGAACCACCACGGCGGATCACTTCGCGCTCATGGGCATAGTAGATGCTCGGGATATGCAAATTCTCGCGGCCGATGTATTGCCAGATATCCAGTTCAGTCCAGTTGGAAATCGGGAACACGCGGATGTTTTCGCCCGGATGCACACGGGTGTTATAGATATCCCACAGCTCCGGGCGCTGATTCTTCGGGTCCCATTGGCCGAACTCGTCGCGGAACGAGAAAATACGCTCCTTGGCACGCGCCTTTTCCTCGTCGCGCCGTGCGCCGCCCATGCAGGCATCGAAACCGAACTCGGCAATGGTCTCAAGCAGCGTGACCGACTGGTACGGATTGCGCGGCAGATCGGGATTCTTGATCACGATGGTGCCACGTTTGATGGAATCTTCCAGCGAACGCACGATCAGCCGCTCGCCAAGGTCAGCCGCCAGCTTGTCGCGAGTAGCAATCACTTCAGGGAAATTGTGCTCGGTATCGATGTGCACCAGCGGGAACGGGAACTTCGCCGGACGGAACGCTTTTTCCGCCAGACGCAGCATCACGATGGAATCCTTGCCGCCGGAAAACAACAGCGCCGGATTTTTACATTCCGCCGCAACTTCGCGCATGATATGAATGGACTCGGACTCCAGCGCGTCCAGATGGGTAAAGATACGATTGCTCATAAATATTTCTTTCTGTTAAATTGTCGGCTCGTTTCAATACCAGCCACGCCCTTATCGGTTTTTTTATGTAAGGTGCGCTATGCGCACCATGGTGCGTAAAACGCACCCTACCGATATGTTACATGAAGACCGCATTCCCTAATTCCTAGCCGGGTTTTAGTTTCAGGCTAACCTTTCGGTCAGCCTTCACTGAAACCCTGAGAACAAGCCTGTTACACAGGCTTGAGAGTGTGGCTTATATGTAAGCCGCACAGCTCAATTTAGGCATTTTGGTTTCAACTCATGTCGTGCTTTGCACGACATGAGTTTCACCGAAACCCGGAAAACAAATGAGCTATGCTCATTTCGGAATGAGGGCTACATGTAGCCCACATTCCTTGTTTTCCGGGTTTTCCCACCACCAGCGGCCTGAGCGGATATCTTCGCCGGGCGTAACATTTCTGGTGCAAGGCGCGCAACCGATACTGGGGTAAAACCTGTCATGCAGCTTATTGTAAGGCACGTCGTGCTGTTTTATATACTCCCAGACCTCGGCATTGGTCCAATCCAGCAGCGGGTTGAACTTGTGCAAGCCCTGCTCTGCATCAAAAGCTGAGAATTCCAGACTGCCGCGCGTCACCGCCTGATCGCGGCGCATCCCGGTGATCCAGGCTTTTTTTCCGCTCAGTGCACGCTTCAACGGTTCGACTTTGCGGACGTAACAGCAGGCCTTGCGATTTTCCACGCTGTCGTAAAAACCGTTCACACCGATTTTTGCAACGAGCGCTTCAACTGCGCCTGACTCGGGAAAATATACTTTCAGAGGCGCGCTGTAGCGAGCTCGCACCGCCTGCATCAGGTCGTAGGTTTCCTGGGGCAATCGTCCGGTATCCAGGCTGAACATCGCTATGTCCGGCTGGAATTTGGCGATCAGATCGGTCAGCACCATGTCTTCCGCCCCCAGACTGTTGGCGAACGTCACCGGTGAAAAATCGCGTACCGCTGCGGCTAACAGGTCTTTGACCTGTTGAATTTTTTGCTCTAATGCACTCATGCCCCACTCACTCCACGTTGAACACGCCGGAACAAGGGTTGCGGCTGATCGGCAGATGCTTGATAAACCTCGGAAAAATCGCTCAGCCCTTTCAGCGTCTGGTTAATGTCCTTGTCTGCACGCGGCGCAAACGCATCGAAGCCGACGCGCTGCATATAAAACAACTGGTCGCGCAGCACATCGCCGATGGCGCGCAATTCCCCCTTATACCCCAGGCGCTCGCGCAACAGGTAAGCGATGGTATAGCCGCGTCCGTCGGCGAACTTCGGAAAATCGACCGCAATCACGGAAAACTTTTCGACATCGTCCTGCAAGGTTTCCGGCCTGTCGGAACTGTCCAGCCACACGCCCAGATCGGCACGCTGGCTCAGCGCCTCACGCTGTGCCAGCCAAACGCTCAATGGCACGATGATTTTGCCGGACGCGACAACCACGCTTTGTGCTGTATCGGTATCCGCCAAACGCAGAACAGTCCAATCATCCTGCACTATTGCTTTGTTTTTAATGATCATTTTGTCTAGAACCTCGGTGAGTAGTAAGGCATGTCATACGGCACCCCTACTTTGAGCAACTCATAGTCAACGCCCGCCAACTCCTTATCGTCCTCAACCGGGGTCGCATACACGTAAGCCTTAAAGGGCTCATAGCCTATGCGGCGAACGGTATCGATAAAGCGTTCATCCTCAAATCGCTCCTCTACATACACCTGCAGCAGACGTGCAAGCACTTCCGGAATTTGCCCGAATGAGAATGAACGTCCGATGACTTTACCGATGGAGCTGTCGTTGCCCTGCGCTCCGCCGATCGAGACCTGATACCACTCCTCGCCGTCTTTATCCACACCCAGAATGCCGATATGACCGATATGATGATGCGCACAGGCATTCACGCAACCCGAAATATTCAGATCGATCTCGCCGATATCGTGCAGAAAATCGATGTCATCGAAGCATTCTGCAATGGCTTTTGCCAGAGGAATGGAGCGCGCATTGGCCAGCGTGCAGAAGTCCCCGCCAGGGCAGCAGATAATGTCGGTCAGCAAACCGATATTCGGCGTCGCGAGTCCCAACTCTTTCGCTGCCTGCCAGAGTGCGACAAGCTCGGACTGTTTGACGTCCGCCAGCACCAGATTCTGCATATGCGTGGCGCGCAATTCGCCGAAGCTGAAACGCTCGGCAAGTTCGGCTGCTGCATTCAGTTGTGCTGCGGTCGCGTCTCCGGGCGCAATGCCGGTTTTCTTCAGCGACAGCACCACGGCGGCATAACCCGGCACCTTGTGCGGCTTGACGTTGCGCTGCATCCAGTTACTGAAGGCTTTATTTTCATTCTGAAAAGCTTCCAGCTCCGCATTGACGGCAGGCAGTTGTTCATAAGCAGGTGTCTCGAAGCAGGCTGAAACACGGTTCAATTCTTCGACGGTAATCGTGCACGGCCCGCCACGGGTAAATACCCAGTCAGCTTCAACCTGACGCCTGAATTCCTCGATACCCAGCGCCTTGACCAAAATCTTGATGCGCGCCTTGTACATATTGTCGCGGCGACCATACTGGTTGTACACGCGTACAATGGATTCGACATAGGTAATCACATCCTGCCACGGCACGAATGCGCAGATCTCGGTGCCGATGACAGGGGTACGCCCCAGACCGCCTCCGACCAGCACGCGGAATCCGACTTCGCCCTGAGCATTCCTGACCACCGCCAGACCGATGTCGTGCACCGCGATTGCCGCCCGGTCATCCGCTGCCCCGGTGATGGCAAATTTGAATTTGCGCGGCAGATAGCCAAATTCCGGATGGAACGTGCTCCACTGGCGCAGAATCTCTGCATAGGGACGCGGATCGACGATCTCATCCTGCGCCACACCGGCGAATTCATCGCAGGTGATGTTGCGGATGCAATTGCCGGAAGTCTGAATCGCATGCATTTCAACACTGGCCAGGTCGCTCAGGATATCCGGCGCATCGGGCAGCTTGATCCAGTTGAACTGGATATTCTGGCGCGTGGTGAAGTGTCCATAGTCACGGTCGTACTTCTTCGCGATATGCGCGAACATGCGCACCTGTGCAGCACTCAACAAACCGTAAGGCACGGCGATGCGCAACATATAGGCGTGAATCTGCATGTACAGCCCGTTCTGCAAACGCAGAATGCGGAATTCGTCTTCTGTCAGCTCACCCGACAGGCGACGTGCAACCTGATCGCGAAACTGTGCCACGCGCTCTGCGATAATCTGGTGATCGAATTGATCGTAACGATACATTTAATTGTCCTCTGCAGGATAACGCTTGGACACAGGCAGTAACAGTGCGGCTTCGAGCGGAAACTTCGCACCATAGGCCAGAATGTACTGAACATCCGAATCTTCGTCGTGGCGCAGCGCAGCGCCAATATAGGCATGTTCGCCGGTTTGCCCTACCACCACGCCGATGCGCCCGCCGCATCCGTTGAACCAGCTCACTTGTTTGGGCTTATTGGGTTTATTCTCACTCATCATTTTTCCTTATTTGTAGAACACCATCTTCAAACCGATAATCAGCAACATCACCGCAAGCAGCGGACGCAGCACCTTTTCCGGTACTTTGGCGCTCAGATGGCTGCCAATGTAGATACCGGGCAAGGAACCGACCAGCAGACTGCCCAGCAATACCAGATCCACCGTACCCAGCGCCAGATGCCCCATGCCGGCAAAGGCGGTGAGCGGCACGGCATGCGCGATGTCGGTGCCAACCACCTTAACGGGCGACATACGCGGATACAGGAACAGCAAGGCCACCGTACCCAGCACCCCGGCACCGATGGAGGAAACCGTCACCAGCGCACCCACCACCACCCCTGTTGCGATGGTTGCCCCGGGCAGATAACGATGGTGCAACTCATATACCCGGCCATCGTGGCTGCGTCCAAATTTCGCAATCTGATCCTTGAACAACAGCACGACCGCTGTCAGCAACAGCGCCACGCTCAGCACACTGGTCACCACGCCGCGCAAGGTCTTTTCATCCAGCGCCAGGTATTTCAACAACAGAATGGTAACAAGTGCGGCGGGCAGACTGCCCAGCGCCAACAGCCCGACCACTTTCCAGTCCACCGTGCCACGCCTGCTATGCACCCATGCGCCGAGCGTCTTGGTCAGCGAGGCATACAGCAGATCGGTACCTACAGCGGTTGCGGGAGACACACCAAAAAACAACACCAGCAACGGCGTCATCAGCGAACCGCCACCGACCCCGGTGACCCCGACAATCAGACCGACAAAAAAGCCGGATACTGTATACATCCAATCCATTGCGCACCGCCCTAATTAATACAGACGCGCATTTTATCCCACCGCTATCAATATGTTTAATGATTTCCTGTTAACATCTTATAACCAAATAGAATATGACCGGGACTAAGGCAACAATGAATCTTCAACAATTGCGTTATCTTAACGAGATCGTCCGGCGTGACCTGAAAATTTCCGACGCAGCTGCCGCACTTTACACCTCGCAACCTGCCATCAGCAAACAGATCAAGCTGCTGGAAGAAGAGCTGGGCATCGAAATCTTCGTGCGCAACGGCAAGCGCATCGCCGCCCTCACCGAGCCTGGCAAAGGTCTGCTCACCATTGCTCAGCGCATGCTGCTCGATGCGGAAAACTTCAAACAGTTTGCCCAGGAATTTCATTCCAAAGACACCGGCCACCTGACCATTGCCACCACCCACACTCAGGCACGCTATGCCTTGCCACCGGTCGTAAAGCAATTTATCGAGCGTTACCCCAAGGTAAAGCTGGGTTTGCATCAAGGTACGCCGACACAGATAGCCGAACAGGTGCTGCACGGTGAAGCTGACATCTGTATTGCCACCGAAAGCCTGTCGCTATACGACGGACTGGTCACCCTGCCCTGCTATGAATGGCATCACTGTGTGATTACACCACCTGACCATCCACTGCTGCAAGAAAAGACACTGACGCTCGAAGCAATCGCGAAATACCCTATCATCACCTATGACCACGCCTTTTCCGGGCGAGGCAAAATCAACGAGGCATTCGAAAAGGCCGGCATCACGCCCGATATCGCGCTCACGGCGATCGATGCGGACGTCATCAAGACTTATGTAGAACTGGGACTGGGGATAGGCATCCTGGCCGAGATCGCCTTCATCCCGGAGCGGGAACCGCATCTGCGCATGATACAGGCAAGGCATCTGTTCAAGCCCAGCACGACGCGGATTGCGATACGCAAAAACGAATATCTGCGCGCATACACTTACGACTTCATCGAACTGTTCGCCCCTCATCTGACCCGCAAGGTCGTCGCCCGTGCGATGCAGCTGTCAAACTTATCCGAATCCTGAACACAGCCGCATTTAAGCCACTGAAAACTATGGCAAGATATTTTAAGCGTAAAAAAGCCGGGGATATCCCCGGCTTTTTTACGCTACAACAACCTTCAAATTAGAACGAGTATGAAACGCCTGCGTTCACAACAGTTGCAGTGCTGTTCTGCTTTACGAGAGTCGTAGGCAGTGTTGCAGTCACGCCGTAGACATCCGCACTCAGGCGACCGGAAATGTTAGGAGTGAATTTGTACTCAACGCCTGCACCGAAAGTTGGCGCGAAGCGACGGGTGTTCTGTTCGCCCAGCGCATTGGTTTCTGAGGAAGCGCTCGCCACACCCAGCTTGCCGAATACGGAGAACTCATCGCTCACTGGCATGGAGCCAACAGCTGCGATTGCGAATACCATTTGCTTGGAGAGGTAACGCGCACCACCGGCTACAGGAGTCGAGTAGATGTAGCTGGCACCGGTGTAAGCCAGTTCAACCGCCAGATTCTTGTTGTAACGATAGCCGCCGAATACGCCGTAAACAGGCTTGCTCTTTGGATTCTCAACAAGATAGCCAGCAGCAGGTGCGGTAAAGTTGGCGCTACCTACACCCAGCGTGACACCTGCGTAGAAATTAGTCATATCCACGCTACCCGCAAAAGCAGGTGCAGTGGCGGCGGACAACAGAACAGCAGCAAGAATCTTCTTCATTATTTCAGTCTTTCATTTATTACAGTTTGATTGCAGAGGAGAGCCTCCAACGGATGCGCATCCTTCCAAACGCTGTAGCGCGTTACTGCTGTCAGGTATATGTAAGGATTGAAGCGGGGGCGTAGACTGATCGACCCACAAAAAAGTTCACTGCAATGAAAAAATATTTCATTGCGGGATAATGGAGGCCTCCGATTTGAAGGCTAAAATACCGGCAACCGCAAATCCGGCAATCCACACAAGCACTACAGGTAATGATATGAACGACACGATCAAACTGATGCAAGCCCATCATAGCTGCCGCAGCTATACCGACCAGCCCGTCAGCGACGCCATGCTGGACGAGATCATCCACGCCGCCTGGCGCGGTCCGACCTCGATCAACGCACAGGAGATTTCGGTGATCGTGGTACGCAATGCGGACCGCCGCGCGCGCATCGCAGAAATTGCAGGCGGTCAGCAGTGGATCGCGCAGGCTCCGGTATTCATTACCATCGTGATCGATTTCAACAAAACCCGCATCGGTGTCGAGAAAGCAGGACAAACGCAAGTCATCCATGAAAGCATGGAAGGTTTTGGCGTGGCCGCTGTCGATGCCGGCATCACACTGGGCAACCTGATGACCGCCGCACGCGCACAAGGGTTGGGCATCGTGCCGATCGGCGGCATCCGCCGCAACCCTCAGGCAATGATAGACCTGCTCGGACTGCCCCCGCTCACCTTCCCGCTGGTTGGCCTGTGCATCGGCCATATCGCAGCCGACGTGCCGCTGAAGCCGCGCCTGGACATCAGCACGTTCCGCCACGACGAACGCTATGAAGCCAGTGGATACAAGGCCGCCATAGACAGTTACGATGAAACCCTCATGGAATACTGGTGGCAGCTCGGGCGCAGCGACGGCCTGCCCTGGTCAGAAAACCTGGGCAATGTCCTGAAGCAGGTGTATTTCCCGGAAGTCAGACCCGTTGCAGCCAAGCAGGGATTGCTGAACGACAAATAACATCGTCATTCCCGTTGCGCGGGAATGACACGATTTTGAGCTAACAAACCTACAAAAAGCATTAGCCACAGAGAACACCGAGATCACCGAGTAAAGCGGGGTAAGCAGGGATGATTCCCTGAGGGCATCGACTCGCAATCGCATCTCGCAGGGATTTTGCCCTGTGAGCAAAAACTCGCAAAACAAATAGTTATAAAAAGTTTTTCAATCACCTATTGGGTGAGTCAACAAAAAGTGAAAAACCCATGAAACTCTCTGTGTTCTCTGTGAGCTCTGTGGCTCGAACTGCGGTTTTAAGGATAACTATCTGTGATTTGCACGTGCGCAGACCGGGTTCGAAAGCAACCTTACCGAAACCATCCCCCTGTGCCCACGTTGACTGGCAGAATTCGCAGCCCTCAACACCCACTATCGTTGCAAACGCGCCAGCTTTTTGATCCTGTCGGTTTTTAATGTAAGCGCTTTTTGCACCAATGCATAAAAAGCGACTAAGTCCTGCCTGGGATAATCATCCTGTACGCCACAGTCCTGAAAAAATTCCGCAACCCAGACTGAATCCAGCTCGTCTTTACCCGTCTCCTGCAAATATTCCGTTGCGGCCATCTCAATATAATCAGTCAGTTTTTGCATATATCCCCCGACAAATGTTATCTGCAGGCTTACACAAACGGCCTGGATATTTTTGGTGAACGACGGCTTTCCAAGAACTTCTTCACTGCCAGCGAATGGCCTCTTGTCGCAACATGCCGACTCAACGCTTTTTAGCCTATCGCCCGTCTGGAAAAATCGCGAGGCCTGAAGCCCAGCGCGGCGAGAACAGCGAAGTAAACCACGACGCCGCCCGTCACCAAAGCCGACAGGCGCAGGATACGCGTCCAGCCGGAACCCGTCAGCCAGCTGTCCTGCGTACCCATGCCAAACCACAAGGCAATTGCCAGCGCCGACACGGCGATACCGACCTTGAGAAAATACATCGCCCAGCCCGGTTCGGGTTGGTAAATGCGGTCTTTGCGCAGGAAATAAAACAGGATCGCGGAATTCAGACACGCACCGAGACCAATGGATAACGCGAGACCTGCGTGAGCTATCCAGCCGATAAACAGCGCATTCATTGCCTGCGTCGCAATCAGCGTGATGATGCCGATCTTCACCGGCGTCTTGATGTCCTGACGCGCATAGAAACCGGGCGCCAGGATTTTCACCAGGATCATGCCGATCAGACCGATACTGTAGCCGACCAAGGCATGACTGGTCATCAGCACGTCGCTTGCCAGAAATGCGCCGCGCTGAAAGAAGGTAGCCAACAGCGGCACCGCGATCATACCCAATGCCAGCGCGGATGGCACAGCCAGCATGAAGGTCAGGCGCAAGCCCCAGTCCAGCAACCGGGAGTATTCAAGCGTATCTTTGCTGGCATGGCATTTGGATAGCGAGGGCAACAGGATCGTGCCCAGCGCCGCACCCAGCACCCCGGCCGGAAACTCCATCAAGCGGTCCGCGTAATACAGCCACGACACGCTGCCTGCCACCAGAAAGGATGCAAAAATAGTGTTAATAATCAGACTAATCTGTGCGATTGACACACCAAATATCGCCGGCCCCATTTGCCTCAACACGCGCCGCATCCCCTCATCTTTCCAGTTAAACCGGAAGCTCGGCAGCAGATCGATTTTTTTCAGGAACGGGATCTGAAAAGCCAGTTGCACGACACCTGCGAGGAACACCGACCAGGCCAGCGCCATGATGGGCGGATTGCAATACGGCGCCAGCCACAGCGCACCGCCGATAAAACAGATATTGAGCAAAATGGGCGCAAAGGCTGGCACCCAGAACTTGTTATAGGTATTGAGGATGGCTGCCGCCACCGCCACCAGCGAGATGAAGAAAATATAAGGCGAGGTGAAGCGCAGCAACTGCACGGTCAACTGGAACTTTTCGGCATCCTGAACGAAGCCCGGCGCGCTGATATAGACCAGAACAGGGGCTGCGATAATGCCGATCAGTGTCACTATGAACAGGATCAGCGCCAGCATGGTGGCGACGTGATCCACCAGCAATTTGGTTTCTTCATGCCCGCGCCGGTTACGGTATTCGCCGAAAATCGGTACAAAAGCTTGCGAGAACGCGCCTTCGGCAAACAGGCGGCGCAACAGATTGGGCAATTTGAAGGCAACAAAGAATGCGTCAGTTGCCATACCGGCGCCGAACACCCGTGCGATCAGCACGTCACGGGCAAAAGCCAGAATACGCGACACCAGCGTCAGACCGCTGATGGTCGCGAGTGATTTAAGTAGATTCATTGCAAAGTGTGAAACAAAAGATTAAAAAACGCTGGTCATCATAACATCGCGCCCGATACAGACGTGCAATTCAACCGCCAACCCGCCGCTGAACTATAATATTCAGCCTGTTAGCAGGTCGGCAACGATTATTTTTACCACCTTGCGGGGAAACTTTTATAGCAAGTCTGCCCGGTCGCTATAAAAAATTTGCAAAAACCCGGAGAAGTCACTAGAATGCCTCCCTTTCCAGCAAGCTGAATCTCAAGGAGTAGTAACATGGCAAATAGCGCACAAGCCCGTAAACGTGCTCGTCAAGCAGTAAAACAAAATGCTCATAACAGCAGCTTGCGCTCTGAATTGCGCACTGCGATCAAAAAGGTTATCAAAGCGATTGAGGCTGGCGACAAAACAGCCGCTCAGTCCGTTTACCAAGCCTCAGTCAGCACCGTGGATAGCATCGCCGACAAGAAGATCATCCACAAAAACAAGGCCGCTCGTCATAAGAGCCGCTTGTCTGCTGCTATCAAGGCAATGGCTTAATTGCCCTGAATCCTTGATGCACCGCCTGCGAGCCGACAGCAATGTCGGCTTGTTTGCTTTGCAGCCTGTCGTTTTAGTTTCACTTGCCTAGACAGGCCTGTTTGGCTCAATATACGCCTTCTTCCAGGCAGGATTTATTTAGCTAAACGGCGGTTCGATCCGCCGTCTGTTTTCAAAGGTACTGTATGTCACATGTGATGAATACTTATGCTCGCCAACCTGTCGCATTTGTACGCGGCGCTGGCGTCTGGTTATGGGATAACGAAGAAAATCGTTATCTGGATGGATTATCCGGCATCGCCGTGAACACGCTGGGTCACGCCCATCCGCGCTTGACAAAGGCACTCAACGAACAAATCGGCAAGCTCATCCACTGCTCCAACGTCTATCAGGTGCGGGAACAGGAGTTGCTGGCGGACAAGCTGTGCAGCCTGTCCAATATGCAGGAAGTGTTCTTCAGCAATTCGGGCTGCGAAGCCAACGAAGCTGCCATCAAGCTGGCACGCCTGCATGGTCATGGCCGGGGAATCGAGTCGCCCGCCATCATCGTGATGGAAAAGTCCTTCCACGGACGTACACTGGCAACACTCTCAGCCACCGGAAACCGCAAGGTTCAGGCAGGCTTCGAGCCGCTGGTCACAGGCTTTGTGCGCGTGCCTTACGATGATCTGGAAGCCATCCGTCATGTAGCACAGCACAATGCCAACGTGGTTGCGGTACTGGTCGAACCGATTCAGGGCGAAGGTGGCATCTGCACACCGGATGTATCCTATCTGCAACAACTGCGCGAGATCTGCACTCAACATAACTGGCTGCTGATGCTGGACGAAGTACAAACCGGCATTGGCCGCACCGGAAAATGGTTCGCCCATCAGCATACCGGCATTTTGCCGGATGTGATGACGCTGGCCAAAGGCCTGGGCTCAGGCGTGCCGATCGGCGCCTGTCTGGCAGCGGGACCTGCAACAGGCACATTCAAACCTGGCAATCATGGCTCGACCTTCGGCGGCAATCCGCTGGCCTGTGTCGCCGGATTGACCACGCTGAATGTTGTGGAACAAGACCAGTTACTGGCGCACGCCGCACAACTGGGTCAATTTATCCGCGATGGCCTCACTGCAGCACTACAAGGAGTGAAGGGCTTCAATGAAGTTCGCGGCCTGGGTTTGATAATAGGCGTTGAGCTGGATAGACCCTGTGGTGAACTGGTCAAACAGGCGCTCGCACGCGGCCTTTTGATCAATGTGACCGCCGACAATGTGGTTCGCCTGCTGCCGTCGCTTGTGATGTCGCAAGAAGAAGCACAGCAATTGCTGGACATCCTCTGCCCGCTCATCAAAGAATTTTTGCAATCCTGATTGGAACGAACCATGTCAGAAAAACACGGGGTGGCAGTAAAACATTTCCTGCAATTCAAAGACTTAAACCGCGAGGAATTGGAATACCTGTTTGAGCGCACGCGCATCATCAAACAAAAGTACAAGACCTATCAGCAGTACTGGCCACTCACGGATCGCACGCTGGTGATGATTTTCGAGAAGGCCAGCACCCGCACACGCCTGTCTTTTGAAGCCGGTATGCAGCAACTGGGTGGCTCGGCGATCTACCTGAATACCCGCGATTCACAGCTGGGACGCGGTGAACCTGTGGAAGATGCAGGCCAGGTCATTTCGCGCATGTCAGATATCGTGATGATCCGCACCTTTGAGCAGTCCATCATCGAGCGCTTTGCGGCACATTCGCGCGTGCCGGTCATCAATGGCCTGACCAATGAATACCATCCTTGCCAGATACTCGCGGATATCTACACCTACATCGAGCAGCGCGGCAGCATTCAGGGCAAGACCGTGGCGTGGATCGGCGACTCGAACAATATGTGCAACACCTGGCTGCAAGCGGCTGAGATTCTCGACTTCAACGTCCACGTTTCGACGCCGCCTGAATATGAAGTCGAACCTGAACGCGCCGGTTTATTCGGCGAGGATCACTACGAGGAATTCACCGATCCGATGGAAGCCGCGCGCGGCGCTGATCTGGTAACCACCGACGTATGGACCAGCATGGGCTTCGAGGCAGAAAACGAAGAACGCATGAAAGACTTCGCCGACTGGCAGGTAGATGAAGACATGATGGCAGTTGCAGCGCCCGACGCGCTGTTCATGCACTGTCTGCCCGCTCATCGCGGCGAAGAGGTTTCAGCCGGCGTGATGGACGGCCCGCAAAGCGTGGTTTGGGACGAAGCGGAAAACAGGCTGCATGTACAAAAAGCATTGATGGAATATCTGCTGCTGGGAAAAATTGCTTAACGCAGCAACCTGGCTAAGACCAGGTCTTAAACACGCCATCACATAGTAGTTGTGCGAATAAATTGAATATTATCAGGAACATACAATGAGCGACATCAAAAAAGTAGTACTCGCCTATTCCGGCGGCCTGGACACCTCGGTCATTCTGAAATGGCTGCAAGACACCTATCAATGCGAAGTCGTCACCTTCACTGCCGATGTCGGCCAGGGCGAAGAACTGGAACCTGCGCGCGCCAAGGCGCTGAAAATGGGTATTACGCCTGAAAATATCTACATCGACGACTTGCGCGAAGAATTTGTGCGCGACTTCGTGTTTCCGATGTTCCGTGCCAATACCGTATACGAAGGCGAATACCTGCTCGGACCCTCCACCGCACGTCCGCTAATCGCAAAACGACTGATCGAAATCGCCAGCCGGACCGGCGCGCAGGCCATCTCGCACGGCGCGACAGGCAAAGGCAACGATCAGGTGCGCTTTGAACTGGGCGCCTATGCACTGAATCCCAACATCAAGGTCATCGCACCGTGGCGTGAATGGGATCTGCTCTCCCGCGAAAAGCTGATGGCCTATGCCGAGAAACACGGCATTCCGGTCGAGATGAAACACAAACAAGGCGGATCGCCCTACTCAATGGACGCCAATCTGCTGCATATCAGCTACGAAGGCCGCCATCTGGAAGACCCGGCTGCCGAAGCCGAGGACAGCATGTGGCGCTGGACGGTATCGCCTGAAGCGGCACCGGATGCAGCAGAATATCTGGAACTCGAATTCGCTAACGGCGACATCGTGGCTCTGAACGGCACCAAGATGAGTCCTGCACAAATCCTCGCCAAGTTGAACGAACTGGGCGGCAAGCACGGTATCGGCCGCCTCGACCTGGTGGAAAACCGCTATGTCGGCATGAAGTCACGCGGCTGCTACGAAACCCCCGGCGGCACCATCATGCTGAAGGCGCATCGCGCTATCGAATCCATCACGCTGGATCGCGAAGTCGCCCATCTGAAGGACGATTTGATGCCGCGCTATGCGTCGATGATTTACAACGGCTACTGGTGGGCTCCGGAACGTCTGGCACTGCAAACGTTGATCGACGCAACCCAGAAAACCGTCAATGGCTGGGTACGCGTCAAGCTATACAAAGGCAACGTGATCGTGGTGGGCCGCGACTCCAAGACCGATTCGCTGTTCGATCCGACCATCGCCACCTTCGAAGATGACAAGGGCGCGTACGACCAGAAGGATGCAGCCGGCTTCATCAAACTCAATGCGCTGCGCTTGCGTATCGCAGCGAAACTGCACCAGAAGTAACAACACATCGGAAAACAGGAAACTGTAAACGGGGGTTGTCATGATTTATGAGCTGAGTGGAGATATTCTGTTTAGCGGTGCAAAGGTCATTGTTCAGGGCGTAGCCCCGAACGATGACTTTCATTACGGACTTGCCCTGCAACTGCGAGAGCGTATGCCTGCGATGTACAAGGACTTCCGCCACTACTGTCAGACCAGGCATCCCAAGTCTGGCAGCCTGTGGGACTGGATGAGCCCTGACGGTCGTCACATCGTCAGCCTGTTCACGCGTGATGCCGCTTACGATCATGGCAGCAAACCGGGACATGCCACGCTTAGCCACGTCAATCATGCACTGCACGACTTACGTACGCTACTACAAAAGGAACAGGTTAGCAGCGTCAGCCTGCCCCGCCTTGCTTGCGGCATGACGGGTCTTGACTGGACAGATGTAAATCCACTCATTGAGCATCACCTGGGCGATCTTCACATCCCGGTGTATATCTATACGAGTTATCAAAAAGGCGTAAAAGCCAAAGAAACTACTTAAAAGGAACCATCAAATGTCACAATTCGATAACGTCAGCATACTCAAAAAAGGCAATGTATTCTTCGACGGCAAATGCGTATCACACTCGGTGCTGTTTGCCGATGGCACACGCAAAACCGTGGGCGTAATTCTGCCCAGCACCCTTACTTTTAATGTAGGTGCGCCCGAAGTGATGGAGATCACCTCCGGCACTTGCCGTGTGAAGTTGGGCGATGATGCTGAATTCAGCACCTACGGCGAAGGCAGCCAGTTCTCGGTTCCTGCCAACGGCAGCTTCATCATTCAGGCGGATGATGTTGTGAACTACGTTTGCAGTTTCGGTTGATTCAGAGAAAAATCGTTTTTCCACAGATTACGCAGATTAACCAGGATTAAACGCTCATCAACGAACTGAACTTGATGCCTGGTTAAACCAGAAAATCATCGGCAACTGCCTTTTAATCTGCGTAAATCCATGTAATCTGCGGATCAAGCTTCCGTCTCTTTATATAAGTGAGTACCACATGCCATCCTTCGATATTGTTTCAGAAGTAGAAAAAGAAGAAGTTAAAAACGCGGTTGCGCAAACCAACAAGGAAGTGAGCACCCGCTTCGACTTCAAAGGCTCAGATGTAAAAGTAGAACAAGCCGAACTCAAACTTACCGTGTGGGCCGACAACGAGTTTCAGCTGGATCAGGCGCAGGACATACTGAATGCCAAATTGCTCAAGCGCGGTGTAGACATCAAGTGCCTGGAAATCAGCGAGAAGATCGAAAAAGTCAGCGGCAATAAGGTCAAGCGCGAATGCGAAGTCAAAGTCGGCGTGGAGATTGAACTGGCAAAGAAAATCGTCAAGCACATTAAGGACAGCAAACTGAAGGTACAGGCCAGCATCCAGGGCGACACCGTGCGCATCACCGGCAAGAATCGCGATGATTTGCAAGAGGCGATCGCCTTCATCAAAAAGACCATTACCGATTTCCCGCTGCAGTACCAGAACTTCCGCGACTAACGTGCATGTGGAGAAAACTGCTCATAATGATGAAAATTGCCATGCCCGTTCCCCTCTCCTCAACCCTCTCCCGCAAGCGAGCGAGGGGGCAAACGAATTGCTGCGCGAGCGCTTAGATGACGACAAACAGCATTGATGCCTGGGTCGAATTCTCCTATCAGGGGAAGGATCACCATTATTTGGACAGAATAGACCTGGATCAACTGCTGTGCATCTATGACGAACTGCCGTCGATACACGAGCTGCTGGCCAAGTGCCACCAAGTCGACACCTATTCTTACCTGTACGAAGTCATGCTGGAGGCGGAGCTCGAGTTTGCAAATCCCACGGGGTCGGCCGCAGACTATCTGGTCGAAGGATGCTTCGACGTCGCCTCGCTTGCCGACAACTGGCACAAAGCCAAGGTCGTCGTACTCATGCAGCCTGTGGTGGAGCGCGAACTCGGCATCAAGGATCTGCGCGCTGAGCCCGCCCTGTGCCGGGCACTGCTTGCGGCATACAACATGGGGAGAAGCGTATGAAACGCGTACTGGTACTGTTCGCGCAAGGCAGCGAAGAGCTGGAGACGGTCAGCATCGTCAACATCTTACGGCGCGCAGGCGTGGACGTCACGCTGGCGGGCTTGAGTACCGGTGCATTGCGCGGCAGTCGCGGCATCACCATACAGCCAGACACCA
The DNA here is from genome assembly GCA_041671725.1 of Gallionella sp. Lineage (GTDB taxonomy): Bacteria > Pseudomonadota > Gammaproteobacteria > Burkholderiales > Gallionellaceae > Gallionella. Next base: position 60,964 of record JBAZAY010000006.1, on the reverse strand, counting down.
CGCTGGATGCCGTGCTGCACGACAGCTTCGACATGATCGTGCTGCCCGGCGGACAGCCCGGATCTCGGCACTTACAGGCCGATGCCCGTGTCATAAAGCTGGTGCAACAGATGGCCGGGCTGGGGCGTTACGTGGCTGCTATTTGTGCCGCACCGATGGTGCTAGCCAGTGCAGGATTGCTGGATGGCAAACGGGCGACCTGCTTTCCGACTTGCCTGGACGGTTTTCCCAACGTTCATCTGCAAACAGCGGCAATCGTCGAGGATGGCAAGATCATCACTTCACGCGGCCCCGGCACGGCGATGGATTTTGCGCTGCTTCTGGTGGAACGGCTGACAGGCGCCGCCAAACGGAATGAGGTTGAAGCCGGACTGGTTCGCTAAACCAATCAAAAACCGTTGTCCGCATCAATGATTGCAAGAGCATAGCTCTTAGCAAGAATTGAGTAGTTTCATCAGATTACGCAGATTCGCACAGATTTTCATGCAGTTACAGAATTCGAGACCAGCTGGCAATGAGCTACACCAATAATTACCCAACCTTTTGTTTAAAAATTAAAAAATCGCCTGTTCTGCACAAGGAAATATCTTTGTGTTTGATTCTGCGTCAATCTGCGTAATCTGCGGATATATTCGTTTTTATCTATCTTTGCGCGGCCACCTAGAAAAACTTCCACCCTCGGTCACTGCACTGCTGCTGCAATTTACGGCATTCGCACTCGCCATGCTTGGCGTAAAACTGCTCGAACTGCAACCCGAACTACTGACCTTTGCACTGCTGTGCGGCCTGCTCGCGGCCAGCTTCAGTTTTTTTGCAGGGCAGGCTCGCTGGTGGCTTATCATCCAGCTGATCTTCGCACCCGCACTGGTGTCGATGCTCACATTCGAAATCCCACCCGGGTTCTTCCTTACGGCATTTATAATCATGCTGCTGGTGTACTGGAGCACCTTCCGCACCCAGGTGCCACTGTATCTTTCCAGCAACAAAGTCTGGAGCGCACTGGAAGGATTCTTGCCGCCGCCCGGCCCCCGCTTCCGCTTCATTGATCTCGGTTCAGGTTTGGGCGGCGTATTGGCGCATCTGGCACATGTACGACCTGACGGTCATTACGTTGGCGTGGAATCCGCCCCGCTGCCGCTGCTGTGGAGCTGGCTGCGCACCAGGCCTTATGCCAATTGCGAGGTGCACTGGGGCAGCATCTGGGATGACAACCTGGAGGCTTGCGATCTGGCGCAATACGACGTGGTGTTCGCCTATCTGTCGCCCGTGCCGATGGAACGACTCTGGCACAAGGCGCGCGCCCAGATGCGCCCCGGCACAGTATTCATCAGCAGCACCTTCAGCATTCCCGACCAGTTGCCGCAACAAATTATAGAGGTGGACGATCTGCATCAATCCACCTTGCTGGTCTGGCGCATGTAACACGAACCCAGTTGGTGAAGCATTTCACGAGCGTGTTGGTGCAAGCTGATTTTCTATATTGCTTCGCTGGTCACAAACTCGATTTGCGCACCGTCGTGTATCAATTGCTTTACCGCGCAATGGCTGATCTCATCCAGAATACGCTGGCGTTGTTCGCCTGTGACACGCTCAGGGAAGCTCACCTCGGTCATAAAACGCGCAGGAATCAGCATGTTGCCCTGACGCACCACCGGCTTGCAGCTGATCGCTATCCCTTCAGCACTGATGCCCAGTGTCTTGCAGGCTTTACGTGTATAGACACCTGCACACCCCGCCAGCGCTGCGTAAGTAGCTTCGAGTGGATTAGGCAGACTGCCGTCCACGCCGTAGCTGACGATGTGATTCTTGTAATGGACGTGAATTTGACTGGCGTCGGTCATTGATAGTTGGTACATGAATACGATCCTTTGTATATTAGTTAATTCTAATATACCACACCCTCATAAAAATGGCGAAAAAAACCTGCTTTTTCAAGCAGATTTTTTAATGGCACTAAACTGCGCGTTGCCTAGAACAAGAAACTATAGCTCGCGGCGACAGCATGAACCGCATAGTTTGGTGCCTGCATGCCGGTCGGCATCATGCGTCCCGATGTAAAGCCGAACGCCTCGCCGTTGTAGAAGAAGTCGCTGCTACGCATTTGCTGAAAGAGGTAACCCAGCGTAACTTTTCCAGCCTTATTTACCTGATAGTTGCCCGTCAGCTTAAGGGTAATCACATTAGTCTTAATGTCAGGAGTATCACCGCAAGTCAGTGTTAGCGTGTTTCCACAAGTCAGCAAATAAGGCACCTGCGTCGAGTAACGTGATTTATCCAAAGAATAAGATAAATCACCAATCAGTTCAAACTTGCCATCCATCAATCCGGCGTGCTTGGTATTCAGACCTACCGCATTGCTAGTGTCAGTTAGCTGATTACTCCAAATATTGGTTGGCGCAACTATCACGCTTGGCGCTGGAACACCACCCGCTGCACCAGCTCGCATATTGCGCCTGCCATTCTGCCAGGACGCGTAAGCTGCAACACTGCTCTCTTCACTATAGCTGTAGGTAGCATCCAGATTGATGCTCGTGTTCTGACCGTCCTGCACACCCAGCATCACATCGTACTTGTCCTTGGTGTAACGTCCATTCAGCCCAAAATCGAGTTTGTCGGATGCCTGCCAGTTAACACCGGCTTTCAACATATCCTGTGTGCGTGACGCATAGGGATAAGCAACAAATCCGAAAAAATCACCTGCATTGAGAGAAGTTGAGCCTGTAGGGGTAACGATAATATAGTTACCGACATTAGCTCGGAAGGTATGATCAAATACCGAACTGCGTTTCGCATAGTTATAACCAGCATTCAGCTTGACGGTGTCGCTAGCTTTCATCCGATAGGTAATTCCCAGCTTATCCTCGTTACTGGAAGGACTGGCAACGCACTGGACACCGCCCACCACATTATTGCAGCCGCGTTTGATAAGCTCGCGCTCGTAGGCAACATGCAGATTCTGCCCCTTGGTCAGCCGATAGTCCGCTGCCAATTCGAGTTGAGTCTTTTTATTGCTATACGGAGTATTTACCCCGACGTAAGGATTGCCATTGGCAAGAATTCTGTAATTGTAAGTATTTGACACAGTGCGGTTGTCGCGATCGTTGTACTTGAATGCGGCGCTCAATGTCAGATCCGTGGTTGTCTGATTGGTCAGCTTCAAATCAGCGTGGGTGCTGACCACCAGTCCATTTAGCGACGCCTGTGGAGATGGCAATGTCATCAAAGCACTTGCATAGGCATCACTCTGGGTATTACGACCGTAGGAAAATCCCCCTGCCAGCTTGGTGGCCGACGAAAAAACATAACCGCCGGACAAATTGATCTGATGAAATTCGTTACTTGGAGCCGTACTCATCGTATTAAGCTGATAGGTACAGGCGATACCACCGGAAGGACATCTTCCGGCGGCATTATTCAAGAAAGAATTCTCCCAACTCAGGCTGTTATAGCCATCACGAAAGATCGAGCCATAATAAGCGCCCGTCAGATGCCCCTGTTCACCCAACCAATTGAGAGCGAGATTGAAATTATCCGTTTTATAATTGGTCGGATTCATCAGTATGCTGACTGCTTCGGCACGCCAAGTAGCAATATAAGGAGATGGTGAAGCCGTCCCACCGTAAGAAGATCCGGCGATCAATTTTGCACCCGTCTGGTTGAGGTGGTTGTAATCAAAATTCACACTCCATTGCTCATTGAATATATATCCAGCGGCGAAAGAAGTATTTTTACGCGTTGTGCCGACTTTTTCAGTATGAAAAGCGGCTCTCTGAATCGGTGTTAAGACTCGTGAACTTCCAGTCACACCCGGAAAATTCATGCTCACAGGGTTACCGTTAACCGTTCCGAAGTTTGCAGGCATGGTGAACACATTTCCACCCATCGCCCCTTGCTGCGGGGTTTGATAGGTATCGGTGATGTTGTGGCGCAGTTCATCGTAGCCGATACTCAGATCCCATTTACCCTGATTGCTTAGCGAGCCTCCCAAAGAACGGGAGGTGGTGCCCAAATCACGGCCATTGATACCCCAGCGCGTACTGCCTGCCACGCCCTCATAGGCATTGCCGCCACGAACATCAAAGTTACCAACCACGCCAGCACCAGAGGTATTCAAGCCGCTGTATTCGCCAAACTTGGCTGATTGCTGAGACACATTACTCACACCAATCTCGACAGAGTTAGCGGGACGTTTTAAGGCAGCAACTTCATCGTTTACCTCATCCGCAGCATGAGCAGTCAATGGCATCGCAAACATGGCAACTAACGCGCCTTGCACAGCTAAAGTCAGAATATCAACTTCCATTTTTTCGTTATGAGTTTTCATGATCATCTCCGATTCTTTAGTTTAGCGGTGCAAGAGTGCGCCGGCTGGATGGTTCGAACCATGAACCATGGAATGACAGTTCAAGCAACCGCGCCCCGTGTAACTTTCACTCGGATTCGTTGCAGTAGTAGCTGTTATACCGCCCTGGATACCAGCAGCATCCGCAGCAGTGGGAACCTTGCTGTTATGCGGCCCGTTGTGGCATTCCGAGCACATGAAAGGCGCACGTGATTTCAGTAGTGGCGAAATATTGGAACCGTGCGGCGTGTGGCAATTGCTGCAGTCTTCGGACACAGGCTGATGCTCCCACAAGAAGGGACCGCGTTTCTCAGCATGGCAGGTAAAGCAGGTTTCATTAAGCGTATTTTTCTTGAGCAGCTTAGGGCCAGCAGACCCGTGGGTGTTATGACAGTCGGAGCATGCCACCTTGCCTTCACCAATAGGGTGGTGCGAGATACGGTGTTCCTGAGCGCGTTGCTCCTTGTGGCAGGTGAAACACACCTCGGGTTGCGTGCGTTTGTCGCGTACCTTGTCATGTGCCGTGTGTACCTGGTGGCAGGAAGTGCAGGCAACATCGTTGGTTTGATGGGCGCTGCCAGTCCACAAGTGACGTTTGGTGTCTTTTGAGTGACAGGACAGGCAGGCCTGATTGCGCTCTGCAGCCGGAGTAGCGGTATTCTTGCCGAAAACATGATCAGGTTTTGGCGGCTTGTCGCTGCCTTTATGATTGATATGGCTTGCACTCTCACCGTGACAGCTGGTGCAGGTCGGTGTGCGTCCGTCTGCAGCAACACCATGGCGGTTCTGACTGATAGACAACAGTTTGGGAGAATCGGATTCATCGTGGCAGACAGTACATTTTGCATCGCCACGCAGCACGAGGTCCTTAGCCGCTGTCTTCAGAACTTCATCAGGCTTTGCCGCTGGTTCTGCAGAGGCCAGAAACACATGACCTATGTCACGGCCCATATTGCGATTGGCAAGATCGGCGGCCGACGATACCGGCACGAGTGCACCCAGCAAGGCGCACGAAATAAGTACTTTTGAAAACAGCTTCATTTTAATTCTCCCTGACATTTTATTACTGCTGCACGGTTCGAACGGGAGCCGTGCTTAACGCGCCTGGCTTAAAGCGACAAAATCCAGCCAACCAGGTTCTTGATTTCACTCTGATCTTTCGTTTCGATGATCTTGTGATTTTCTTCGGTACCATCTTCCAGCTTGACCTTGGGGCCAGTGGTAATGTTTTTGATCAGCACCGCTTCGCCGTCTGCCTTGCCTTTATATTTGATGGCGACCTTCTTGTAGGAAGGGCCTTTCTTGGTTTTGTCCACCGCATGGCACTTGAAGCAGTCGTTCTTCTTGGCCAGCGCCCTTGCCGCATTTTCATCAATGGCGGCATGAGCGGGGGTAAAAAGCGCCGTTACCAGGATAAAAGTCAGGCTTGCGATCAATTGTTTTTTCATGATTTCTCTCCAATTAAAAATTAAAAATGTTGCCAAGCCAGACGTAGCCCGACCAGGGCTTTCCTTCTCAGGTATTACCCACGAAACCGATAATCACCAGCACCAGCAACGTCAGTCCGATTGCAATCAGCGTGATCCCCAACACCTTGGACGCCAGCGTCATCCGCCGGGTTGGCGCATCTACCAGATATTTTTCCAGCTCGCCCGATTCAACCAGACGGTTGTAGTGCTCGGTGTGTTCGCGTTTGAACTCTTCGACAGGCACGGAACCGGTGAACATCACCACATCAGGTGGCGGGAACTTGTCCGGCCTGAAATGGTTGTTAAAGAAGTGCACGGTGAACAGGAACACCGCAGCCAGGAAGGCTTCCTCGCCATGCACCAGCGTCAGCACATTGAACGTCCAGCCTGGCAGGATAGAGGCGGTCACATGGGGAAACGCCAACATCAGACCACTGCTGCCAATGATGCCCACGCCCCAGAACACAGCCCAGAAGTCGAATTTTTCCCAGTAGGTCCAGCGATCAAACACCGGACGCGGACCACGACCAAAGAACCATTTGAACATCTCGATGATCTTCACAAGGTCAGTCCAGTTCGGGATCAGCGAGTCAGGACCAAACCATTTGAACGTCTTGCTGCGCAACAGCTTGATCAGCACATACACCAGCTGGGCGATGAAGATACCCAGGAAGGCCGTTGCACAGATGCGGTGGATGATGCCAGCAATTTTCGCGCCGCCCAGTGCCCTGACAACCACATGCGCCCACTCGGTATCCGCGTAGAACACCAGCATGCCAGTCAGGATCAGCGTCATGGTGACCAGAGCGAAGATCAGGTGCGCTGCCCGGGCAAGACGACTGAAGCGGCGGATTTGCTTACCCTTTGCCTGCCCCTTCAACAACTCATTGATCACGATATGCGACTTGGTATTGCCCTGTTTATTGAAAAATACCGGGCAGCCGTCCTTGTGTTCGCGGTAATACCACAACGCGGAATGTATCCAGAAGAAGGCGAACACACCCGCCAGCAGGATCAGCATAAATTTTGAAGCTATCCACATCTGAGGATACTTCTCGAAGTCATGCGTATTCGCGTGAGGTGCGAAAGAAACGAATCCCGGCGTCGCCTTTTGCAAGCCGGCCCAGCCCTTATTGCCGCTGTGACATTGCTGGCAGGTTTTCAGGCGGTTGTTTGGATGTACGGTAGATTCAGGATCGGTCGGCGACAGAATGCCATGGCTGCCGTGGCAGTTGTAGCACTTGGCGGTATAACCGTAACCCAGTGCATTGATCTGGCCGTGAAAAGTTTCCGAGTACGACTTCAGGTTCTCTTTATGGCAACCGCCACAGGCCTGAACGATGTCGAGTTTAAAGGACTCTATCGAGGTGTTGGTAATACCATGTGAAGTATGGCAATCGGTACATACAGCCGCCTTGGGGCTATGCTCTTCCAGCACCTTCTTGCCATGCACGGAAGTCGCATACTCTTCCAGCTGGTCGGTATGACATTTTTCACCGCAAGTCTTTGGAATAGTCAGGTGCCAGGCTGTCCTGCCGATACTGCCTTTAGGTGGCACGTTGAATGAGTGCGTGTCGTGACAATCATCGCAGCTCGCATTGACGCGCGTGGGATCGTCCGCATTTTGACGCGCATGATAGGTTTTCTTGTAGGCCTCAATGTTCTGAACGACGACGCCGAGCCGTGACTTTTCCTCGGTCAGATTATCTTTCCTGGCTTCATCCCACAGAGATGTATGGCATTGCACACACCCGGTCGTCTTGGCATCCGCCTGATGCGGCTTGTTACCGTCTTTAACCCCTGTATGGCAGGAAACACATTGCAGTTCAGCGTGTACGCTCTTGCTGAAAGGCAGCTTCCTGATTGCATGCAAGGCGCGCAGCTCATCGCCGGCACCCGCTACCTTTATCTCTTTGCTGTGACATTTGAGGCATGAAGCATTGTCCAGTTTATTGCTTATCTGCGCCGGCGTTGCGCCACTTGCCACTTCAGCTGTTTCAGCCTGTACCGACACCGATACTGTAATCAGCAATCCCACCACGAACCATGATGCAAATTTTAGCGAATTCTTAAACATGTTATGAGTACAACCTTGATTATCTGCCCAAAATCACGCAAGAACGATGCCACCAACGTTTACTTTTTTCCGCGCAAAAAATATATCATGTAATTTCAAGCACTTATATAATTTATATAACGCGCACAGCGTCAACCATCAGCATGATTTTCAACCCGACCGGTAACAGATCATCAACCAGGTTACTTTCTGGTAACATACGGCGCAACTTTGCTGCAAAGCCGGTCAGCCAGTCCTCGTTTAGCTAGATTTTTTGGTTAACGACTGCGGGTCTAATGCGAATTTCATAAGGACGGCCAGCGTCACGCAAGCAATATCTGAGTGACTATCAGCAACATTCAGAGCGCGCGCCTTGTGCATTGTTAACCCTGTTCAGGCACAATAATTGCGCAGAATATCAGGCATAACATGCTTGAATGCCGGCAAACAACGCTTGGCGCATAGCTTGCTGCACATCACGCGCGCCGACTAATGGCGCGACGGTATATAAAAAAGCGCCATCGGGGCAGCAAGTTTCGAAACGGTAACCATCGGGATGATCTGCCCCATCCAGTTACCATAAAGTAACAGAGGCTATTTTGAAAATTTATTCCAAACTGATAGTTGTTTGCTGGATGCTGCTTGTTACAGGCGCAGCATTGGCCGAACCGCAGCCGCTAAGGCTGGGAATTACATCTGCCACGGCACGTGGACAGTACGCGCTGCTGGAAGAATGGCGCGTCTACCTGCAAAACAAACTGGATCAGCCTGTAGAGTTCATTTTTCGCGATAGCTATCTCGATAACATGGACTTGATGAAACAAAAAAAACTGGATTTTACCTGGATATCATCCCCTGCCTATATAGAGAACATGCAGCAGACAAGCCTGCTGGTCACCCCCCTGTACCGGGGAAAACCATATGACAGAGCCTATCTGATCGTCCCCTCATCGGATCGCAGTACCGGATCATTACTTAATCTCAAAGGCAAGGTATTTGCCTACGTCGACCCGGACTCAGGCACGGGCTACCTTGAGCCCAGATACCGGTTACGGCTTGCCGGCAGTGACCCTGATCAATTTTTTAAAAAGACCTTCTTCACCCGCGATCATCAAAAAGTTGTCGCAGCCGTCGCCATCGGCTTAGCCGACGCGGGCTCCATGTCAGGATTTACATGGGATACCCTGTCGCTATCTCGCCCCGATATTACGGATCAGACACGCATCGTCGCGAAGTCCGCAGAATACGGCTTTCCGCCCATTATCGCGCGCAATAACCTCGAAAAGCATGACTTCTCAAAGATGCAACGCATATTGATTGACATGAAAGATGATCCCGACGGAGTCAAACTACTCACGCGACTCAATATCGATGGATTTGCACTGTCCGACAAAAAATTGTATCGCAGTATGCAGTTGATGATGCGGCGCGTGGGTGATCTATGAAGTTTTTCCTGAATCTCAGTTATCGCTACAAAATTCCATTGTGGGGTAGCTTCCTGATCATTATTTCCGTGCTGACTGTTTCGGCGTCCTTCATAGCCAATGCCTACAATCAGGTAGAAAAAGATTTGGCCGTCGACTCGGAGAAATTGGGCCACTCGTTAAAATCCAGCCTGTTCTCGGCGATGCTGCAAGACGACATCTGGCGTACCTTTGAAATCATTACGGAAGCCAGTCAACGCGCAAGTTCCAGCATGGTATTGGTTGAAAACATTCTGGTTGTCGACAATGAACAGCGCGTGGTGGCATCGACGCAACCGAGAGAAGCGCCGATGCTGACCGAAATGAACGAACTGGGTCCAGAGCTTGGCGAGATTGCAAAACAGATTGTGCAAATGCGCGATGAAAAATCAGAAACAATCTATCTGCATAATTCTAAACACTATTATTCATTGACCTCCATCTCTCGCGACAATGCAAGCCTGGGTACGCTAGTCATTGTCCATTCAAAGGAGGTTTTCCTGCCGTTGTTTATCAAAAATGCCCGCAACGGTTTGCTGGTTGGCGCAATCATCCTTGCCATCCTGCTCCCTTTCAATTGGTTTTGGGGGCAGCGTATGGCCTTGCCGCTGGTGCAACTTGCTGCGCGCATGGCACAACTGGGGAAAAAATGGCCGGAAGATCTGGATCCGGATTTATACGAATACCGGGATGAGTTAGGCCTGCTATTCGAGGCTTACAATCAGCTGCTGAATGATCTGAAGACCAAGGAGGCTCTGGAAATGCAGATCGTTCAGTCAGATCGACTGGCAGCCCTGGGCCAGCTTGCCGCCGGCATCGCGCATGAAATCAATAATCCGTTAAGCGGCATGCTCACAGCGATAGACACGCTAAAATGCCACAGCGACACCAGCCCGTTAACGCAAAAAACCATCGCCCTGATTGAACGCGGCCTGACACAAATCAAGGACACGGTTGCCGCACTGCTGGTTGAAGCCAAGATAAAAAGTCGCGACCTGCTGCCGCAGGACATTGAAGATGTGTTGACACTGATTTCGCCCATGAGTGGCAAAAAGGCGTTACACATTGCCTGGCACAACAGCCTGGCAGATGAAATCGCACTTCCTGCCACATTCGTTCGCCAGATTCTGATCAATTTGCTGATGAATGCCATCAAGGCCGCCGCACAGCAGGGAGAAGTCGCTTGCGACATCGGCCTTAAAGAGGGGCATCTGCATATTTCGGTCAGGAATGACGGAAAGATGCTGGAGCCTGAGCAGATAGCGCATCTGTTTGAGCCATTTTGCACCTTCAGTGAAGGCGGCCACGGGCTTGGCCTGTGGGTGACCTATCAGATCGTGAACCAGTTAGGCGGCACCATCTCGGTCAAAAAAGAAGCCAGTGAGCACATGAATTTCACCGTAAAAATCCCGCTTGGAGACCGTTTGTGAACACCTATCGTATTTGCCTGATTGAAGATGACCTGATCATGGGCGAGGCACTCTCCGATCGTTTCGAGCTTGAAGACTATCACTGCGACTGGTTCAAGACCGGCATGGCGGCAATAGCCGCGCTAAGCCACACACACTATGACGTGGTGATCTGCGACATTCAGCTCCCGGATATCAACGGCGAAGATTTGTTCAAACAACTCAAGGCGTCTGAAGCGACACTTCCCCACTTCATCTTCACCACCGGATATGGAACCATAGACAGAGCGGTAAGGCTTCTCAAGCTGGGCGCGCAAGACTACCTGACCAAGCCGCTGGATATTCACGCACTCCTCAAGTCCATCCAGATGTTGTGTTCCCGTTCAGTTTGCACCGTGACGCGCGACACCATGCTGGGCGTCTCAGGTGCAATGAGGAACATAGAGTCTTTGTTGCCCAGGATTGCCAAAAATCCGACCTCGGTATTAATCACCGGCGAATCCGGAGTTGGCAAAGAACGGCTGGCGCGCGCACTGCGCAGTCAATACGATGCCGAACAAAAAATGCCGTTTATCACCGTCAACTGCGGCGCGCTGACCGAGAGTTTGCTGGAGGCTGAACTATTCGGCTATGCCAAGGGTGCGTTTACCGGCGCATTGCGCGAAAAACGCGGACTGTTCGAGCTGGCCAACGGCGGGACGCTGTTTCTCGACGAGGTCGGCGAAATGTCACCCGCCATGCAGGTCAAACTGCTGCGCGCCATTCAGGAACGACAAATTGTCCGCGTAGGAGCAGAAGTGCCGATTCATGTGGACATCAGGCTGATTTGCGCCACCCACCAAGACCTCAAACAAATGGTGGAAATCGGCAAATTCCGCGAGGATCTCTACTACCGCATTCATGTCATTCATCTGCACCTCCCGCCACTGCGCGAACGCAAAGAGGACATCCTCTGGCTTGCAACAAATCTGCTGGAAGACTGGAATGCGCAAAACGCAGATCCGCGCACGCTGACACGATCCGCCGAGCAAGCCTTGCTTGACTACCCTTGGCCTGGCAACATCCGTGAACTCAAGCATTGTCTGGAACGCGCCTGCATACTCTCGCAACAAACAGAACTCAGCGCAGAACTTTTGTTCGATGACGCGCCTGCGGCGCCTGAAGAATCTTTTGCAACGCTCGAATCACTGAGCGAATATATCCATGCCTGCGAACGAAAATATATTGAAAACTGCCTGCGCATCAATGAAGGCCGCATCGCAGAAACCGCCGCATCCCTTGGCATCAGCCGGAAGAACCTGTGGGAAAAAATGAAAAAACTTGAGATCTGAGACAACTCATACTGAATTTCCTTGCATCGCGACCCTGTCTAATGAATTAAAATAACGCCTCTGATCTTGACTGAATTCCCGCCGTAGCCGCCCTCCCGGTGGCGGTGCGTGATTAAAAACTTAAAACATGAATCTCATTCTCCTGGCCATACACGACATCCCAGCCCAACAGGTAGCGCATCTCGCCAAACTATCCGGCGCTGCGCAGATCGAGCAGATCGACGCGCAGACGTATCGCTTGCACGAGGGAAAACCTCATAGCGACATCAATGCTTACTGCTTTGAACATCAGATCGACTACGGCTTCGTGCCTGCCGACAGGCGTCTTGCAGACTTCGGCCTGCTGGTGATGGACATGGATTCGACGCTGATTTCCATCGAATGCATCGACGAGATCGCAGACATGCAGGGCCTCAAGCCAGAGGTCGCGGCCATTACCGAGGAGGCGATGCGCGGCGAAATCGACTTCGCCGAGAGCCTGCGCCGCCGCGTAGCACTGTTGGAAGGCCTGGACGAAGGCGCATTGCAGCGGGTGTATGATGAGCGACTGCAACTGAATCCCGGCGCAGAAGTCATGCTGGCAGAATTGAAGAAGCACGGCATCAAAACACTGCTGGTATCCGGCGGCTTTCTGTTCTTCACCGAACGCCTCAAACCGCGCCTCGGTCTGGATCGGACACATGCCAACACGCTGGAAATCATTGACGGCAAGCTCACTGGCCGCGTGCTGGGCAAGATACTCGATGCACAAGGCAAGGCAGAATGGCTGGTCAAGCTGCGCGAAGAGCTGGGTCTCAAACCAGAACAGGTGATCGCGATGGGCGACGGTGCCAACGACTTGAAAATGATGGCGCAAGCCGGGGTCAGCATCGCCTACCACGCCAAACCGGTGGTACGCGAGCAGGCCAGCTACGCGTTCAATTTTGTCGGACTGAATGGACTAACGAGATTGTTCAAAAACTAGTCGGTTGCTGAAAAAACATTTGTCCGCAGATTAAATGGATTAAAAAAGATTAAAAACTGTTACCGAAATGATTGATTTCACCATTCGAATCAGGACTTTACTATTTTATCCGCCTCAAAATCTGCGTGAATCTGCGTAATCTGCGGATTGAACAGCGATTTTTTGATTAATCAGGAGCACCAGAATGACGCAAGAGATCAGCATCGAAGTGTTGTTGGAAAAATACGCAGAGCCGGGCGAGAACTCCGTTGAAGATGTGCGACGCCGTGTGGCGCGCGGTCTGGCGCAGGCAGAACAACCGGAGCTGCGCGCTCATTGGGAAGAGGCGTTCTTTCTCGCGCAGGAAAATGGCTTCGTACCTGCCGGACGCATCAACTCGGCAGCCGGCTTAAAAATACAGGCGACGCTGATCAACTGTTTTGTACAACCGGTGGGCGATGCGATTTCCGGCATCAACGATGGCAAACCCGGCATCTACGACGCGCTGCAACAAGCCGCCGAAACTATGCGGCGCGGCGGCGGGGTCGGCTATGATTTCTCCTCCATCCGTCCCGAAGGCGCACAGGTCAAAGGCACCAACTCACGCGCCAGCGGGCCGATCTCCTACATGCGCGTGTTCGACCGTTCCTGCGAGACCGTCGAGTCTGCCGGCGCGCGGCGCGGCGCGCAAATGGGCGTATTGCGCTGCGACCATCCCGACATCGAAAAATTCATCTGCGCCAAAGACAAGGGCGATCTGCGCAACTTCAACATTTCCGTCGGCGTCACCGATGCGCTGATGCAGGCGGTGGAAAACGATAGTGAGTTCGAACTGGTGCATGCCGCCGAACCCGCTGCGGCACTCAAGGAACAAGGTGCATTTCAACGCAATGACGGCAAGTGGATGTATCGCAAGGTACGTGCAACTGACTTGTGGCGCCAGATCATCGAAAGCACTTACGATCATGCCGAACCGGGTGTGCTATTCATCGACCTGATGAACCGCGACAACAACCTGTCCTATTGCGAAGTCATCGAGGCGACCAATCCCTGCGCCGAGCAACCCCTCCCCGCTTACGGATGTTGTTGTTTAGGCTCAATAAATTTAACCAGAATGGTGAAAAACCCGTTTTCTATGCATGCGGGATTCGACTATGAGCCCTTCAAGCAACTGATCAAGGTTGCGGTACGCATGCTGGACAACGTGCTGGATGTCACCGCCTGGCCGCTGCCGGAGCAACAGCAGGAAGCGCAGAACAAACGACGCATCGGGCTGGGCTACACGGGTCTGGGCGACGCATTGGTTATGCTGGGCCTGCGTTACGATACCGAACAGGCGCGCGCCTTTGCTGCCGACATCACGCGCATCATGCGCGACGAAGCCTATTCCGCTTCGATTGAACTGGCATCTGAGCGCGGCGCATTCCCGCTGCTGGACGCAAATCAATACCTGTCGGAACCCCGCTTTGCCTCGCGCCTGCCGGACGAGATGAAAAACCGCATACGGGAGCACGGCATCCGCAACAGCCACCTGCTGTCCATCGCCCCCACCGGCACCATTTCGCTGGCTTTTGCCGACAACGCTTCCAACGGCATCGAGCCTGCCTTTTCATGGTTTTACACGCGCAAAAAACGCATGATGGATGGCACAAGCAAAGACTATTCGGTGGAGGATCACGCCTGGCGGCTGTATAAGAAACTAGGTGGCGATGTTGATCATCTGCCGGAAGCCTTCGTTTCCGCACTTGAGATCAGCGCGCTCGATCACATGAAAATGGTCGCTGCCGTCGCCCCCTTCATCGACACCTCGATCAGCAAGACCGTCAACGTACCCGCCGACTATCCGTTCGATGACTTCAAGCATCTTTACACCGAAGCCTGGCGCGCTGGTCTGAAGGGGCTGGCGACCTACCGGCCGAACAGCGTGCTGGGCTCTGTGCTGTCGATCACGCCTGAACCCAAGAAGGACGAGCAACCACAGGATTTTGTCTTCGACCAGGACAGGCGCATCGAACTGGAAGCCGCACCGAAACCGGCGCTCGCATCCCTGCGCTGGCCGGGACGCCCTGAGTTGACCGCAGGCAGTGAAGGCTGGGTGTCACAGGTCGTAAAGCATCCGCTCGGCAGTTTCGTCGCATTCGTGTCGCACACCACAACCCTCCCCCACCCCAACCCTCCCCCAGCGGGAGAGGTAGCAAACGCATCGCTACCCCCAGCCACCCCACCTGAGGACAAGCGCGAATCTTCAATTTCTTGCTGCAATCATCCGTTCGAGGTCTGGGTGAATGGCTCCGAGCAGCCACGCGGCTTAGGCGCACTGGCAAAATCGCTGTCCATGGATATGCGCACCCGCGATCCGGTATGGGTACGCATGAAGCTGGAAATGCTGATGAAAACGGCTGGCGACGATGCCTTCGACATGCCGATGCCACCCGATGGTGAACTCAGGCGTATGCCAAGTCTGGTGGCCGCCTTCGCTCATTTGCTGAAATATCGCATCGAAGCACTGGGCGCACTGGAAGTTACTGATGCCATCACCACGCCGATGATGGACGCGCTGTTTGCCAGAAAAGAGCCCAAGACCGGAACCGATGGCACGATGAGCTGGACGGTGGACATCAGTAACGCGGGCTCCGGCGACGACTTCGTGCTGGGGCTGAAGGAACTGGTGCTGCCGGACGGGCAACGCCGCCCCTACTCAATGTGGCTGTCCGGCGTGTATCCGCGTGCACTGGACGGACTGTGCAAGGTGTTGAGTCTGGATATGCGCGTCATCGACCCGGCCTGGATAGGCATGAAGCTGCGCAAACTGCTCAACTTCGGCGAACCGCTGGGGGACTTCATGGCACGGGTGCCGGGTGGCGCGAAGATGCAAAGCTATCCATCGACCGTCTCCTACGTCGCCACGCTGATCATTCACCGCTACGCAATGCTCGGCGTGCTCGACGAACACGGCTATCCGGTGCAGCAAATGGGCGTACTGGAAATCCCAGAAGGCCAGATCAAACCCACCGCCATCAAACCGCTGACCGGCCGTGTGTGTAAGGAATGCGGCAATGCCACGCTGATCAAGAAAGACGGCTGCGAGTTCTGCACAAGTTGCGGCGCGATCGGCGCGTGCGGCTAATTAACTGTATGGCTGAGTGAACGATGTGTGGGATACATCAAAGTCACTAGTCAGCCCAATAAGTCGCTAGCACGGACACCATAAATTGCTAGCGATTTAAATACTGTTTTTTAAGACAAATGTACTCCGCGACTGGTTTTCCCTGCTCGTTAATGTGTAAAGTACGTTGCCGACAACCAGATACTTGCAATCTTCTCCTCACAAGACACTGCCGTCGTTCACAACTAACAGCTATCTGGTAAATAATGCAACGAAACGAATAGCTCAACGCCCCTAAGAAGACAAACGTTGGATATGAGTTTTGATTAATATGCGAAATGGCATCCATTTTTGAATGCCCTTTCGCATCTTGCACGAAATACTATAAAAAACGAGCTAGTAAATTAATCCCCACTAACTTGTGCTATTTGCTTTGGTTTGTCATCCTTAGATTCAGGCGCTTTAACACCGACAGCAGAGAAAATATCAGGCATCTTTGTCGCAATTTTAGATGCAGACGAAATTTGATTTGAAACGCTGGAAGCAGCATCCTTAACGCCACCAAGCTTGCCTAAATTCATCGGATTGCCAGACAAACTGGAAATCAGTCCGCCAGCTTGTTCAGCTAATGTTTGGTCTTGTAGAAGAGCAAGCATGAAATTGTAGGCAGATGCACCTAGCAACGTCTTGTGCTTACTATCCATTTTCTTAATATCATTTTTGAGGTTAGCATTGTTCAAAGCTTCATTGATCGCAGCTTCCTTACTTTTGTTTACTTCGAGCTGTTTGGCACCTTTATCTTTAGCATCTGTTGTTTCGTTCGCAGCTTTTTGTTGCGCGGCCAAGCCAGCAGAATCTTTCTTTGAAAGCAGCGCGTTAGCCAAATTAGTCACTGAATCATTCATGAGACTTTCAGCCGACTTAGCTGATTTTACAAATGCATCTGGATCTCCTGCGGCTGCAGTTGACGTACTAGCTGTACTACCACCGCCCAAATCACCAAGCCCAAAAGACATCGCATGCGGTGCATAGCTTGCTGCGCTAATAGCAAGAAGAGCGATAAATAGTTTTGTTTTTTGGCTATTCAACATTGTTTTCCCTTATGTTTTTTTGTGCAAACCTCTGACATGACTAATTATCAGGTTTAAGAGGCATTTTACTTGCAGCGGAACGGCGCTGCCCCGTAGAACCCTGCTTTGATGACTTTCTCAATTATGACGCTACAGCATTAATCTAGTAGAAATCATCTTATTTGGTTTGAAAAATTACTTTTTCAGCAGCTTTGTCGAGCAAAATTCGAGCCTCATCAATCAGATCAGAATCGACGAGACGCGATAATTGACTAACAGGTGTTTCCTTGTAAAAGTCAGTGGTTTTAAACTGACTTTCAAAAGCGCTGCGAGACACAACCTCACTACCGAGCTTCACACGCAGCGTATATCGAGCTGCAATGGGGCGTTCACACGTCGTAGTACACTTATCCTCGCTGGCAGTAACTCGCTCAACTGGCTGAACGCACATACTTACTGGAGGGATTGTCCATCTAACTTCGCTCTCAAAGTTATTGGATGGATTAATGAGATTCTTTGCGCCTTCAATAATACTGGGCGCGTAGAGCATGCCAGGCATCTTTGCTCCAAGAGCTTGTGCAGCAAAATCTAGAAGTGAAGGCGTTGCTATGTTTCCAAGACTTTCGATGGGGCCACACACGGAGAACGCATATGCAGAACGCGGCGTTATGCCGAGTCGTTGTACTTCAAACACATTGCCGGCACTTACCTTTTCTTCAGGACTGATGACAGGAAGGCCAATGCTAAGCTGCATTTTACTAACATCCTCGCCAGGTTCAACAAAGGCTTCCACTGTTGGCATCCAAACCTGCTGAGCCACCTTGTTTAGCATGATTTTAGCTTTACGCAGCACGATACCTTTTTGCTGAGGAGAAAACACCTTACCTGAACTTGCAATACTAACGCTGCCCGATGCATCTGTTTGCACTTCTACTTGCTCACGTCGAAGTTCGCTCATTTGGCTCAATTTTTGCGCCAAATCAAGTAGAGAATTTTTAATGCTTACTTCTTTTCGTTCGGGAATACCTGGGCCGACATTACGTATAATGACGTCATCAATATCATTTTTTCCAATAGCTGAAAAATTTACACGGCCATTGGAATCCACAATGTCGGCAAAGGCCACGGTTTCGTAGTGACGCCTTTTCTGAAAATCTAGATTGGTGTGTGCTTCATATACAATTGGCTCAGCTACTCTTAATCGGATAAAAAGATCAGGTACTTTTCTATTGGCAGTGTCAGTCCCACCCAAGGATGCCTGCTGAACAACGACTTTCAATAAATCATAAAACCCAGAGTTCACTTGAATAATACTCAAAGGTGCTTTATCGCCAAGCATTTCAGAAAATAAATTTGCGATGTATTCCTTAGAAAAACCTTCTGGTTTGGTTTCAACTAGCACGATGGTTCGTGGCTTAATCTTGCCATCTGAGGCATGAGACATGTACTTTTGAAAAACGACACCTGCTCCAACATTATCAGCAAGAACACGTTCGGCTATAGAATAGCTTTCCGCAGCATAAACCACTTTGATCAATTGACTTGAGCTGTCATTTAGTGAGTCGCCTGATTGAATGCCCTTGATGTATCCTGCATCTAGAACAAGCATATTGCCAACCTGATCAGTGACGCGTGCATCTACTATTGTTGGACTGAAGTCCTTCGCAGCTGCATCAGCAAGATCAGTTATAAGTGTATTCAACGATTGCGAATATAAGTTTCCCGTCTCAACATCAACATGACCGTTATTCGCAATCACTGCACGACTAACGACAGTCCTTGAGATGGTGGTTAGAATTTCACCAGTAATCACATTGGTAAAGTACAAACTTGCCGTGACTGCTGCTACCAAATCAGAATTGCCGTTGCCTTTATCTACGCTATAGCTAGTTGCCCTCGGCACGTGGAATGAAACTACAAAAGTGTGATCGGCTGTTTTCCTGTCTAATGGCCCAACCTTATCCTTCAGAGCTGTAGAGAGTGATCGGTTTATATTTGCTGCCAATGCGGTTGTTCCAATCTCTTTTACCTTTAAGCGGAATCGTGCATCAAGTACTGACTCAGATCTGTCGTCGTAAAAAATAGCCTTAACTGGAAATACTTTTGCATCGCTACCTGCCATAACTGAAAATGAAGTCAGTAACAGCGACATTAACGTCGTTACATTCACTAACTTCATGTGAGGTCTGAACCTCACTTTTTCTTACCCTTTGCAGTAGGTGATTCACCCGCACATTTGTTGAAACACAAAGTAATCTGTTCTCCCACCGCAAGTCTATCCAAATTCTTACCGGCGAAGGCAGCTTGTGATGCGACAGCTTCATAGATTGCATCTGCTGCATCCTCTTTGCTCTTCAGAGTAAGAGTAACTTTTACTCCGCCATCACCGTCCTCTTTCTTTTCAACATCTGCTGCGCCTTCAATGCCTTTGAGAGCCTTCGTAAAACCTATACGCATTGATACAGGCACACCCGTACCCTTCAGCTCAACAGTAAATTGCCGTCCACGTGCAGACCTATCAGCCCAGTAGCCTAGCGCTCGCTCAGCAAATACCGGGGCCATCAGGTCAGCAATTTTCTTGGATGCAATCGCTGCGCATTCTTCAATATTCGTTCCACTAGCTTGGGTGCTTTGCGAATCAGATGCGATTAATTCATTGCCAGATGTGGCAAAGGCGCGTACTTCAGCATTTACCACGCAGGATATCTGCCCCGTCGCTGAACTATTACCCCCCCCCCCCACTACGGTAGAGTTACCAATCATAAGAAAATCCGCGCTAGCCTTAGTACGCGCAAACTCGGAAAACTTGGACATCTCTGCACCATTTTGCAAGACAGATAGACTGATCACCTTGTCGCCAAAAAATTTGCTGCGTACATTGGCCGAATCTTGCAGCTTCATGTCGTAGTCACGCAGATTTCCGCCAAATGCACCTAAAAAAATTGACTTACTTGTCGGCTTGGACGTGTCTTGGTACTGAATCAAGGTGCGGCTTGATGCTTTCAAGTGACTGCTGGCCTCTACATCCTTTTTGTCAATAGATGATTTGGCTGACTGGCTCGAAGCCGCTGCCGCAAAGTTATTCTTCGCGCTATAAGAAGCAGCGGAAGCCGCGCTACCTTTATAGTTGCTAGATTGGCTAGCACCGACTGCAGCAGAGCCACTTGAGTCACTTCCTTGCGCAGCATATGACGCATTAGATTTCCCACTTACATTAGTTGACGAGGCGATTGCTGCTTTTTCACTGGACGAGGCCGCAACAGCCGACTTATTTGACGCAGATGAAGCATTCGCTTTCAAAGATTTGTCTTTAAAGGAGGCGCCTTCGTCAATACTCGACTCCGTCAATACTGACAGAGGCATGTTTAAATCGTGGGTGTTCGTAACAAATTCATCGACCAGCATAAGGATTGAAAAGCTACGATCTTTTGACTTATCTAAATCTGTGCCTCTTATGGCATTTTTAATCTGTTTACGATCTACTACAGCCTCAATTCGTGTAACAAAATCTGCGCCCTCTTTACGTTCTTCCTGGACTTTTACATCACGCAACTGTTTTGCAACTTCATTGACGATGGCGGCAAAGCGAGGATCGCTCGCATCTAGAGCCGTCGCATCCTTAATAGCTTTGATGACTGCATCACGAATAGCGTCTTGCTTAGCTGCGTTACGAATTGCCGAAGCATCGCCAGCGCCAAGAGATGTGCGCCCCTCCCCAAAAACCGTGTCTTGAGCAACAGCGAGCGTACTTATGCCAAGCAAAGCGGAAACAAGCAAAGTTGCAAGGGGTTTTGTATAGTGTTTTGTATTCATGATATTTATCCGATTAATATTATTTTGTGTTTGGCATTTCTATGACAACGTCACCAGCTCGCACCACTTGCTTCCCATTTATTTCTTGAATGCTGACACTGCCGGATACCTCGCTACTATTCATGTCTGGAGTGGAGACGTTATTTTTTGGGGCTGCTGCTTTACTGGGGAAGTTGATATTAATCAGGTTCGTATAAGCAGTCATTGACTTAATTGGATCTAGATTTGTATTTTTGTAGATTTGCTCATCATCCTTTAGGCCATTCTTAATCGCCTTTTCAAGAGCTGCAATCGCTTCATTTTTATCTCCAATTTGCGCCGTGGCCTGTGCGAGCATGAAATAACCTTCGTAATCCGCAGGTGACTTTTCCGTTAACCTTTGTGCAATCGCTGCCGCTTCAGAATAGTTTTTTGCATCAATAGATTGTCGCGTATCTGCTTTTATGCTTTCAGCGCTTTTCATGAAATCAAGATTACAACCAGCCACACAGGAAAATACGATGCTTGCAATCAATGTGCGCTTTAATGCATTTGAGCAACCAGTATTTAACAAACTAGAAAGTTTGGACATATCAATAAATTCCTTAATTGGCAAAGAGGGTGATAGCAAATGAGCGTCTATTGCGATCTTGACAAATACCCTCAATAGACTGCCCTGCATATCCGGTTGAAGTGTCGTTTCGCACTTGGATGTAGCAATTCAGTGAGGTATTGAAGGCTGTTAGCCGACCTGAGATAATAAAATGGCGTTGGCAATCAGGACTTATATCATCTCTACATGCGTCAGGCTGTATAAACAATCGGTCTACCGATGTATTTCCATCGGCATGAGCTTCAAAATAAGCAGAAGCAGGCTTATAGATTAATACGCCAGATATTTTTTGTTCTTCAGCGGCTCCGCTACTTTGCGAAACGAGATTGAATTGAGTGTAGTGTGCCATCTTAGGTGACACATCAATCACGCCACCATTTTTCGTGGCGGAAACGGATGAAGCAGACGCGCATGCCGTAAGCGTCAGCGAGCTGATAGCTGCAAAAAACAATGAATAGAATGTGATTTTTTTGCAATTTGCCATAACTTTGATTGACTCTATAAATTTTCGATTAAATTTTTGCAGGCTGTGTACATAGCATGAAGTTATACAGTTTTGCGTCTTCGTAGCGTATAAGGAAATGTTGTTTTGAATGAATTTTCTACATCAATGGCAACCCCTATTGAAATACTTCTCCCTATTAAGTGCTGCCACAAAGCATTTTTTAAACCGATGAAACTTCAGCGATATTGAGTCGTTCAACTCCGCTCGCACTGATTAAATCGGTTCCTGCAAGGAACCAATCAATGACAACTGAACCGTAGATTTGAATGTATTGAGATATTATCGGAAGATATTATGGGATTCGAGCATACCTGCGCTATTGCTAAACTCTGATTTTGCATAAGAATCCCCCTAGCCTATTTGCGTTTTAACTGCGAAGTTCCATTTTCTGTCACCTTATTGCTGATCACGGCCATTAGCTTTCTTTCTAGCTATTGTAGCCATTGACATGCGGTGGCACTCTGTTGCCCGTGACGAAACAATAATTTACGCCAGAGCCGTCGTTCATTTTTTTAACTCAGGCAATTTATACAGAACCCACCTTCGTCAAGTTACGCTGACAAGAGCCAGCCCCCTCCAACACACAAAATCCTGCACACCCACGAGTTTTCCTTATAAATCAACAAGCCGCCCCTAGCGCGAATAAAATCAGCACAATCGTTTAGGAAAATCGCAGCTCATGGGATACTTTGTTGCAAATTATGGTGCATTAAAAAATTCAACATATTGATTTTGTTGAAAATAAAATTGTATTTTACCCCCCAACGTAGCGGGGCTTGGCGAAATGCTTCAGTTTCTACGATCTGAATAAAGCGCACGCATCGCTTGACACAACACCGGATGAGTTCTACTTTGGAAACCTGCCAGCACTAGCCAAAGAGGCGTTGGCATTAACTGCAAGGCGGCCGCTGAAAGTGGAGGATACTATCCCATCAGGTGGCGCTGCCTTTGGGCACATCCAATCAATTTTTATTGGGAGGAAACATGAAACGCTACGGCCTGGTTTTAACGCTGATATCCCTGCTGCTCGCTGCCTGCAGCGGCCCCCGTACCTATGCTGAAAGAGAGGAATTCCATACCGATTCACGTCATAGTAAAAATTTTGCCGCCACTGCTGAACCCGTATGCGAGGCCGCCCGCCGCGTGTTGCTCAGAGATGGCTATATCGTTGAGGACAACGCTGAACAGAACCTGAGCGGCGCAAAAGAATTCCAAATCGAAGAAAACCGTCATGCGATATTGCGTGTGTACGCCACCTGCGGCCAGCGTGCCGGTGGTTCCACCCTGTTTGTCACCGCCACGGAAGAACATTTCGATGTTAAGACCAGCCGCCAGAGTACTTCAATTGGCTTGCCTCTCATATCCCCCATTTCCATCAGCAATAAGAGCGAGGCCGATAATCAGGTAAAGATACTGGGCGAAACGGTAACGGACAGGGATTTCTATGAGCGGTTCTATCGGGGCGTACAGCAGGAACTGGGTCGCTAGCCTGACCATTAGATTACGCAGATTCTGCGAGTTGATGCCCGCAGGGCATCATCCCTGCGAGAAGCTTTTGCGAGTTATTGCCCACTGGGCAATATACCTGCTAAAGCCTTTCACAGATTAACAACAAGTTACGAAATAACTACTCGCCACCCAAATGGCGAACCAAGTGTGCACATAAGTATTTGTTTAATCAGCATTAATCCATTTAATCTGCGGACAACAGCTTTTTCTTGAAGTATGCGTCGGCGCAGATGGGGTTATTTTCCCCGGATTGCGATCAGTACCGCCCACGTACCTAGTGCCAGGTAGCACAGCAACGACCATTCTGGAATGCCCAGCGTGAACAAGGTCCAGCCGCGAGCTGCGCATTCGCCGGAGCCATGCAGCAATTCTTTCAACACATTGGCCATCGGCATTGTTTCCAGCATGTAGTCCAGCCCTGGGCCGCAGGCTGGCACCTGATCTGCAGGCAGGTGTTGTATCCAGATGTGACGCGCGGCAACAGCGATACCGGTCAGCGAGAATAAACCAATCAGTGCGGCATAAATGCGTTCTCCGAGACGCTTGGGGCCGTGTGTCGCAGCGATCAGAAACAGCACCAGGATGGCGATGAAAATCACGCGTTGCACCATGCATAACGGGCAAGGATCCTGATGTTTGACGTATTGCAGATAAAAGCCAAAACCCATCAAACCGCTTGTGTACAGAAAACCTGCCAGATACAGCCAGCTGTTTGGAATACGACGCCAGAGTTTCAACATATTATTCAGCCTCATCTATCCAGGTGGCCTGTATCGCTTCAAGCACTTTTTCGCCGCCATGGCCGTGATCGTCGTCAAAACCGTCCAGCTCGACGACCCAATTGTGCAGATCGACAAAGCGCACGGTGCGCGGATCGGTGTCGGGAAATTTCTCGCTCAGCGCAATGGCAATATCGCGTACGTCTATCCATTTCATATCAGCCTTCCTTGACCATATTGATGGTGTACTTCGGAATTTCCACCACCAGGTCGGTATCTGCCACCAGCGCCTGACAGGACAGGCGCGAGTTCGGTTCCAGCCCCCACGCCTTATCAAGCATATCATCTTCAAGTTCGTCTGCCGGTTGCAGTGAATTAATCCCCTCACGGATGATGACGTGGCAGGTAGTGCAGGCGCAGGATTTTTCGCAGGCATGCTCGATTTCGACACCGTTCTGCAACAAGGCATCGCAAATGGAAATACCCGGCACGGCATCGAACAGCACGCCATTCGGGCACAGCTCTTCATGCGGCAATACGATGATTTGCGTCATTATTTTGAGTCCAGATCAGAAATATTCTTGCCTGCCAGCGCCCGGGTCACACTCTTATCCATGCGTGCCTGCGCAAAACTGACGGTTGCATCGTTCAATGCCGTTATGGCGCGTTTTATAAGCGGTTGACCGCCCGAGCGCAGGGCTGCGTGCAATGCCGCCATCTGATCTTCAATATAGGCACGCTGAACCCGATCCAGCAACTCACCGTCCTGTTCCAGTGCGTGTTGCACCGCGTCACACAACTGGTTCGCTTCGGTTTCCTGTTCGCGCTGAGCGCGGGCCTGCATATCGTCCTGTGCATGTTGCGTGGAATCCTGCAGCATGCGAGTGATTTCTGCATCGCTCAAGCCATAGGAAGGCTTGACCACAATAGCCGCCTCGACCCCGCTGCCCATCTCGCGCGCCGCCACATTCAGCAGACCATCGGCATCTACCTGAAAAGTCACACGAATACGTGCGGCGCCGGCCACCATCGCAGGAATGCCACGCAATTCGAACTTGGCCAGCGAACGGCAATCGCTCACCAGTTCGCGCTCGCCCTGCACTATATGCAGACTCATCGCGGTCTGACCGTCTTTATAGGTGGTAAATTCCTGCGCACGCGCGGTCGGGATAGTGCTGTTGCGCGGAATGATCTTCTCCGCCAACCCGCCCATGGTTTCCAGCCCCAACGACAACGGAATCACGTCGAGCAACAGCCAGTCATCACCGGTGCGGTTGCCCGCCAGCAAATTGGCCTGTATCGCAGCGCCCAGCGCCACGACCTTATCGGGATCGAGATTGGTCAGCGGCGCTTGGCCGAAAAATTCACCTACCGCCTGCTGCACCTGCGGCATGCGTGTCGCACCGCCGACCATCACCACACCCTTGACATCCGCCACGCTCAACTTGGCGTCCCTCAATGCACGGCGCAAAGGTTGCAAGGTGCGCTGAATCAGATTTTGCGACATGGACTGAAATTCCGCCTGCGTCAGCACGTTATCGATCAGTTCACCACTGGATAACACCGCCGTGATCCGCGCATCGGGATGTTCGGTGAGTTGTTCCTTGGCAGCACGTGCCAGGGTCAGCAACAGACGGGTGTCGCGAGGCGCAAGGGCTGAAAGCTGATTTTTTTCCAGCAACCAGCAATGAATGCGCTGATCGAAATCATCGCCGCCCAGCGCGGAATCGCCATTGGCCGCCAAGACCTCAAATACGCCGCGCGACAGGCGCAAAATGGAAATATCGAAAGTGCCTCCGCCCAGATCGTACACCGCATACACGCCTTCTGAAGCGTTATCCAGACCGTAGGCTATCGCCGCCGCCGTCGGCTCATTGAGCAGGCGCAACACGGTAAGCCCTGCGAGTTTCGCAGCATCCTTGGTCGCCTGACGCTGTGCGTCGTCGAAATAGGCAGGCACGGTGATCACAGCCCCCACCAGTTCACCGCCTAATGAGGCTTCGGCTCTGCAGCGCAACACCTTGAGAATTTCAGCTGAGACTTCTACCGGACTTTTTACGCCAGCCACGGTGCGCAGTTGCACCATGCCATGTACCTGAGCTGAGCCTGTCGAAGGGCCCTGCCCTGCAGCTTCAACGAATCGATATGGCAGGCGACTGGTGTCGCCAACGTCTGCCAGCCCCCGCCCCATGAAGCGTTTCACCGATACGATCGTATTGACCGGATCATCGCTCTGAGCGGCCTGTGCAGCCTCACCGACCACCACGCCGCCATCAGCCGCATAGCGCACGACAGACGGCAGCATCGCTCGCCCATGCTCATCGTTGAGAACCACACTGATACTGTTGCGCACGGTGGCAACCAGCGAATTGGTTGTGCCCAGATCGATACCCACCGCCAGCCTGTGCTGATGCGGTGCAGTGCTCAAACCGGGTTCGGAAATTTGTAAAAGGGCCATTGGAATTTGCTTGTGGCTTGTAGCTTGTGGCTTGTAGCGACTCGCTACAGGCTACCCGCTACAGGCTCTAATTGTCTATTTCGTCATAAGCGGAATCAATTTCTTCCGCAAGTTTTTCCATGAAACGCAGCTTGCGCACCAGTCCGGCAGCAAACAGATAATCATGTTCGGCATCCATTTTAACCGCAAGCGTCTCTTCGAGTTCGCGCGTTTCAACTTTCATGCGTGCTTCAAGTATCTGGAGTGCGCTCAAATCACGCGCCTCCACCGCATCAACCACCGCTTCGCGCCATTCCATCTGTGCCATCAGAAAATCAATCGGCATGGCCGTATTGGTTTCTTCCTGCGTATCGACACCCTGAAGCGACAACAGATAGCGCGCACGGCGTATCGGGCTGCGCAAAATCTGATACGCCTCATTCACCAGAGTGGAGCGCTGCATCGCGAGGCGTTGCTCGGCATCGGACAGGTGAGCCGATTTGTCCGGATGAACCTGCGCCTGCAAGGCGCGGTAATTGAGTTCAAGCTGCGCTGTGTCCAACTGGAACGCTTCTGTCAGCCCGAACAACTGGAAGTGATTCTTTGATACGTTAAAATTCTGCGTCAAACCTGAAAACTCTCGCCGCAACCGCACGAATCCTTCACGTTCGGGTTATTGAACTTGAATCCTTCATTTAATCCTTCGCGCGTGTAATCCAGCTCCATCCCGTCGATATACGGCAGGCTCTTGGGATCCACCAGCACCGTCACCCCAAAACTTTCGAATTGCAGATCATCGTTATCCAGCTGGTCGGCAAATTCAAGCTTGTAAGCCATACCGGAACAACCGCTGGTACGCACGCCGATACGCAGCCCGATACCTTTACCCCGCTTGGCGATAAAATTTTGCACATGCTTTGCCGCTGCTTCACTCAGAGTTACACCCATGTTTTCCCCGCTTAGCAACTGCCCGTACAGGCTGAAGTTTCAACGTTTGCGCCATGCTTGGACTTGTAGTCCGCAACCGCAGCCTTGATGGCATCTTCCGCCAGAATTGAGCAGTGAATTTTCACCGGCGGCAACGCCAACTCTTCGGCGATCTGCGTATTCTTGATCTGCAACGCCTGATCCACGGTCTTGCCCTTGACCCATTCGGTCACCAGAGAACTGGATGCAATCGCCGAACCGCAGCCATAGGTCTTGAACTTGGCATCTTCGATGATGCCGTCCTTGCCGACCTTGATCTGTAATTTCATCACGTCACCGCAGGCGGGCGCGCCGACCATGCCGGTACCCAGACCTTCATCGTCCTTGGCGAACGAGCCGACGTTGCGCGGATTTTCGTAATGATCCAATAATTTTTCGCTGTAAGCCATTTTAGTGCTCCTGTAGGGGCGCGATTCATCGCGCCCGAATACCTAAATTTCACCAAGGGGCGCGATGAATCGCGCCCCTACTTTAGTGTGCCGCCCACTGCACGGTGTTCAGATCGATGCCGTCTTTATACATTTCCCACAGCGGGGACAATTCGCGCAGTTTATCGATCTTGCTCTTCATCAGACCGACGACGTAATCCACTTCCTCAACGGTCGTGAAACGCCCAACCGTGAAACGAATCGAACTGTGCGCCAGCTCATCGCTGCGCCCCAACGCGCGCAACACATAAGATGGCTCAAGACTAGCCGAGGTACAGGCGGAACCACTGGACACAGCCACATCCTTGATGGCCATGATCAGCGATTCGCCTTCGACAAAGTTGAAGCTGAGGTTCAGATTATGCGGCACACGATGTTCCATATCACCATTGATATGCACCTCTTCCATATCCATCAGGCCGGCCATCAAACGGTCGCGCAGCATCCGTATGCGCACATTTTCTGTTGCCATCTCGTGCTGCGCGATGCGGAAAGCCTCACCCATCCCGACGATCTGGTGCGTCGCCAGCGTGCCGGAACGCATGCCGCGCTCATGACCGCCGCCGTGCATCTGCGCTTCCAGGCGAACACGCGGTTTACGCTGCACATACAGCGCGCCTATGCCTTTTGGACCGTAAGTCTTATGCGCCGAGAACGACATCAGATCCACTTTAAGAGCCTGCAAGTCGATCGCCACCTTGCCGGTCGCCTGCGCCGCATCCACATGAAACAGGATACCTTTTGCGCGGCAGATTTCGCCAATTGCGGCAATATCCTGAATCACGCCGATTTCATTGTTCACCAGCATGATGGAGACGATAATCGTGTCGGGACGCAAGGCCGCTTTTAATTTTTCCAGGTCCAGCAAGCCATTCGGCTCAGGATCAAGATAAGTCGCGGAAAAACCCTCGCGTTCAAGTTCGCGCACCGTATCAATCACCGCCTTGTGCTCGATGCGCATGGTGACGATGTGGCGGCCCTTGCCCTGATAGAAATGCGCTGCGCCTTTGATGGCGAGGTTGTTCGACTCAGTCGCCCCGGAGGTCCAGACGATCTCTTTTGGATCGGCATTGACCAGCGATGCTACCTGCTCACGTGCCAGCTCCACCGCCGCATCGGCTTCCCAGCCAAATGCGTGCGAACGACTGGCCGGATTGCCAAATTTCTCGGTCAGATAGGGAATCATCTTATCGGCAACACGCGGATCAACCGGCGTGGTTGCAGAATAATCCATGTAAATCGGTAGTTTCATTTTCTGCATCAACTTTCTATACGCTAATGGCTGAACGACAGTTTATCTGACGGCCTGCCTATTCATGGTGATCGCTGTTACGCCCGAAGAGGGTTTAGCCTGACCTTCAACCAACTGCTGCAAATTGATCGAATCAAGGTAGGCATAAATATTCTCATTCAGCCCCAGCCATAAACTGTGCGTCAGACAAGGCTTACCGTCGTGGCAATTTCCCTTTTCCTCGCAATGCGTCGCATCCAGAGGCTCATCCACCGCCACCACAATCTCGGCAATCTTGATTTTTGCGGCCGTCCTGGCCAGATAATATCCGCCGCCGGGACCGCGCACACTTTCCACCAGATTATTGCGGCGCAGCTTGCCGAATAATTGCTCCAGATAGGACAGCGAAATCCGCTGCCGATCGCTGATAGACGCAAGTGTTACCGGACCGCGTCCTCCGTTCATCGCCAAATCAACCATTGCCGTCACGGCAAAACGTCCTTTGGTAGTCAATCGCATGTTATTCCTAGCCTTGTAAATAGTTGATTCAAAACCGATCAGTCACGGTTATCATTGTTGCAAATATTATAATACCCGAACTTTTTAGTCAACTATTTTATTCAGATGATTGGGATCAAATTTTTCGGCCGTGGCACGCTCTTCTTCAACGCGCACGCCCATTTTCTCGAGCTGCTGCAGAATAAAATCAATGCGTTGGTCCACCGTCACGCTATGCCCCAGCAGACCATGTATCGCCTTGGACAACGGATCGTTCTGATCGTTGCCAATACCATACGCATCAAAACCCGCATTTTTTTTCCGCGCCTCATCCAGAATCCGCGCCGGGATGCCTGCCGCCGTAGCCCCAGCCGGGACATCTTTCACCACCACAGCGTTTGAACCTATTTTGGCACCCGCACCGATGGTGATAGGCCCCAGTATTTTTGCTCCCGCTCCTACCACCACACCATCACCCAGCGTGGGGTGGCGCTTGCCATGCCGCCATGAGGTGCCACCCAAGGTCACCCCGTGATACAGCGTCACGTCATCGCCGATTTCTGCAGTCTCACCGATCACCACGCCCATGCCATGATCGATGAAGAAGCGCCGTCCGATGGTCGCACCCGGATGAATCTCGATACCGGTCAATCCACGGGCAAGGTAGGATAAAAAACGCGCCAGCCATTTCAGATTGGCATGCCACAGCGTGTTGGCCAGGCGATGAAGCACGCGCGCATGCAAACCCGGATAGCAGGTCAGCACCTCAAACGTGGTGCGCGCCGCCGGATCACGGTCGAATACGCTGGCAATGTCTTCCCTGATATTTCTAAACATCTTTATCCTGCAGGTAACGCGCTTTGAGGCGCGCATTGTACTCGGTTGTCACACTCAATATGCCGCGCAGAATGTTAACTTCGTCAGACTCCAGGCGCGCTCTTGCATACAAACGGCGCAGGCGCTGCATCATGCGTGCCGGGTTCTGGGTGGTAAAAAAACCGATCTCAAGCAGTGTCTTTTCCAGGTGATTCATAAAGCCCTCCACCTGCTGATGGGCTGCAGGCTGGGCCAGCTGCGTGACCGGCTGGTAACTTTGCGCTGCCACTGAAAGTTCATAGGAAATAACTTGAACCGCTGCGGCCAGATTAAGCGAGGAAAATTCGGGGTTGGCTGGAATGTTCACCAGCATCTGCGAACGACTTGCCTCTTCGTTGGTCAGCCCTGACATTTCAGTACCAAACAGCAAGGCCACGGGCTGGACAGCTGCCTGCTGCACGACATGCGGCATCGCCTCGCGTGGCGTCATCACCTCATTGGAAATATCGCGCTGCCTTGCTGTCATGCCCACGGTCAGCACGACCCCCTCCAGGGCTTCATCGATCGAAGTGCACACCACCGCACAAGCCAGCACATCGTCCGCACCCGCCGCCATTGCAGACGCCTGTTGATCGGGGAAGTGACGAGGATTAATCAGATACAAATGGCTCAACCCCATCGTCTTCATCGCCCGCGCCGCAGCCCCGATATTGCCCGGATGAGTGGTGTGGCTCAAAACAACTCTGATGTTATTTAACATATTTCGGCATATTTCTAATCAGTAAAGACGTTAGTCGCTAGTATCTAGTCGTTAGTTGGTATTGTCCGCTGAGCGGGATTTCGTTTGTCTAACTAGCGTCTAATGACTAACGACTGTTATTTATGTTTATACAAAGCTCAATTCCAACTAGAATACGGTACTAGATTCTACCGCTCATTAAACTCGAAAACCGCCGCGTTACGAATGCTGCCTGAAACAGGGCGGCACACGCGAGGCAATTTCATCATAAAGGTCGTAAATATGCATCCAATGCTCAACATCGCTGTGAAGGCCGCACGTCGCGCCGGCAATCTGATTCACCGCAGCACTGACAAGATCGATCACCTCACCATCACTAAAAAATCTCATGCGGATTTCGTCAGTGAAGTTGATCGCGCCGCCGAGCAAACCATCATCCAGACTTTGCTGGATGCCTATCCCGACCATGCGATTCTAGCAGAAGAGAGCGGCGCTCACGGTGAGTCCGACTTCGTCTGGATCATCGATCCGCTGGATGGCACCACCAATTTCCTGCACGGCTTCCCGCAATTTGCAGTCTCCATCGCGTTGCAGCACAAAGGTATCATCACCCAGGCGGTGATTTACGATCCTTCCAAGAATGAACTGTTCACCGCGACTCGCGGACGCGGTGCATTCCTCAACGACAAGCGCCTGCGCGTCTCCAAACGCATCCACATGGCGGACGCATTGATCGGCACCGGCTTCCCCTATACCAATTTCGAGCACATGGATGCCTACATCGGCATTTTCAAGGATCTGATGCAACAGACTTCCGGTCTGCGTCGCCCGGGTTCTGCCGCTCTGGATCTGGCCTGGATGGCTGCGGGCCGCTATGACGGTTTCTTTGAAACAGGCCTCAAAACCTGGGACATCGCTGCGGGCACATTGCTGATCACCGAAGCAGGCGGCATGGTCAGCGACCTGCAAGGTACGGATACTTTCCTCAAGAGCGGACACATTTGCGCGGGCAACCCGAACATCCATCCTATGCTTTTGCAAGTCATCGCTCCGCACCTGACGCCGGCACTGAAAGGCCAGGCTGCTTAAACCATGGCTGAACAAAACGCTGGCGGCGTGAGCGGCGCAGAAAAGCACACACCGATGATGCAGCAGTTCCTGCGCATCAAGGCAGAGCATCCCGATGGACTGCTGTTCTACCGGATGGGGGATTTTTACGAGCTGTTCTTCGAGGATGCAGAACGCGCCGCGAAACTGCTCGACATCACGCTGACGCATCGCGGTACCTCAAACGGGGTGCCGATCAAGATGTGCGGCATTCCCTACCACGCCGCCGAGCAATATCTGGCAAGGCTGGTGAAGCTGGGGCTATCGGTGGCGATCTGCGAGCAAATAGGCGATCCGGCCACCAGCAAAGGCCCAGTTGAACGCCGCGTAATGCGCATCGTCACCCCCGGTACGATCACCGATTCCGCCCTGCTGGAGGAAAAACGCGACAACCTGCTGCTGGCTTTACATCAGCGCCAGGGCAAACTGGGACTGGCCTGGCTGAACCTGGCCTCGGGTCAGTTTTTTGTCTGCGAGACATCGGTTGAAAGCCTGCCCGCCGAGTTGGAACGCCTGCAACCTTCGGAAATCCTGCACGCCGAGAATGCCGTTCTGCAAACCAATTCGGCCTGCAAGCAGCTACCCTCTTGGCATTTCGAACTGGACACGGCGCGCCGCACGCTGTGCCAGCAGTTCGCCACACTCGATCTGGCCGGATTCGGCTGCGACGATTTTAGCGTCGGGCTGGAAGCGGCAGGCGCGTTGCTGGGTTACGCCCGCCTCACCCAGGGCCAGGCCATCAGTCACATTCGCAGCCTGCAGGTTTACAGCGCGGATCAATATGTACGGATGGATGCCGCCACACGCCGCAATCTGGAAATCACCCAGACGCTGAGGGGGGACGCCGCACCCACCCTGCTGTCACTACTGGACACCTGCGCGACCAACATGGGCAGCCGGCTGTTGTCACACTGGCTGCACCATCCGCTACGCGACCGCGCGGTATTGCGTTCACGCCTCGATGCGGTGGACAAGCTGAACGAGTTGTATAGCGAAACACATAAACACCTCAAACCCTGTGTCGATGTGGAACGCATCACCGCGCGCATCGCGTTACGCAGTGCAAGGCCGCGCGATTTGTCCGGTCTGCGCGATACACTGCTGGCCTTGCCGCAGTTACACGCCACACTGGCGGCGTGCGATTCCCCGCTGGTGAATGCACTGACCGATGCGCTGCAGGCCGATACGCAGCTCGCCGACATGCTGACCAAGTCCTTGCGTACAGAGCCGTCCGCCATTCTGCGCGAAGGCGGCGTGATCGCCGATGGCTTCGATGCAGAACTGGACGAATTGAGGGGAATACAGACTAACTGCGGCGATTTCCTGCTGGCACTGGAAGCACGCGAGAGGGCGCGCACCGGCATCAATACGCTGAAGGTCGAATACAACCGCGTGCACGGTTTCTATATCGAGGTTTCCATCGCGCAAAGCGTCAACGTGCCGGACGATTATCGCCGCCGCCAGACGCTCAAAAACGCCGAGCGCTACATCACGCCTGAATTAAAAACCTTCGAGGACAAGGCGCTGTCCGCCAACGAGCGCGCGCTGGCACGAGAAAAATTGCTTTATGAACAGATACTTACAAACTTATCCCCGTTCATTCCGCAACTGCAACGCATCTCCGCCGCGATATCCGAACTGGACGTGTTGTCCACCTTTGCCGAGCGCGCTGCCACGTTGAATTTCAGCGCACCGCAATTCTCGGACGATGCGCAGATCAGCATCTCGCAAGGCCGTCATCCGGTCGTGGAAGCCCAGGTAGATCACTTCACACCCAATGACACCGAGCTATCTGACGCACGCCGCATGCTGCTGATCACGGGTCCTAACATGGGTGGTAAATCCACCTACATGCGTCAGGTCGCGATCATCGCGCTGCTGGCCCATGTCGGCTGTTTCGTCCCTGCGCAACAGGCAAGCCTGGGCGAGATCGACCAGATCTTCACCCGCATCGGCTCGTCGGACGATCTGGCCAGCGGACGCTCCACCTTCATGGTCGAGATGACCGAGGCCGCCAACATCCTGCACAACGCCACCGGAAAAAGTCTGGTGCTGGTGGATGAAATCGGACGCGGCACCTCCACCTTTGACGGCCTGGCGCTGGCCTATGCGATTGCCTGCCATCTGCTGGAGAAAAACCAAAGCTATACGCTGTTCGCCACGCACTATTTCGAGCTGACGCGCCTTGCCGAGGAATTCGCCCAGCTCGCCAACGTGCATCTGACGGCGATCGAACACCAGCACAGCATCGTGTTTCTGCATTCGGTCAATGAAGGCGCGGCCAGCCAGAGCTACGGTCTGCAAGTCGCGGCTCTGGCGGGAGTGCCGGCACAAGTCATCAGAACGGCCAGGAAACAACTGCGCGCACTGGAACAGAACAGCGCAGCACAAAGCCCGCAAGGCGATTTGTTCGCCGCAATACCCGACATCCCGGAACCCGAAGAACATCCAGCGCTTTCAGCTTTGCGCGAAATGCAGCCTGATGAACTGAGCCCGAAAGCGGCGCTGGAACTACTGTATGAACTGAAGAAACGAATATAGACATATGCTGTTTACTATTCAGCCTTTACGGTAGAATTCCCTTAACAAAGGAGAACATCATGGGACAAGCACTGCACGCATTGGGCATAGACAGCATGAGCGTCGAAGAGCGTATCGCCCTGGTGAAAGACATCTGGGATTCGGTGTCCATC
Organism: Gallionella sp.; assembly: GCA_041671725.1. Lineage (GTDB taxonomy): Bacteria > Pseudomonadota > Gammaproteobacteria > Burkholderiales > Gallionellaceae > Gallionella. The sequence continues at coordinate 25,701 of JBAZAY010000006.1, read as the reverse complement.
GAAGCTGGTTTGCAGCCCCCCAGCACTGCGGAGAAAACCGAACTGGATCGCCGTCTTGCCGAGGATGATGCAATGCCGAACGATGCCATCGCTTGGGAAACCATCAAAGCCGAAGCTCAAGCACGCTGGCAGCGATAATGCACCAAGTCGTCTTCCGAAGGCAGGCACGACGTGAATTTGACAAAGCGGGCGACTGGTATGAAAAAGAACGCCCCGGACTCGGCATGGAATTCCTTGCCGAAATCCAACTTTTGATCCAGCGCATCGCCAGCACACCCGAACAATTCCCGATGCTGTACCGCGACGTGCGCAAAGCTGTCGCCCGGCGTTTTCCCTACTGCATCTACTTCCGCGAACGAAATCAACGCATCGTTGTACTGGCTGTATTCCACAGCGCACGCAATCCGGCGGCATGGCGACAACGAACAAAGTGAATAGAACCAAGAGAATCCGCTGCTGGCGGCTTTGCGCGAAGTACAACCTGACGAACTGAGTCCGCGTGATGCGCTGGAAAAACTGTATCAGTTGAAGAAACTGGTGTAGGTAGGGGCAACTAGGGAGTAGTCAAAATGCATCTGTACCAATTAATCATCAGTATCAATTCGACACCGTTGCGTTTTATCTTATCGCTGAGGTTGCACTTCGAGTTTAAACCCGCGTAATTACTCAATTCCATTTACCTATCAATCAGGGGGAATAATGAATCACTTTCTCATTCGATTCTGCTTGGCACTATGCCTACTCCTGCCACTCGCCCATAGCGTAACTGCGACATCTGCAGACAACACCGAACTTCAGGTTTTCAAGGCGCAGACCGAAGCCAAAATTGAGACCGCCAAAGAAAGCCGGCAAAAATACCTCCAGTTACACCAGCAATTAGTCACCAGCCAGAATGAAAGAATTGAACAAATCAATCATCAGGTAGACTGGCTAGGTAACATCATCGCTTTAGGCTGCACAATCATTACGATGTTGTTAGTTCTTATCGGTAGCTTCGCTTATGGCAAGGCAGAAAGCATTGCTAAAACAGTCGCAAAAGATGAGGCCAATACCACCTCGACAGCCGAAGTCAAAAAATGGTTTGACGACAATTTAGCGACGGTGAACAACGAAATAAACGCCCTCAAAGACAGGCTGAAGCAAACGACTCAAGAGGTTGCTGCTCATGCAGAGCAAGTTCACCGCCAAATGGATGAGACCAATTCAGGCATGCGAGCGCATGCCAGCCTAATAATTGCCGCCAACCCTCTATCCACCAATGCAAAACCAACACTAACCGAGACAGATAAACTAACCCTGGAGCAAGCCGACACTTCCCTCCAGGACAAACCTGAATCTAAATACACTTTCGACGATTGGAACATCCGCGCGTTTGCTGCTTACGCAGAAAGCAACTTCGCACTGGCGGCTGAATATTGGAAAAAAGCTGCTCACGCAAGCCAAGCCACAGTCGAACAGGTGGCGAAAGCGCTCTTTAACCAAGGCGTGGCACTGAGCAATCAAGATAAGCCTGATGAGGAAATTGCTTGTTATCAACAAGTCGTTCAACGCTTCGGCGATTCCACGCTGACTGCCTTGCAAGAGCAGGTGGCGAAAGCACTCGTTAACCAAGGCGTGACACTGAGCAAGCAAGATAAGCATGATGAGGCAGTCGCCTGTTATAAGCAGATCGTTAAACACTTCGGCGATTCCATGCTGCCTGCCTTGCAAGAGCGGGTGGCGAAAGCACTCGTTAACCAATGCGTGGCACTTAGCAAGCAAAAAAAGCCTGATGAGGAAATTGCTTGTTATAAACAATTCCTTCAATGCTTCGGCGATTCCACGCTGCCTGCCCTGCAAGAGCAGGTGGCGATAGCACTCGTTAACCAAGGCGTGGAACTGAACAATCTAGATAATCCTGATGAGGCAATCACTTGTTATCGACAGGTCGTGCAACGCTTCGGCGATTCCACGCTACCTGCCTTGCAAGAACAGGTGGCGATTGCACTAAACGCGCTCGGTTTTGATCAACTCATAAAAGCCAAGCGTGCGTGGGACAACCAGACAGAGCGCACCGGACTCTTGACCGAAAGCTTAAGTTTGTTTGAACGAGCCACAGAAAAAGAGCAATCCAACATCCTCAAACCTATGGTGCTAGGCAATGTGTCTTATGCGTTATGGTTGCTGGGCATGGATGCCGAAGTTGAAACACCATTGCGTGAGGCCTTAACTCTGGGCGGTGAAGAAACATTTAATAACGAGATTGAGGATACGAAAATATCGACGGTGCCAGCCGATAGTGGCTTTGAGCAGCTGGTGATTCAACTATGGAGTGAAATTAGCCGCAAATAACGGTGGGCGCATTCAGCACCCAAGTATATGATTATTAATAATATTTAGCGCGCCTTGAGCGCCTGTGTAATCCGCGCCAGTGCTTCGGCGATGACGGATCGCGGGGAGGCGATGTTAAGGCGCATGAAGCCACTGCCGCCCTGACCGAATACCGTGCCAGGGTTCATGCCGACACGGGCCAGCTTTACGAAAAACTCGTTTAGCGCTGCATCGTTCATCTTCAATTCACGACAATCCAGCCAGAGCAGATAGGTGCCTTCCGGCCGGATCAGGCGGATGGCCGGCAGATGTTTGGTCAGATAATCGCTGACAAAATCGCGGTTACCCGCCAGATAGATCAACAGACTGTCCAGCCAGGCCTCACCGCCGCGATAGGCCGCTTCAAAGGCGGTAATACTGAACGGGTTGGTATTACCCATATGCAGGCTGTCGAATACTTTTTTGAGCGCGTCACGCTGTGCAGGATCCGGGGCGATCAGGCAGGACAGGCCGAGGCCGGGATATTGAACGTCTTGCTCGGCGCCACGGCGGTGATGAGTTTATCCGAGTCGCCCGCCAGCGTGGCCAGTGCGATGTGCTGCTGACCCGGATAGACCAGATCGGCGTGGATCTCATCCGACAAGATCGTCATCTCGTAACGGCGCGCGATGCGCAACAACTCCGAAAGCTCAGCACGGCTCCAGACTCGGCCGACCGGATTGTGCGGCGAGCACAGCAACAGCAGACGTGCGCCTTCTGCCGCGCAGCGTTCGAGATGATCGAAGTCCATGCTGTAGCGGCCTTGTCCCAGACGCCCCGGCTCCAGACGTAACGGATTCCGGATCAGACGGCGCCCGTTGGTCGTCACAGCAGAAAAGAACGGGAAATAAACCGGCGGCTGGACGATTACGCCATCCCCTGGCTGAGTAAACGCCATCACGGTTGCAAACAAGGAAGGCACCACGCCCAGCGCCATTACGATCCACTCGCGCGGCACTTCCCAGCCGTGGCGTTTTTTCAGCCAGGCTATCAGCGCCTCAAACAAGCTGTCCGGGTAAAAACTGTAGCCGTAAACCGGGTGGGCGGCGCGTGCAGCCAGGGCGCGTGTCACAGCTTCCGGGGCTGCGAAATCCATATCGGCCACCCACAACGGCAGCACATCACCCGTGCCAAAATACGCAGCACGACCGTCATGTTTGACGGATGAAGTGCCGTTGCGCTGAATTTCATGATCAAAATCAAAGCTCAAGAGATTCTTTCCCACAATGTGACTTCGGCTACAGTATGCTGAAATTTACGGCGTGTTTCGCGAATCACAAAGGGCACATCAAGCGGCGCCTGCAACAGGCGAAAGTGCGGTGCCAGCCGTTGTTTCAGGCCGTCCAGCGTAGTGAAGTTTTCCGCATTCTTCTTGAACCCGCCTATCCACGCCTCGATTTTGGTGTGTTCTTCCAGCCAGGTATAGGGTGAGGCAATCAGCAGAATGCCGCCGATGTTCAGACGTTCATGCACGCTATCGAGGAACTTGGCCGGGCTGTACAGACGGTCGATCAGATTAGCGGCGAGTATCAGATCATAACCGCTGAATATCGGTTTCAGGTTGCAGGCATCGCCCTGAAAGAAATCCACCTTATGCCTCACCTCCTCCAGCCCAATATCAGCCAGCCTGCGCTCGATGTAACTGACCAGCGCACCTTCCTCAGTGAGGGTGTAGCGCAACACCCCCAACTCTGCAATTTGTGCGCCCACGCCGATAAAACGCGCGGAGAAGTCGACGCCGGTGACATGATCGAAATGTCGCGCCAGTTCGAAAGTCGCACGTCCCGTCGCACAGCCGAGATCGAGCGCGTTGCGGGCAGGCTTGTCACCCATCGCCCGGATCGCAATGCCGGCTAACGTCTGCGGGAAATTAGCCACGCCGAAATAGCTATCACCGTAGTGAAACTCGGCGTATTCGGAGAGCAGCCGGTCGGTTTCGTAAATGGAGGCAGGCACAGCGGCGGCGGCTTCTGCAACCACGTAGCGGAATCCGGCATGCTGGAAAAAATGTCGTCTGAAGGCGTAGCGCGCGCTGTGCAGCGCCTCGTTGCCGCAGGAAATCCACGATCCACCTTTAAACAACGTGTGTCGCCCGTCAAAAGTCGGCGTGGTGAAATCGTCGTACAACGGATGCACCTCGAATCCAGTGTAAGGATAAATCGGCGTCTCGGTCCACTGCCAGACATTGCCGGTGACATCGTAGAATTCGCCATGGCGAAACTCGGTGACAGGACAGGATGAGGCGTAATGATCGAGATGGATGTTGGCTGGTGCAGCTTTACCGGATTCGATCTCGGTCAGTTTGCTAAGATCATACAGCCGACACCATTCATCCTCGCTGGGCAGTCGTACTTCCTGACCGGTTTCGGCCTTTTTCCAGTTACAGAATGCGCGCGCCTCATGATAATTGACCTCAACCGGCCAATCCCACGGCATCGGCATTTCCTCAGTCAACAATCTTAACCACCAGGCATCGCCATGTTTGACCCAGAACGTCGGATGTTCAGCACGGCTGAAGGTCTTCCACGCCAAACCCTCGGTGTCCCAACAGGTATCTGTGGCATAACCATGCGCTTGCACAAAATCTAAAAACTCGCGGTTGCTCACCAGATAGCGAGCGGCCTGGAACGCAGGAACAGGGGCTTCGTGCAGTCCATACTCATTGTCCCAACCGTAAGTCGGATCTGACTTTTTCTTGCCCAGTCGCACGTCTGCTGCAGGTACAACCACCAGCTGATTTTGCGGTGCTGCACCCGAGTTGCGGCAAGCTTGCCAGGCAGGATGAGGTTTGACGTATTCGAGTGCATGCTGGCGTATCAGCACCGACGAAGTTTCCAGATGGATGCGCTCATGCTCGATACCCATCACGATCGCCCACCACGGATGGTTCCAGTCTATCGGCAAGACAAGCGGCGTAGTTAGAATGAGATGCTCGACGACCTCGCGTACCTTATAACGATAATCCATCACCTCGGCGACACGAGGCCAATCGTAGTGTGCCTCGGCAAGATCATCCCAGCTCATTTCATCCACACCCACGGCAAAGGTGGACTCAAAGCTTGCATTGATACGCTGTTGCAACAACCCGGCGAGTATCAGCTTGTTGATGAAGAAAGTGGCGGTGTGACCGAGATAGAAGATCAGCGGGTGACGCAGCGAAATCGGTTTTACAAAATAAGCCTGCTCACAGGCAAGCGTCTCAAACAGCTGCTCATAGCGGCTGAAGGTAGAGAGAAAGTAATCGCGGATTTCCTGACGTTTGAGTTCGGCATTGCTGCCGCTCAGCAGCGGTGTTCGTTCAAACAGATTGCCATGCATACTGTTTCCTCCCCGGGTGGACGGCAGAAATTTTAACAGGGAATAGCACGTCAGACGCATGGCGTGAAATAATCAGCCAAAATTACTCGTATACCTCTATGCACACCCACCTCGTCGCATCCATCTCCGGCCACGGTTTCGGCCATGTCGCCCAGACCGCACCGATTTTGAACCTGCTTCATAAATATATGCCGCAACTGCGCATCACGGTGCGCTCTTCTGCCCCGGCCCAACATTTGCGCTCGCGCATCCATGCGCCGTTTACCCACCTGCAAAGCGAGGGCGATATCGGCATGGCGATGTCATCGGCGCTGGAAGTGGATATTGAAAAAAGTCGTGCCGCGTATCGGTCATTTCACGCTGACTGGGATATACGCGTCGCCGAAGAAGCTGCAACCTTACAGGCCTTACAGGCTGACATGGTGTTTTCCAACGTCGGTTACCTGCCGCTGGCAGGCGCACAGCGCGCAGGCATTCCGAATGTAGCGCTCTGTTCGCTGAACTGGTCAGACATCTACCGCCATTACTGTGGCGATGATTTAATCACCCGGCAAATTCAATCCAGCTATGCCAACGCCGATGCTTTCCTGCGCGCCACGCCCGGCATGGCGATGGATGACCTGGCCAACCTGATTCCGGTCGCACCCATCGCGGCCATCGGCAACAATCGGCGAGACGAACTGAACCATCACCTGAAATTATCCAAAGATGAAAAACTGGTGCTGGTGAGTATGGGCGGCATTGCCAGCCGATTACCCATAGAGAACTGGGCAAGGATAGACGGCGTGCGTTATCTGGTTCAGGCGAGCTGGCAAGCCCGTCACCCGGACACCATCGTTTTCGACGCTTTGCCGATGAATTTCAGCGACTTGCTGGCCAGCAGCGATGCGCTGCTTTGCAAACCAGGCTATGGCAGCTTCGTTGAAGCCGCCGGATCAGCTGTGCCTGTGCTATATGTGGGGCGCCCGGACTGGCCGGAATCCCCCGCCTTGATCAAATGGCTGCAACAAAACGGCATATGTCGCGAAGTCTCGCACAACGCATTGGAACGAGGGGCATTTGCCGAAACATTTGAAGAAATAGGACGCGAACCGAGAACCATACCGGTTGCAACAACCGGTACAGAACAGGTGGCGGATTATTTAGCCGGACGAATGAACAGGTAGAGCTGACTATTTAACGGCGGCAGTATATAAAGTAGTTCTGTTGCGACCCTGTGACTTTGAAGCATAAAGCGCCTCGTCCGCACGGTTCAGTGCATCATTCCAGTCACCACCGATTTCGCAATCGGCGATACCTATCGAGATGGTGATACCCTCAACAGCTTCCTGTTTTTCAGACCGGCGAATCTTGCTTCTTGCGATACTCTGACGGATTTGTTCTGCGAGCGTGTAGGCGCCCTGAACGGGCGTGTCCGGCAAAATCACGGCGAACTCTTCGCCACCCATACGGGCAACCGAATCCTGCCCTTTCACATGAGCCTTCAAAACGCTAGCAATACCGAAAATCACCTTATCGCCAAAAAGATGTCCGTAGGTATCGTTTACTTTTTTGAAAAAATCGATATCAAGCATCATGAAACAGACCCGCTTGCCTTTCAGTTCGGAATTGGAAAGCAGCTTTTTCATCTGTGCATCGAAACCACGACGGTTGAGCACCCCGGTCAGCGGATCATTCAACGCTTCGTTACGCGCGTTTTGAAGCTCCTGTTGCAGCTTTTCAACTTCGTCCTTGCTCTCGTGCAGCTTGCCCTGCAGCGATTCAACCGAACTGCGCATACTTTGCGTGTCATGCATGATCTCGCTGACCAGATTTTTCAACGAGGGCGCATCCACTCCACGGGTCAGGGTTTCTCCGTATTTTTGCAAACCGGCACTAAATCGATCCGTCTCTGATCCGGTCGATTCGGCAAACGTGACCAGATTGTCCAGCAACTTCTGCATACTCGAGCGAAAAACAGCTTGAGCCTGCGGGTTACCATCGGAAATATAAAGATCGAAGAAGTTCTGCGCCGTCTCGGTGGTAAGCAAACCCTTATCACTCAGCAACTTGTTCATCGCTTCGGTCAACGGTGGATTGATGCCGGCGAGAAACTCGTACCATACCGCATAAGTCTGCGGATTAAAGGCGGCCGGATGCCCGGCCATCTTCTGCAGAATCAAGCGCAGAATTTCAGCACTGGCCGCCTTATCTTGCGAGTATTTAGTATTCGTTTTGACCTCCATAACATCCCCTACAACCACCGAAACGGCGAATCATCGCCCGATCTATGACTAGTGTACGTGCACGTCGCCTTCATCATGCACATGCCCATGCTCCAGCTCTTCTTCGGTAGCGGCACGCACGCCGGTTACTGTGCAGTTGAACGTAACAGTCTTGCCGGCCAGCGGATGATTGCCATCCACGGTCACTTCGTCGTCGCCCACTTCCACTACGGTGTACAGAATAAAATCTTCATCATCTGACTCTTCGGGAGCGCCCTCGAATTGCATGCCGACAGCAACATCTTCCGGGAAAGAGCTGCGCGCTTCGACTTCAACCAGTTCGTGTTCATATTCGCCAAAGGCATCATCCGGTTGCAACGTAACGCTGACCTTGTCACCGACACTCTTGCCGTGCAGCGCTTCTTCAACCAGAGGGAAAATACCGTCGTAACCGCCGTGCAGGTAACTGATCGGATCTTCAACCTTTTCAAGCACTTCGCCGTTACCTTCGGCGTTAACGAGTTCATAGCGCAGCGATACTACAGAGTTTTTTGCAATCTTCATTTCATTTTCCTTGTAAAAAATATTAACTTGGCGGCCCGCGAGCATTAAATTGGTATGCGCTAGCTGTCGCGAAATAATCAGCGACTGATCCTCGCGGCATTTTAAACACTTTATGTGTCGCCACCTAATAAATTTTTACTACAACAAGAGCAACCTTGACACGGCTATAATCTCACGCATGAAAAATATATCTACTCTATTAGGCGGCATCAGCGTAAATGAATTTTTACGCGACTACTGGCAAAAAAAACCACTGCTGATACGTGGTGCGCTCCCTCAATTCAAAGGACTGCTGACACCGGAACAGGCAATCAAACTGGCTTGTTCTGAAGATGTGCAGGCACGCCTGGTGAAGCAAAAGCACGGCCAATTCGAACTGGAACAATCGCCCTTCGCGGCGAAAGATTTCAAGGGGTTGAGCAAGACCCAGTGGACCGTGCTGGTGCAGGGGTTAAACCACCACCTGCCTGAAGCGACTGAATTGCTGAAGCTGTTTAATTTCATTCCGCACGCGCGCCTGGATGACCTGATGGTCAGCTACGCACCCAAGGGCGGTGGCGTAGGACCACACTTCGATCCTTATGATGTGTTCCTGTTGCAAGGCATGGGACACCGCCGCTGGCAGATTTCCACGCAAGCCGACCGCACACTGATCGAAGGCGCACCGCTACGCATCCTGAAAGACTTCAAAATTGAACAGGAATGGGTATTGGCGCCGGGCGACATGCTGTATCTGCCGCCGCAATGCGCACACAACGGCATCGCCGAAGACGATTGCATGACCTATTCCATCGGTTTCCGCACCCCAGCCTACCAGGAACTGGCCGAACAATTTCTGGTGTATTTACAGGACCGAATTTGCGTGGACGGACTGTATGCCGACCCTGACCTGAAAACGCAAAAACATCCCTCCGAAATCAGCTCTGATATGCTGAGCCAGGTAGAAAAGGCCATCAAGCAGGTGCGCTGGGATAGGGGCGACATCGCGAATTTCCTCGGCTGTTATTTGAGCGAACCCAAGCCACATATCTTTTTCGATACACCCGAAACCGAATTAAGCTTGAAGAAATTCGAGAAATCTTTGAAAACAAACGGTTTAGCGCTGGATCTGAAGACTCAGATGCTGTGCCATGACCAGAGCATTTTCATCAATGGCGAAACGACGCAGGCCGCCGGCTCCGACTATGAATTATTGCGCGATTTGGCGGACAACCGTGAACTGCCTGCCCTGGATACGTGTTCAGATGAACTGATTGCGCTGCTCTACCAATGGTATCTGGATGGATATATTGCTCCCCTTTAACGTACAACTCGCGTAGCGATTCGTTTGTCCCCTCCCCCTCCGGGAGAGGGTTTGGGTGAGGGAAACGGGCATGGCGGGTTTATCATCATGGTGCAACAATCATGCCCGTTAGAAATTCAAGGAGAACAAGCATGACGGACGATTTGCTGATACACACCCATCTGGACGGCATTGCGGACTACACCGCAGCACTCGATACGGTATGCAAACTGGCGCAACACAGCCTGTATTTATTTGATAAGGATTACGACGGACTGGGATTCAACACAGAAGTGCGTTATGAAACCTTGCGTCATTTTTTACTCGCCAATCCGGCTAATCGCCTGCACGTGCTGGCGCACGACATGCACTATCTGTCCACACTTTGTCCGCGCATGACGATGTTGCTGCGCCAGTTCGGCAACCGCATGTTCATTCATCAGACAGCCAAACACCTGCTGCACATTACCGCTCCATTTTGCGTAGCGGACAACGCGCATTATGTGCGCCGCTTCCACTTTGATGATCCGCGCGGACTTCTGGCGCAAAATGATCCCGAAAACGCTCGCCTTTTGGAGTCACTCTACATGGAAATGTGGGAAAACTCACACCCGGCCTTATCCGCAACCAAGTTAGGGTTATAAAAACCCGGGTTGTCACTGGATTTTTTTCAGTTTACTGGTAGAATGCCCCGACTTTGATTTTGCTGAATAGTGAAGTGGAGCAAATTTTATATTTTTATTAACTAACTACAAGGAATAACCATGAAATTATCCGCTCTCGTTGCTGCTCTGTTGGCTCTTGCTTTGACTGCTTGTGGCGAAAAAGCTGCTGAAGCTCCAGCTGCTGCTCCTGCTGTTGTTGAAGCACCAGCTGCTGCTCCTGCAGCACCAGCTGCTGAAGCTGCATCTGCTGTTGAAGCTGCTCCTGCTGCTCCAGCTGCTGAAGCTGCTCCAGCTGCTAAGTAAGCTTAAGCTTCCAAGCAATAAAAAAGCCGACGCAAGTCGGCTTTTTTATTGCTGTCGTTTATCCGAAAATCCGTTGTCCACAGATTACGCAGATTAGCCAGGATTAATAAACCGATTGAAAAGCTTAACCTGACAAGCGATCAAACGGGATGACGATCAATATCTTTCGCCTCAAAATCTGTAAGTATCTGTGTAATCTGCGGATTTAATCGCCGTTTAGATTTATACGATTTCGCGCCAGTCAAAACCATATTGCTGCGTTGCCACCCCCACCCAGCCCTCAGCACAACCCAGCACACCGCATAAAGCCTTGACCGCAAGCTCAGGCATATTGTTTTTAGAACTCAGATGTGCGGCAATCAGATGCTGCAAACGACTTACATCCAGATGAGCAAGAACACCAGCCGCCTCAGCATTGCTCAGGTGCCCCAGACGCCCGCTCACGCGCTGCTTCAGGCTATAAGGATAATCCCCCTTCATCAACATTTCGCTGTCGTGATTGCACTCCAGAACCAGCGCATCACAACCGCTCAGCATAGCCTCAATATGTGGCGTACTGCAGCCGACATCCGTCAATACGCCCAGGCGCCTCACCCCGTCGCCAAATACATACTGCACAGGCTCAGTAGCATCGTGCGGCACAGGATAAGGTTGAATCTGAATATCGCCAATGGCGAACACCTGATGCGTATCGATTTCACAGAGATTGGCAACATTGGCGAAAGCTTTGAATTGACTGCGCAAAGTACCGTGCGTCAACCAGACAGGAATATCGTATTTGCGAGCCAGACGCGCCACACCCGCGACATGATCACCGTGCTCATGGGTCACCACAATACCGCTAATCTGATCGGGAGCCACGCCCAGGCGCGCCAGACGCAAGACGCTATCCTTCAGACCAAAGCCGCAGTCGAGCAGCACATGCGTCTGACGGGTGCCCGGACCAGAGCCTTTCGTACCCGCACACACCAGCAGTGCATTGCCTTCACTGCCACTACCTATCGACGCAAACCTCATTTATCTGTCCAGATGACAATCGGCCCGTCTTCCCTAAAGGCAAGACGGGCCGATTGAGCATTCAAAAAATTACTGATTGATATTCTTGTAAATGGCATCCAACCGTTGTTTACTGGCATCGCTGCTAACACCATTCTGATCGGTGACCGACACTTCACACGAAGCACCGCCATCCTTGACGTTCACGCGATAACGCAAACTGGCGTCTTCTTCGTCTTTCCAGAACTGCAACTTATCCGTCCAGCTTTTTTCAACATTGACGGTACGCAGGAAGTACACGCCCTTGGTGCGATCCTTATCCTCAACCACATAACCCGCACGCTCGATCGCCAGACCGACTCTGCGCCAGCTCTTGTCAAATGCATCGTGGATAACAATCACGCTGCTGCCATCAAACACTTGCAGTAAATTGGCGGCCCCCGTGGACACAGCAGCGCCCTCCGTCACAGCACTGGCGGCTTGTACCGGGGTGGCGCCACCAAAACGCACCATCAAGCGTTGCAGCAACTCCGCTTCCAGCTCAGGATCATTCGGGCGCGATTGCCACCTGGAGGAATTCTTGTCCGCATCCAGCACTTCTTCCTTGCCGCGATGGGTCACGTAAATGTCGGTGCCAGCACCGTCCTTGGCGCGTTCCAGACGAATGTGATATTGATCCCGTTCACCGGACGAATAAAGATTGTCGAATACTTTTCCGACAACATTGCGGATAGCGCCCTGCTCAATCTTGGCCCGATTTTCCGCCCAGTCTGTGTCTATAATCCCGGCAGTCTGATCCTCTGACTGTATGGTCAAACCTGTTTCGCGCAGAAACGCCTTAATCACAGGCCACACGTTTTCTGGTTTATCGGTGACCTTCAGCCAGCGCTGGGCACCATTCCTCTCCAGACTTACACCCTTAACAACAGGCAAAACCGAAGCAGCGCTGCGTGGCGAGCTCACAGCCTCACCTTTATTATAAGCAGAATAAGTTGCGACCGACTCTCCCTCGCCGCCTGCCACCTTGTAGCGTTCATCCGTCTCAGGCGAAGTCAAATCAGGCGGCACTTCCAAAGACGGCACCTGTACTGCGCCGGCACGGTAATCAATGCGCTTATTGTTCAACCCCATCGCGCCACAACCGACCAACGAGACCAGTGCGACACTACAAATTCCGGCATGCAAAACTTTCATGTTTTTCCTCAACTTAATTAAGTGCGCCAGCCTGAAGCATAGCTTGTTCGATTACGCTGTGTGCGCCTTCCGACAAAGGAGTCAGCGGCAGGCGCAAGGTATTTTTCATCCTGCCCATGCGCGCCACAGCCCATTTTACGGGGATCGGATTGGCTTCGACGAACAGGTTGCGATGCAATCCCAACAAGCGGAAATTGATTTCGCGGGCACGAACCACATCTCCCTCCAATGCAGCCATGCACATCTCGTGCATCAACTTGGGGGCGACATTGGCGGTGACAGAAATCGTGCCATGCGCTCCAAGCAACATCAGAGCCAGGGTACTGGCATCGTCACCGCTGTAAATGGCAAAATCTTTCGGTGCGCGCAGCAGAAGTTCACTGCCGCGTGTGATGTCGCCAGTTGCATCCTTGATGCCGACGATGTTCGGTATCTGAGCCAGACGCAACACGGTGTCATTGCTCATGTCCGCCACCGTACGCCCCGGCACGTTGTACAGAATATGAGGCATATCCACGGCTTCGGCGATGGCTTTGAAATGCAGATACAAGCCTTCCTGCGTCGGCTTATTGTAATAAGGTACCACGGTGAGAGACGCATCGGCCCCCGCACTCTTCGCGTATGAAGCCAGTTCGATAGCTTCTCTTGTCGAGTTGGCTCCGGTACCCGCGATGACAGGAATACGATGATTCACATGTTTCACCGCCTCGGCAATCAGCAATTCGTGCTCTGCCAGATTTACCGTAGGCGACTCGCCGGTTGTGCCAACCACCACGATGGCGTCCGTACCCTGTTCGATGTGGAAATCAATCAACGCGCGAAACGACGGTAAATCCAGACTGCCATCTTCATGCATGGGGGTGACGATTGCAACAATACTGCCCTTGATCATTTTGATTCTCGTTTTCATGACAAGCAAAGGTGGCATTCTAACCTAACGGGCACGGCAAATATACCGCCCCCGACTCCGCACCCGACAATGAAAACGTTTTCGGCCCACTCTCGCAAGGCTTACGCGACAAAAACCCGGAGGCTGTGGAATAATGCGGCTACTGTTGAATTCATTGCCATCTATGCCTGCAACCACACTCGCAGCACTGCAAACAGGCGACATCGCCACGATTGTTTCGATTCATGCCGAAGAGGCTTTGCATCAGCGCCTGCTGGCGCTGGGCTTTCGCACCGGAAAAAAAATAGAATTGATTCGCCGTGCCGGCTTTAACGGCCCGTTGCAGGTGCGCATCGGCACCACCGACATATTGATGAGGCGCAGCGAAGCTGCCAAAATAAAAGTGCACAAACTATGAAGCGCGTCGCCTTATTGGGCATGCCCAACACCGGAAAATCCACGCTGTTCAACCGCATGACCGGCGGGGCTGCACGGGTCGGCAACTGGCCCGGCATCACCGTAGAACTGCTTTGCGGCAAGATATTGCTGGGCGCCGACATGGTTGAAATTATCGACCTGCCCGGCATCTATGACCTACACGGTTTCTCTGATGATGAGCAAGTGGTACGCCACTTCCTGCATGACAATGTACCGGATCTGGCACTGGTGATCCTCAACGCCACACAGATAGAGCGCCAGATGAGTCTGCTGCTGCAGATAAAAGAGCTCAATATCAATATGGTGGTGCTGCTCAACATGACCGATGAAGCCAAAAAATACGGCATCAGCATCAACAGCCATAAAATGTCGGAACTGCTGCAAATGCCGATTTTGCAGATGAGCGGGAAATACGGCACAGGTTACCCGGAAGCGATGCAGGCCGTCACCCGCGCGCTGCGCTACCCGACACCCGGCATGGCGGAAAATGTGCGCAGTCAACTGGAGCAGGACGAACACCTCGAAGCCGAGATGGCGCGCGTATTGAAACATGCAGTACAGATCCCCGCACGTCTGCCGGAAAATCTTACCGAAAAGCTCGACAACGTGATGCTGCACCCCTGGCTGGGGCTACCGATCTTCTTCGGCATCATGTATCTGCTGTTTCAGGGCATCTTCCTGTTCGGTCAACCGCTGCAAACCGGCATCGCCACCCTGTTCACCTGGCTGCGCGAGGCCGCACTCAATCCGCTACTGAGCAGCCTGCCGCAAGCCATGCAAGGCCTGTTGCTGGACGGCATCTACAACGGGGTGGCGACGGTCGCGGCATTCGTGCCTATCATCGTTTTATTCTTCCTGTTGATGGCCATAGTGGAAGACAGCGGCTATTTGTCGCGCGCCGCATTTCTGATGGATGCGCTGATGGCAAAAATGGGGCTGGACGGTCGCGGCTTCGTGATGCTGCTGATGGGTTTCGGCTGCAACGTGCCGGCGCTGATGGGAACGCGCGTGATGCGCTCGCGTGCGATGCGCCTGCTGACCATGCTGGTGATCCCGTTTTCCTTGTGTTCGGCCCGCCTGCAGGTATTCATTTTCTTTACGGCCGCCCTGTTTTCAAGCCATGCGGCCCCGCTGGTGCTGTTTAGCCTGTACCTGTTCAGTTTCGCGGCCGCGATTCTGACCGCGCTGCTGTTCAAAGGTCAATTTGCCAATGCAGAACCGTTCGTACTGGAACTGCCCCCCTACCGCTTCCCTACCCTGCGCCAGATGGTGCTGCGCGGTTATCTGGAAGTCACTCACTTTCTGCGTCGCGCCACCACCTTCATCATTCTGGGCGTTGTGCTGGTCTGGCTGCTCACTCACATCCCTTTTTCAGCGCAGCCCGCTGGCCCCGATACAATCTCAGGCATGATAGGCGCATGGCTGCACCCGTTCTTTGCGCCGATCGGCATCAACGAACAACTCACCATCGCACTGATCTTCGGCTTCGTCGCCAAGGAAATCGTGATCGGCTCGCTGGCAGTAATCTACGGCCTGCCGGGTTCAACGCTGGGCGGCACCCTCGCCCAACAGCTGGACTGGGTTCAGGCCTACAGCTTCATGCTGTTCACGCTGATCTATACGCCCTGCCTGTCGGCTATCGCCACCCTGAAGAGCGAATCCAAAAGCACCGGTTTCACGCTGCTGTCGCTGGCCTGGTCGCTGGCCCTGGCCTGGCTGGTCAGTTTTGCGTTCTATCAGGGCGCACGGGCTCTGGGCTACTAGCATCTGGCATTCATTATCTTAAAAAAGCAGCTTTCCGTAGATTAAATGGATTAACGCTGATTAAACAAATACTTATACGCACACTTGGTTCACCATTCGGGTGACGAGCAGTTATTTCGTAACTTGTTGTTAATCTGTGAGAGGCTTTAGCAGGTATATTGCCCCGTGGGCAATAACTCGCAAAAGCTTCTCGCAGGGATGATGCCCTGTGGGCATCAACTCGCAGAATCTGCGTAATCTGATGAAACGACTAGCCATTCCACTAAGCAACCAAAGAACGGTTGCCAAGTGGCTGGTTATGCGGATAGGAAACGGTTTTCAGGATTATTTGGCTGCGGCGGGAACGGGAGATGAGGCCGCCAATTTTTCGGTAAGTCGGTTCGCAGAATCATCCAGAATCTGAAAAAACACCTCATCGCTTTTTACCATCCCCAGCTCACTGCGCGCACGCTCTTCGATGGCTTCGGTCCCCTGCTTCAAATCGCGCACCTCAGCATCCAGCAACCCGTTGCGAGCCTGAGTTTTCTGATTGATCTGCTGCTGCACCTCGATCTGACGGTGCAAATCCCGCACCTTCAACCAGCCGCCACGCCCCAGCCAAAGCGGATACTGCAACAGCAACAGCAGGACGATCAGTATCAGAGTGATGATTCTCATATAGGCAGAATTGAACTTCCGGTTGAGCTCAATACAAGCCAACCGGAATCTTCCAAAATAAAAAACGCCCCGAGCCTTAAGCTCAGGGCGAATGATGAATTACTGAACCAAACGTTCCTAGCTCAGCTGGTAATACGCGTCGATGCCGGGGTAGGAAGCCACATCACCCAGATCTTCTTCGATGCGCAACAGTTGGTTGTATTTCGCCATGCGATCCGAGCGCGAAGCAGAACCCGTCTTGATTTGCAGCGAATTAGTCGCCACCGCGATGTCGGCAATGGTGCTGTCTTCTGTCTCACCTGAACGATGTGAAATCACGGCAGTGTAACCCGCGCGTTTAGCCATCTCGATGGCCGCAAACGTTTCGGTCAGCGTACCGATCTGGTTGACCTTGATCAGAATGGAATTGCCCAGTCCTTGACGGATGCCTTCGCGCAGAATCTTGGTGTTGGTGACAAAGACGTCGTCGCCGACGATTTGCACGTTCTTGCCCAGACGCTGGGTCAGCAGCTTCCAGCCATCCCAGTCGTTCTCAGACATGCCGTCTTCGATGCTGATCAGCGGATACTTGTCTACCCAGTTCGCCAGATAGTCAACGAACTGTTGCGAAGTCAACTTCAGGCCTTCTGAATCGAGGCAGTACAGACCATCTTTGTAAAACTCCGAGCTGGCGCAATCCACACCGATCGCCACATCCGCACCCGGTACAAAACCAGCCGCTTCGATACCTTCGACGATCAGTTGCAAAGCCGCTTCATTGCTAGGCAGGTTAGGCGCGAAACCACCTTCATCGCCCACGGTCGTCGGCATGCCTTTTTCGTCGATCAGCTTCTTCAACGCATGGAACACTTCCGCGCCGTAACGCAACGCTTCACGGAAAGTCGGCGCGCCGACCGGAATAATCATGAATTCCTGCATGTCGATGTTGTTGTTCGCATGTGCGCCACCGTTGATGATGTTCATCATCGGCACCGGCAGCTGCATCCTGGCTGAACCGCCCAGATAGCGATACAGCGGCAAACCGGATTCTTCCGCTGCCGCACGCGCAACCGCCATGGACACTGCCAGGATCGCATTCGCACCCAGACGGGATTTGTTTTCCGTGCCATCGAGTTCAATCATGGTCTGATCGATATAAGCCTGTTCCATGGCCTCCAGACCGATGATCGCTTCGGCGATTTCGGTGTTCACATATTCCACCGCCTTCAACACGCCCTTGCCCAGATAGCGCTGTTTGTCGCCATCGCGCAATTCAATCGCTTCACGTTCACCTGTCGAGGCACCGGACGGCACAGCAGCACGTCCCATTACACCGGATTCCAACAATACATCCGCTTCAACGGTAGGATTGCCGCGAGAATCCAGAATTTCACGGGCGATTACATCAACAATTGCACTCATATTTATGTCCTCAGCTATTAGGAATCAGAATTTTATAATAATATCAATAAGTTACGACAAACAAGACTTAACAGTTCTTCAAATCGACCGTTTCTTCAATCAATCCCTGCTGCTTGACGGTTTCATCCAGCACCATCAACGTCTTCAGCAACGCCTTCAGATGACCCAACGGAAATGCGTTTGGCCCATCCGACAGCGCCTGCGACGGATTCGGGTGCGTTTCCATGAACAGGCCGGAAATTCCGGCCGCCACTGCCGCACGCGCCAATACAGGGACGAATTCACGCTGACCGCCGCTGACCGTGCCCTGCCCGCCTGGCAACTGCACCGAATGCGTGGCATCGAATACCACCGGGCATCCGGTATTGCGCATCACTGCCAGCGATCTCATGTCCGACACGAGATTGTTATAGCCGAATGATGCGCCGCGCTCACATACCATGATGTTATCCACACCGCTGGCATCCCGCGCCTTCTCGACTACATTCTGCATATCCCAGGGCGACAGAAACTGCCCCTTCTTGATATTGACAGGTTTACCGCAACGCGCCACGGCATGAATAAAATCGGTCTGCCGGCACAAAAATGCCGGTGTCTGCAATACATCCACCACCGATGCGACAGCGCCGATTTCGTCTATGCTATGCACGTCGGTCAATACCGATACACCGAGCTGCGACTTCACATCACTGAGGATTTTCAATCCGGCATCCAGCCCAAAGCCGCGAAATGATTTGCCCGAACTGCGATTAGCCTTGTCGTACGAAGACTTGTAGATGAAGGGCAGATTCAATTCCCGGCAAATTTCCTGCAAGGCGCCTGCCGTGTCGATTGCCATTTGCGCCGATTCAATCACGCAAGGACCCGCAATCAAAAATAACGGGCGGTTCAGACCTGCTTCAAAGTCACATAATTTCATGCTGACACCTTAGCGGCCTGACGTTGCAACGCAGCCTCAACGAACGCCTTGAACAATGGATGTCCTGCACGCGGCGTGGAGGTAAACTCGGGATGAAACTGCACACCGACAAACCACGGATGCATAGATTGCGGCAACTCCATGATTTCAGGCAGATTTTCAGTCGGTGTACGCGCAGAGATGATCAAGCCGGTTTTTTCCAGCTGAGGCACATAATGATTGTTCACTTCGTAACGGTGACGATGACGCTCATTCACTTCATCGCCGTAAATACGCTGAGCCAGCGTACCTGAACTGATCGGGCAGCGCTGCGAACCCAGGCGCATGGTGCCGCCCAGATCGGAGTCATTGCTGCGCGTCTCGATACGACCTTCGCGGTCACGCCATTCGGTGATCAGGGCAACGACCGGATGTTCTGTTTCCGGATTGAGCTCGGTGCTGTTCGCATCCGTCATGCCCGCAACATTGCGCGCATACTCGATCACCGCCAACTGCATCCCTAAACAGATACCAAGGTAGGGCACCTTATTCTCACGCGCGTAGCGGATTGAGGCAATCTTGCCTTCCGTGCCGCGTGCGCCAAAACCGCCTGGCACCAGTATCGCGTCAAAATGTTCCAGCCCTTGCGTGCCCGCTGTTTCCAGCGCTTCGGAATCGATGTATTCGATATTCACACGGGTTTCGGTGTGTATGCCCGCGTGGCGCAACGCTTCGATCAGCGACTTGTACGATTCGGTCAGCTCAACATATTTACCGACCATACCGATGGTGATTTCATGCTGTGGATTCTCCAGCGAATGCACAAGTTTCGCCCACACAGACAAATCAGCAGGCGGCAAATCCAGCTTCAGTTCTTCGCAGACGATGCGATCCAACCCCTGATCGTTGAGCATTTGCGGAATCATGTAGATACTGGTCGCATCCCACATCGAAATCACGGCCTCTTCGCGCACATTGGCGAACAGCGAAATCTTGGCGCGCTCATCATCCGGTATCGGACGATCGGCGCGGCACAGCAAGGCGGTCGGGAAAATACCGATCTCGCGCAACTTCTGCACGCTGTGCTGGGTAGGCTTGGTTTTCAATTCACCTGCCGTGGCGATGTAAGGCACCAGGGTGAGATGCACATAGGCCACCTGATTGCGTCCCAGACGCAATCCCATCTGGCGGGCGGCTTCCAGGAACGGCAATGATTCGATGTCGCCCACCGTACCGCCGATTTCAACGATCGCCACATCGGCTGCGTCACCGTGATAAGCCGCTGCACCGCGTTCGACAAACGCCTGAATTTCGTTGGTAATGTGCGGAATCACCTGCACCGTCTTACCCAGATATTCGCCGCGCCGCTCCTTGCGGATCACGCTCTCGTATATCTGTCCGGTCGTGAAATTGTTGGCTTTGCGCATCTTGGCGGAAATAAACCGCTCGTAATGGCCAAGATCCAGATCGGTTTCCGCGCCGTCTTCGGTGACGAACACCTCGCCGTGCTGAAACGGACTCATCGTGCCGGGGTCAACGTTAATATAGGGGTCGAGCTTGAGCATCGTGACGCGAAGGCCGCGTGATTCAAGGATCGCCGCAAGAGAAGCGGCGGCAATACCCTTCCCAAGGGAAGAAACTACGCCACCGGTAATAAATATATACTTAGTCATGCGGATGCCCGGACATAGCCACTCGTTTGGCTGTCGTCTTTTCACTCAAAAATAATGAGCTTTAGCTCATCTATTTTCAGGAGAAGCCCCTTGCGGGTTTGACAGCCTGGCCGAATGGCTAGTGGTTTTATCAAATGTTTCTCGTAGGCTGCAATAATACCGCAAAACCGCCCACTCTCAAAATCCGGGGCAGTGTCGCGAACCAGCAAAATTTGGCGCAGCAGCTTGGCACGCCGTCCCCCTGCGGGCTAAATCGCCCATACTACCCTGCAAAACAAACCTGATTGCGCCCGTTTCTTTTCGCCTGATACATCGCCATATCCGCCGCCTTGAGCAGATTATCCTGACTAAACTCATGGCCCGTGAACAGCATGACACCCATACTCGATGTGCATCGATGTTCGACCGTAGCGGCATCACCACTATCGCTTTTCAACACATATATCTCTGCCAGTGCGTTACCGATCTTTTCTGCGATACGAAGCGCCTCCGTTGCAGATTTTTCATTCTCCGCATCCAGCTGACCGAGTATCACCACAAACTCATCCCCACCGAAACGTGCAACCGTATCCACCTCCCGCACACAACGACTGATACGCTGAGCGGCCTCCACCAGCAGCGCATCGCCCATGGCATGTCCATGTAAATCATTAAGCGGTTTAAAGTTATCGAGATCAATAAACATTACAGCGCCATAATGTCCACCCCGCTTGCAGGCAGCCATCGCCTGGGTCATACGATCCTTCAGCAAGCGGCGGTTCGGCAATTGCGTCAGGGCGTCATAAAAAACCAGGCTGCGAATTTTCTCATCGGCCAGCTTGCGCTCAGTTATGTCATGAGACACGACCAATACCAGCAAGGGTTTGCCCTGATTATCCCGGATCAGGCCGCCTCGTGACTCCATCATATGGAGACTGCCGTCCGGCAAAACGAAGCGAAATTCCGCCTGCCGACCAACACCGGTCGCTATTGTTTCATTGAACAATTCCCTGATACGCTCACGGTCATCGGGATGAATATTGGCAAAGCAGTCTGAGTTGGACGGCCCCGTCGGACTACCAAAAATCCTGCCATAAGACTGACTATTGTAAAGGCGCCGACCATCCAGATCGAGCACGGCTATGAAATCATCGACCCCTTCGGCAATCGTGCGAAAGAATTCTTCGTGTCCGCGCAGCACTTCCTTATCGCGCTTTTCGGTACTGATATAGGTCGCCAGCAACATCCCGACCACGGACAGCGTAATGATATAAAACCAGAAATTCATCAAATGGGTCTGCACAAGGTCATTATCGAACAGTCCGACATGACTATAGGCGCCCAGCAGCGCCTGAACTGCAATCACAATCAGCACCAGCAATACGCCGTGCATTCCCAGACGTACAGCTGCCCAGGTAATGAACAGCACCATCCAGAAACCTCTTGCAAAGGGGCCGAGCGTGTCGTGAAACAAGTCGAGAAAAATGATTTGCCCTGCCAGCAACGCCAGTGCAAAAAACACGACAACCTCGACCAGTCGTTTCGGTTCCAGCCAGTTGGCGGGCAACTGACGCCAAACCAGAATCAACGGCGCAATCAGGACCACCCCCAGCACATCCCCCATCCACCACTGCAGCATTTGAATCAAATAATTATCCGGGGTAAAAATTCCCGCGATCAGCAACACCGTAGGTCCTGTCGCTGCACCGATGAAACCGGCGACACAACCTCCCAATAAAATCAGACGGGCGTAATCATGCGATAAACGCAACTGCACATCAAACTTGCCATCGCGTGTCAACAGCCAAACCCCACCCAAGGCCTCCAGAGTGTTGCCAATAGCAATGGGGACAGGCGTCCAGACGGAACTATCCGCGTGAACATGAGTCAGCAATGCCCCAAGAAACACACCCCACGCATAACGTCTGCCACCCAGCAATAACACCGCCAGCGCCAGACCACTTGACGGCCAGAGCACACTCGCGATGGTACTGGTGAAATAGCCATGAACGATACTGGCCAGCAACAGATACACCGCTGCAACACACAGATTCGTCAACAGCCATGCATAACGACGCTCGCCCGAACTGATCCGGGAAGGCTCGACTTCATTCTCACCGATTGCCATTGTAAATCTCCCAGGAGATCTTAACTCACGGCACTCTACACACTGTCAGTGTGGTTTTATATAGACCAAAAGACATAGGCAGTTTTGTAAAACCATTTTTTACCGGGATTGCAGGGGTAATGATTGACAGAGCTACCCTAAAAAACTACATTCGCGCAACTTTGCTCAACGCACTTAATATCAGGAGATTTCATGTCCGACATCCAGTCTGTAATGCACGAAAACCGCGTTTTCAACCCTTCCGACGAATTCGTCAAACAAGCCAATGTCTCCGGCATGGCAGCATATCAGGCGCTTTGCCGTGAAGCCGAACAGGATTACACCGGTTTCTGGGGCCGGCTGGCGCGAGAAACACTGCAATGGAAAAAACCGTTCACCAAAGTGCTGGACGAGAGCAACGCACCGTTCTACAAGTGGTTTGAAGACGGCGAACTCAATGTTTCATACAATTGCCTGGATACACACCTCGCCAGCCAGGCCGACAAAACCGCGATCATTTTTGAAGCAGATGATGGTGCGGTTACAAAAATCAATTACCGCGACTTGCACGCACGCGTGTGCCAGTTCGCCAACGGCCTGAAGTCGCGCGGCATCAAAAAAGGCGATCGCGTTGTCATCTACATGCCGATGAGCATCGAGGCCGTCATTGCGATGCAAGGCTGCGCGCGTATCGGCGCAATCCATTCGGTGGTGTTCGGCGGCTTTTCATCCAAGAGCCTGCATGAGCGCATCACCGATGCGCAAGCCTGCGCCGTGATTACCTCCGATGCGCAACAGCGCGGCGGTCGCGTGATGCCGCTCAAGCCTGCGGTAGATGAAGCACTGACACTGGGCGGATGCGAATCGGTACACACCGTCATCGTTTATAAGCGCGCCGGCTGCGACACAGCCTGGAACGAAGCTAACAACATCTGGTGGCATGATCTGGTCGCGGACCAAAGCGCCGTCTGTGAACCCGAATGGGTAGGCGCGGAACATCCGCTGTTTATCCTGTATACCTCAGGCTCGACCGGCACCCCTAAAGGCGTGCAACATTCCAGCGGCGGCTATTTGCTCGGCGCCATGCTCTCCATGCAATGGGTATTCGACTACAAGGAATCCGACGTTTTCTGGTGCACCGCCGATGTAGGCTGGATCACCGGTCACAGCTACGTGGCTTACGGCCCGCTGGCAATGGGCGGCACACAGGTGATATTCGAGGGCGTACCCACCTATCCCGACGCAGGCCGTTTCTGGAAAATGATTCAGAATCATAAAGTTACCACATTCTATACCGCACCTACCGCGATCCGTTCGCTGATCAAGCTGGGCGGCGAATTACCAAAACAATATGACTTATCCAGCCTGCGCCTGTTAGGCTCGGTGGGCGAGCCTATCAATCCGGAAGCCTGGATGTGGTATTACAACACCGTTGGCGGTGCGCGCTGTCCTATCGTGGACACCTGGTGGCAGACTGAAACCGGCTGTCACATGATCTCGCCGCTGCCAGGCGCAATGCCGATCAAGCCCGGCACTTGCACGCTGCCGCTGCCCGGCATCCAGGCCACCATCGTCAATGAAGCAGGCGACGAAGTATTCGATCAGCATGGCGGCTTCCTGGTCATCAAGCGCCCCTTCCCGTCGCAGATCCGCACCATCTGGGGCGACCCTGAGCGTTACAAAAAGGGTTATTTCCCGGAAGAAATGCACGGCGCGTATCTGGCAGGCGATTCCGCGCACCGCGATGAAGACGGTTATTTCTGGATCATGGGACGCATCGACGATGTACTGAATGTCTCCGGCCACCGACTGGGTACGATGGAAATCGAATCTGCGCTCGCCGCAAACCCGCTGGTCGCAGAAGCGGCTGTCGTCGGAAAACCACATGAAATCAAGGGAGAAGCTGTGGTCGCCTTTGTCGTACTGAAGGGCGCGCACCCTGACACCCCGGAAAAAGCACGTGAAATTGCCGAAACACTCCGCAACTGGGTAGGTCATGAAATCGGTCCGATTGCAAAGCCCGACGAAATCCGCTTCGGTGAAAATCTGCCCAAGACACGCTCAGGCAAGATCATGCGCCGCCTGTTGCGCGCCATCGCCAAGGGCGAGGAAATCACCCAGGATGTTTCCACGTTGGAAAACCCGGCAATCCTGGAGCAGTTGAAAAACGCAGTCAGATAAAAGCAAGAGCGAGGACTGAGGAGCGAGTTAAAAGCAGAACAGCGGATTTTACTCAATCCTCAATCCTCCACTCATCGCTTCGCTCTCCTCAATCCCGAATCCCGAATCCTCAATCCCGAATTAGATTGACCTGCCCCCGAAAACTCGGCTACTCTTCCAAAGTTTTTCCGTCTTCCTGGGCTGTGCCATTGTTTAAACTGATTTTTCCTCTGTTGCTCGCAATATGCACGCTCTACACTTCCGCACACGCCGAAGACCAGCTTGCGCTGAGCACCTCATTGGCAGAGCCTGGCATCATTCTTAGCAATGCGCGCAATATCCAACTGAAACTCCTCTATGATGAGACGCTGGATAACGGCGATCTCTGGCAACGCCTGCGCAGCGGATTCACGATGCAGGATAACGACGGTCCGTTAGTTGCCAAACACGAACAGTGGTATGCCAGCCGCCCCGACTACGTTGCCCGCATGATGAGCCGCGCCAACCGTTATCTTTATTACATTACATCTGAAGTGGAACGTCGCGGCATGCCCGGCGAAATCGCGCTGTTGCCGATGATAGAAAGCGCCTTCAATCCGGGAGCGTATTCAACCAGCAGCGCCTCAGGCATCTGGCAATTCATGCCGTCTACCGGAAAAAATTTCGGCATGCGGCAAAACTGGTGGTATGACGGCAGACGCGACATCACGGGGGCGACCAACGGCGCACTGGATTATCTGGAAAAGCTGCACAACCAGTTCGGCGACTGGGAGCTGGCACTGGCGGCCTATAACTGGGGAGAAGGATCGATTCAACGCGCTCAGGAACGCAACCGCAAAGCGGGGCTGCCGATCAACTAC
>JBAZAY010000005.1:0-85026 GCA_041671725.1 Gallionella sp. | reverse complement strand
GCAAGGCTTGCGTTGGCCGTGGCTTCCGACCCACCAAAATGCGCCTCATGCTGTTGCGCGATTGCCAGATCGCAGCTGAGTCGCCCCTTATCAACATCAAGCTGGGTCGCCTGATTAAGCAGCGTATCCCAGCGCGGCCAGTTGTCAGCCAGCGTTTCGAGATGTGCCTGTTGTACCAGCCAGTCGCTGATCTTTTGCAGCTCTTCCTGCGCAAGGCTGGAATGCTGCTCATTTGCTTCAAGCGCCAGCCTTGCATGACGCTCGGCAGTCAGCGCTGCCTCGTTTTTCAGCCCCACCTGACGCTGCAGGGGCACGAGCGTCTCAAGCCGGGTGTCGAGTGCCTTTGCCTGATCCAGATCGGGCGCGGCGGCGGCCCGTCGTTGCTCGGCATCCTGTAAAGTCTTGCTGGCAAGCGCCTGTGCTTCCTCAACCGCCTGCAAAGCCTGTGTCGCCTGATTATGATCCGTCTCACCTTTGCCGATGGCAAGCTGGCTTTGTGCAATATCTGCCGCAATGCGCTCGCAATCGGCCAGCATGGCACGGGAATCCTGCACCGCTTCGATACGCTCAAATTCCTTCCTGCGGGGCTCAGCCGCCAGTAGCCCTGCCTGCAAATTCTCAAGTTCAATTTCGGCCGCCTGTACCCCCAGCGTCATCCGCTCCGATTCCTGATGCCAGCGCAACGCTTCATCCAGCGCATATTTTTGCAGCTCTATCCCTGTAAGCACCTGATTTGCCTGAATACTTTCCATATCAAGCGCGGCCCTCTCCTCCTGACTTAACGGCTTCTGGTCTGCCAGGCGATCATTCAGTCGCGCCAATGTGGCCTGCTCGACTTTGGCGCGCTCATAGGCACGTTTGGAAATGGCGGAGTAAATGACGGTACCGGTCAGGGTTTCGAGCACCTCGCCGCGCTCATTGTCGTCCGCCTTGAGGAAGGCAGAAAATTCATTCTGCGCCAGCAATACCGAGCGGGTGAATTGCTCAAAATTCAGCCCGACGCGCTGGGCGATTTCGGCTTTGACCTCGGTGTTGGTTCCACCGATCGGCTGCAAGTCGGGCAGACGCTTCAGGGTCATTTCCAGCGACTGAAGTTTGCCATCCATTCTTGATCTGGAACGCCGCACGCTCCAGCGGGCACGGTAGGCGCAACTGTCATTGCCGACGAAATCCACTTCGGCATAACCCTCCGCCGCACCGCGCCGCAACAAGGTGCGGGTGTCGTGTGGCGTCACCGTTTCTCCCGCCACATCCGGCAGTTTAGTGCCGGTACTGCCCGCCCGTAACATGCGCGGCGTATCGTCGTACAAGGCCAGACACAATGCGTCTAGCAAGGTGCTTTTGCCCGCCCCGGTGGGGCCGCTGATTGCAAACAGCCCGGCGGATGCCAGCGGTTCCTCTGTGAAAGGAATATCGAATTCGCCCGCTAGGGAGGCCAGGTTTTTGCCACGTATTGCCAGTATTTTCATATACTTACACCAGATTCATGAAGTAGTTCGGCAAATGCGGCGAGTTGTGCAGCAGGTGCTTCACCGCCGAACCTGCTCTGAAAAAGTCGTTTGAATATATCCTCCGGCTGCAAACGGTTCAGATCGTCGAGTGACATGGGGGTGAGCACACCGGCGGTTTTTTCGGCAACGCTGGTTTCAATCCTGGCCAGTCGCACGGGTTTGTTTTCTAGCGCCGCTTCAATGCGCGCACGAAGCCCAGGTTCAGGCATATCCAGCCGTACACGCACCTCCAGATAGGGGTGGCTATGCACATCGGTCGATGCAGGCAAATCGAGGGCGGCCAGTTGAGCCAGCACCTCTTCCACAGGTGCGGCTTGTCTGGGGATACGCAGCAAATCGACCGTGCGCGGCACAGCTATTTCGGTGACGCACTCAACCGATTCGCCCGAAAGATCGACGCGCAATATCTGATGTTTATAGTCGATTTCTGCAAACGACATCGGCAGCGGGCTGCCGCAATAACGCAGATGCGCCTGACCGCCCACACGCTGAGCCTTGTGCAAATGCCCGAGCGCCACATACGCGATGGCGGGATCGAACATACTGGCTGAGAGCGCTTCAGTCCCGCCGATCACGATGCGCCGTTCGGATTCAACCGAGACTTCACCGCCCACCATGTGGCAGTGCCCGAGCGCCACGATGGCCTGGCCTGGCTGGCGGCGTGAGCGTGCCAACTCGAAAGCCTGTTGGTATAGCCGGGCTATCCCTTCCATATAGGCATCGCCTGTCGTCTCGACGCGCGGCACGTCTCCCGGGCGCAAAAAGGGAATCGCCAGACACCAGGCCGCGATGCCCCCTTTGCGATCGTGCATCGGCACTACCAGCGGTTCGAGATCGATTTCGCCGTCCGCTGTGCGCCGGATATGCCCGACCACGGTGATGTCGAATTCTTCCAGCAGCGGCCCCGCTGCTTCCAGGCGGCCTGCCGAGTCGTGATTGCCCGCAATGATGATGATATTCAGGAGAGGGGCGCGCAGCTTGGCCTGTTGCAGAAAACGGTAAAACTGTTTTTGCGAGGCCGCAGAGGGATTGGCGTTGTCGAAAATGTCGCCGGAGATCAGCAAGCCTGCCGGCTGTTCGCTGACTATCGTGGCTAGCAACCAGTCGAGGAAACACTGATGCTCATAGCTGCGCTCAAAACTGTGCAGGGTCTGGCCCAGATGCCAGTCCGATGTGTGCAAAAACCGCATGTTTCTCCGTTCGTGATGTTTGTTATTGGTTGTTGGTCGCTAGACACTAACTTTAAAAAATAGCCGCAGCAGCAGTAGGTCGGGTTAGCGTAGCGTAACCCGACTTCATCGCCTACTCATGGCCTATGCCCTCAAAATGCATTACGCCCTGCCCCCAATCCGCCGGATATATGCCCGCTGCGACGTATCGTCTGAAACTGGAATACGGCCATTCTATCGCTGATTCAGCATACCCGTGCTTAACCGGGTTGAAATGAATGTATTCGACATGGCGGGTGTAATCGGTTTCATCACGAAGCAGGTGTTCCCAATATCGATGTTGCCACACGGCTTGCTCGCGTTTTGCCCGGCGTGCAGGATTGGCTACTGCACGAAATGCCGGGTCACATTGTTTGGTAAAGCGGGTTTTGATGAGCCGCCATCGGGTAGCGAAATCTGCATCACCCGGCGGCAATGTCAAAATGCAATGCAGATGGTCAGGCAATACAACGATTGCATCTACCTCGAAGGGGCGGGTTTTGCTCACAGCACGGAACGCACTGTGCAAAACCTCAATGGCTGCAACAGAAGCCAATATAGTTCTGCGCTGCTCTGTTACAAGCGTGAAGAAATAGGAAGCTCCCGGAACAAATACGCGTTGGTATTGCATGGTATTTTGTCTTATTCAGATGAAGTCGGGTTACGCTGCGCTAACCCGACCTACGCGGCTAAGCGTAGCGCCTGATCAGTCGTCCGAAGGCCATGCGCTGAACGGGAAAGGGATCTGTTCTGTGGCAAAAGTCAGGAAATTGACGATTTGCTGAAAGTAACGCCCCAGGCTGCGGCCAAATTCGACTAATTGTTTATTTGGTGAGCCGGTCAGCAACACCATCACAAATTGAAAGATGGCAACGATAAACAGCAAGGTTCCTGCTACCTGGTATGCCAGCGCCATCAGCAGCATGTACAGTCCGCGCATCCATATATTGCGCGGGCTAACCGGTATAATTTGATTGTCATTCATGGCAAGCTCTCCTGTAATGGTCAAATCAACCCCGGTCAACCTGCTCCGCAAGCTCGTGCAGCGCACTGGCGATTGTCACCGGGTAATCATAGGGTTCCTGAAGTTGACGTAGCGGTTCGGGCAGCCGCGCCAAGCTGGCTGCCGCGTGGCTGCGGATATTCGCCAGAGTCGCAACTGGCGCCAAACGCTGCCCTGCGCGCATCACCGGCATGATTAGCGGTTCGCCCGGCAGCGCGTCCGTTTCCAGCGTCACGACATCCGATGCCATGCGGCCATCAATATCGTAGCTGCGGTACACCTGCTTGCGCCCGGGCCAGGTTTGTTTGCCTTCGGAACGCTTGCGCTGCGCACGACCGGCATATTCCTGAAGTTTGTAGGCACAGTCGAGATAGGGGACGTCGCTCGAGGTATCCATGCGCGTGCCGATGCCGAATCCGTCCACCGGCGCGCCCGAGACCAGCATGTCGCGCAGCTCATATTCGTCCAGGTCGCTGCTGGCAAAGATCGTGACATACCGGAGTCCGCCTGCATCCAGGATTTTCCGAACTCGGCGGGCGTGATCGGCAAGGTTGCCGGAGTCGATGCGCACCCCCTTGATGAAGATACCATCACGTTCCAGCCTGGGCGCGAGCGCCACCACCTTGCGCGCTGCGGCTTCGGTGTCGTAGGTATCGATCAAAAGCACCACATTGTCCGGCTGGGCAAGGGCGAAGTGCTCGAAGGCCAGCGTCTCGTCATCGTGCGCCTGCACGAAGGAATGCGCCATTGTGCCAAACAGCGGTATGCCGAACTGCATGCCAGCCAGCACCGTCGATGTGCCGGTAAAGCCGGCGATATAGCTGGCGCGCGCCGCCAGCAGCCCTGCTTCTGCCCCGTGGGCGCGTCGCAGCCCGAAGTCCACCAGCAGTTTGTCCGGCGCCACAAGCTTCATGCGTGCCGCCTTGGAGGCAATCAGCGTCTGCAAATTCAACAGGTTGATCAGCCGCGTTTCCACCAGTTGCGCCTCTGCAATCGTTGCTGTCACGCGCAGGATCGGTTCATTCGGAAAAAACACCGTGCCTTCCGCCATCGCGTGCACATCGCCGGTGAAGCGTAGCGCTTCCAGACTGGCGATAAAATCCTTGCTGAAGCGGCCGGTGGATGCCAGCCATGCCAGTTCTTCCGGCGAGAAGTGCAAACCTTCCAGAAATTCCAGCACCTGCTCGAGGCCCGCCGCCATCAAAAAGCCGCGCCCGGGGCGCAGCCGGCGCACGAAGAACTCGAACACGGCGACATCCTCCATGCCGCTATCATGATAGCCCTGCAGCATCGTGAGCTGGTAGAGGTCGGTGAGCAGCGCGCTGCCCGCAAGATTCATCGGGGGACTCATCCGGCAAGCCATTGCAGGGTGATGCATTGCGCGCCTAGCGCGATCATTTCCGCCACGGCGCGCTCTCCGTCACCGGGCCGAACATCCACCGCCCGGATTGCATCGACCAGAACAAACACCTGATAGCCAAGTTGCAGCGCATCGCGCGTAGTATTGAGCACGCAGTAATCGGTGGTGAGTCCGCCGATAAATATCCGGCGTATACCGGCATCGCGCAGGCGTCTATCCATATCGGTGCGCAGAAACGACGAGTAGGCGTCATGTTCCGGCGAGGTTGCCTTGGAAATGATGGCGGTGGAAGGCGGCAACTGCAGCGCCGCCGCAAACTCCGCACCGCGCGTTCCCGCCACGCAGTGCTGCGGCCAGATGCCGCCCTGCGCGCGGAAAGAGCAATGATCCTCGGGATGCCAGTCACGCGTTGCAAACACCGGCAGGTTCCGCGCCGTGAAGATTTCCAGGTAATGGTTGAGCACCGGCACTATCTCATCGCCGCCCTGCACCGCCAGGCTGCCGCCTGACAGAAAATCGTTCTGCACGTCGGTAACCAACAGTGCATCGCCAGGCTGAAAGTCATTTCGTTCCAGTAAATTCATATGCACCTCATAACTAATATGCGTTCAGCCCTTGATGCAGATGAGCGGAACCAGACGCGCCACCTTGCGTGCCAGACCGGCACGATCTGCCGAATCCACCACCGCGCTGACATCCTTGTATGCGCCCGGCGCTTCCTCGGCAACCCCGCGCAGCGAAGGGCTGCGTATCAGGATGCCGCGCCCGGCAAGTTCATCGACCAGATTCCGTCCACCCCAGTTGCGTAGCGCCTGATGGCGGCTCATCGCTCGCCCCGCCCCGTGACAGGCGGAGCCGAAAGCGGTTCGCATCCCCTGTTTGGTTCCGGCCAGAATATAGGAAGCTGTGCCCATGCTGCCACCGATCAGTACCGGCTGGCCGGCGTTTCGCAGCGCGATGGGCAAATCAGGATGTCCGGGGCCGAAGGCGCGCGTCGCCCCCTTGCGATGCACGTACAGTTTGCGTAGCTGTCCGTCCAGCTCGTGTTGTTCCAGCTTGCAGGTGTTGTGCGACACGTCATACAGCAACGGCAACTTTGCCTGCGGCAATATTTTTGAAAACACCTGCCGCGTCAGATGAGTGAGTATCTGACGGTTGGCCAGCGCGCAATTGATGCCTGCGCGCATCGCCCCCAGATAATCCTGTCCCAGTTGTGAATGGACAGGCGCGCAAGCCAATTCACGGTCGGGCAGATCGATGCCAAAACCGGCGGCGGAAATCACCATCTGCCTCAGGAATTCCGTGCCGATCTGGTGACCCAGCCCGCGCGAACCGCAATGGATGCTGACCACAATATCGCCCGGTTTTATGCCGAATGAGGCAGCGATATCCGGCGCATAAATATCTGTAACCTGCTGGATTTCAAGGTAATGATTGCCGGAGCCCAGTGTACCCATCTCGTCGCGCTGGCGTTTTTTGGCCTGCTCGGAAACCTGAGCCGGATCGGCGCCGTGCATGCAGCCGCCCTCTTCGATGCGCTCCAAATCGCTTGCCGTACCGAAACCGCGCTCCACCGCCCAG
This sequence comes from Gallionella sp., assembly GCA_041671725.1. Classification (GTDB taxonomy): domain Bacteria; phylum Pseudomonadota; class Gammaproteobacteria; order Burkholderiales; family Gallionellaceae; genus Gallionella. The sequence goes on along the minus strand of JBAZAY010000005.1, from coordinate 78,363 downwards.
CGTGCGCCGCCGCGCAGCATTGCATTCATTTCTGCGGCATCCAACCTGATCGTGCCGGTGCTGCCCATGCCGGCGGGAATGGCGTGATACAGCGCATCCGCCAAGCGCTCTTTAACAGCCATAATGTCTTCGATGGCAAGGCCTGTGAGCAGCGTGCGCACACCGCAGGAAATGTCGAACCCCACCCCGCCCGCCGACACCACGCCGCCCGCGTCGGCATCGAACGCCGCCACGCCGCCGATAGGAAAGCCGTAGCCCCAGTGCGCATCCGGCATTGCAAAGGAAGCTCTGACGATGCCCGGCAGCATGGCGACATTGGTGACCTGCTCATAGACCTTGGCATCCATCTCGCGCATCAGCGACTCACTCGCAAAAATCACGCCCGGCACGCGCATCTTGCCGAACGGCCTGATCTGCCATTCGAATTCAGATTTGTGTTCAAACAGTGCGAGATCCATGATGTTTCCTCCGCTTCACTACACGTCCACCACACATTGAGCGAGCCAGCTGCCGTCCGGTAACTGCGATACTTTCAGTCCGGTATAGGTCGCGCCTTTTACTTCGACGGCCGGGTGGTGTCGCGCCACCTCAAGTCGCTCACCCCATACATTTGCGCTAAGGCGGCTACCATCCAGATGCACTTCAAAACGGCTGAACAACATGTTGCGCGTCGCAATCTCGTAAATCAGCGCATTGAGCCAGTCGGCCAGCAGCAACTCGGCATCGGGCGCATCACAGTCTATCCGTATCATACTCAAGGGCGCCACCTCTGCCGGATCGACGACCACGGCAGTCAGCGCCAATGCCGCCTGCTCGAACGCATCGGCCTGCGTAGCCCCCCGGCCGCGCACGCCAATATCAGCCTGATGAGAAAAGTGTTCCCAGTGTTTCATATTCGCTCTGTCGTAGTTGCCTGTTGAAACTGGAATTTAGATTTGAAATGTCTCACGCGGAGGCGCGGAGAGCGCGGAGAAAGACACGCAACCACCCCAAAAATAAAAATCTAAATTCGCAATATTCATAATTGGTCGAGTTGGCATGAGTTTATCAGCATGTGTTTGCGCTTGTAGCCAGTTGGTTGCCAGATTATATCTCCGCGTTCTCCGCGTCTCCGCGTGAACATCGCCTTTTAGTTCGATCGGATTGCTGCCAACAGTCAATTGCGACATAACATTAATATTTAATTAAAACAAACAGTTACATAAAACAATGAAGGCATCATCACAACACCTTGCCGCCAAAAGCTGCCGCCACTTCCGCGTGCAACAAGGACACATCTTCGTGCTGATATCGCGGTGAATGATGCATCGTGGTAACGCTGACTGCACCGGCTGCACGCGCAATTTCACCTGCCTGCCGCGCGGTCAGATGCCCCTTGCGCTGTCCATGTTCGGCGTCACGTTCCAGAAAAACCGCCTCGATATACAGCTGGTCGGCCCCAAGCGCCAGTGCGGTAATGCGGCCCACGTTTCCCTCACTCCACGCAGTATCGGTGACATAGGCGATCTTCTGACCGGGCACGATATGCAACGCAGACCTCAGCTCGGATAGCTGCAACACCCGCTCATGCTCGTTGTCCTGCTCACGCCATGCGACATGTATTTGCCAATGATCCGGTTCATTGCGCAATACCGCCTGCTTCAATTCGCGCAGCCATCCACCTACCGGCAGGCCGAGTTCATGCAGCCGGTTTTTCCATATATTGACATGCGCCGGCTCATCCAGTGCATAGGCCAGACAGGGGATGCCGCCGTGATCGAGCAAGGTGTAGCGCACCTGCATTGATGCCTCGCTCAGCAGCACGTTGCCCGGGCAGACTACAGCCGTTTCACCTGTACGAAGGAACATACTGCGGCAGTGAAAACTGGCACGCAGCCCGCCCCCGCCGCCATCCAGTTCGGTGACATGCAACGTAAAGTCGGTGTCGTAGTTTTGCACCAGATTCCAGGTATAGGAACGCAGCCTGTGTTCCACCTGTGCTACAAAACCTGCCGGGCCGAACAGATGTAAAGCCTTGTCTCGCCCCAGCAGAATACGCAGCAGCCAGTCGAAGCCGATGAAATGATCCATGTGGGCATGACTGACAAAAACATGGCTGATGCGCATCAGTTTGCGCGGCGGCAAAGCACTGATGTTGCCCAGATCGAACAGCAGGGCGCGCTTGTCGAACAGGCAGTCGACAAACAGCACCGGGTCGCCCGCAGAACCATTGACCAGCGCGGGATGAAAATTCGGATGCATGATGTGCTGATCCGCAGCCTCAGCGGCGGGAGTCCGTTTCCTTCTTCTGTTCGCGGGAGACGAGTGCAGAAAGTTCGCTCAACTCATCGGCCAGCAATGACAGCAAATCATCCAGCGCCACGATGCCGATCAGCACACCATGTTCGTCCACCACAGGCACGCGCCGCACCGCCTTGTCACGCATCAGCTGGATGGTTTCAAACACGCCGGTTGTCTCCAGAACGGTTGCCGGTTTGGGCTGCATGATGTCGCCTACGGTGATGACCGAGGCAACAAGCTCCGGCGCCAGCACCTCGACGACCAGATCACGATCGGTGACCAGACCCACCGGATGACGTTTTCCGGACACCTCCTTGACCACCACCAGCGCGCCGACATGATGCTCACGCATCAGTTTGGCAGCATCCTGTACCGTTGTGTCGCGCTGCACGATAACCACTTCACGGTTGCAAATTTCCCCGATAGCCATGATTCATTCCTCCTGACAAGTTGAACAGCAACACAGCGGCGGGCACGCCGCCTCTAACGGGTATGGCAAAAAAACCACCCCTGATAATGCAAATATTCTCGCAGGGTTGATGCCCGGAGGGCATCAACTCGCAAACTCACCATGCCCGAGCCCCCTCGCTACGCTCTCCCCCTTTTCAACTTTCCCCCGCAAGCGAGGGCAAGGGCAAACGAACCGCTACGCGAGTTTCACGTTAATACAGCTCGTTCTCTATAACAGCACCGGCGCATCCGGCATTTCATTGGGTTTGTTGCTGCGTGCCGGAAAGTGGCGCGTCAGATGTTTGCCCACGGCATGTATCCCGGCGACCACACCAGATTCAAACTGACCTGCCCGAAATGCCGCTTCCATTTCCCGGCAAATCGTCTCCCATACTTCTGTCTCAAGCCTTGCATGAATGCCGCGATCGGCGATGATCTCGACATCCCGGTCTGCCAGCAGCAGATAGATCAATACGCCATTGTTATGTTCGGTATCCCAGACACGCAATTGGGAAAACACCTCGATCGCGCGTTGCCGTGCAGTTTGTCCCGCCAGCAACGGCGCCAGATCAAGGGCATGTTCTACCGCAAAGCGGATCTGACCGTCGTGTTGAGCCTCCGTTGCGCGGATGGCGCTCTCAATCGCCTCCAGTGACAGGCCTGGAAAAGCGCGCCGCACAGCGGTTCGACCTGTCGATAAATGCTGCATGATTCGTTTTAAATTCATTACCATCGCCCCGAAGCGCCACCACCACCAAACCCGCCTCCACCGCCGCCGAAGCCTCCTCCACCGGAACCGCCGCCAAACCCGCCACCGCCATATCCAGCCAGGCCGCGTCCGCCACCCAGCAGCACGAACACGAAAGCCGCAATACCCGCCAGCAATGCGATCAACCCGGAGGCGACCACCAGCCAGGCTAACCCGCCCAGCACGCCGCCCACCAGCATCGCTGCCGGAAAGCGTCCCAGCAATGCACGCAGCATGCCGCCCAGTGCGACCGCAATCACGAAGCCTGCGAACATCAGCGACTGAAGGTCTTGTTTTCCGGCGGCGCTTGCACGTTTTGGCGGCGGCAGAGGTTCACCGTTGATCACCTGTACCATCGCCGCCGTACCGGACTCGATGCCCGGATAAAACTCGCCGCGTTTGAAATGCGGCACGATAATTTCATCAACGATACGGTGCGCGGTGGCATCGTTGAGCGCGCCTTCCAGTCCATAGCCCACCTCGATGCGCAGGGTGTGATCATCCTTTGCGACAAGCAGCAGCGCACCGTCGTCTACTCCTTTGCGGCCAAGCTTCCACGCCTCTGCGACGCGTATGCCGAACTGTTCGATGGTTTCCGGCTGGCTGGTGGGAATGATCAAAACGGCTATCTGCGCGCCCTTCTGCGCCTCAAAGGCGGCCAGTCGAGCGTCCAGCGCCTGAATCTGTTGCGTATCCAACGTGCGGGTAAGATCGGTGACGCGCGCAGTCAGCTGCGGCACGGCAACCTCGGCGTGCGCAACTCCGATCAGCAACAGCGCAAGCAAAACAACTGAAAAGCCTATTTTTTTCATATGTTTGCGACCCGATTGTTAAACACCCGCTCAGCCAATCCCGCTACTACATACTTCCCACAGCGCTTTTCCAATACCGGAACGTTCTGTCACCGATAGCGCCGGAATGATTCCGATAAATCCTTTCCAGGCATTCGAATAACGCCATTGCATGACGGTTGCACCCGAGCAGCGCAAGCGACCTGAGAATTCGACTAATCCTCAGAAAATTGTGATTGCAGGGTCGAAGCCAGATTCGGCTCCTTGCAACAAAGTCTTCGTTTTCAGTTATCTTCGGGCCATCTTTCGTGTCTTGCAGGGCAAGACCATAAAAACGCAGCATTAAGGCCAAAGACTGTAACAACTTACTTTTGAGATGCTCGTCCCGTGCAAATTCGACCATATCGGATTCCAGCAAAACGGGCGCGTACGGGTTTGCCGAACTGGGTTCAGGAAGCGGGAAGAGCCACTGTATATAGTCATGTGTCTGTTCGAGTTCCTCCAAGCTTAGTGCATAAATTGCACTCAGGCTTCGACCGCTGTGATCCGCGCAGCGCTCCCGATAAAACTCAATGATCGCGGTCCCGGGCATAGTTTAAGTCCGTAAGCACTGCTCTCGACTAAAATCTTTCCGGCACAACCGTCCTATTTCGCGGGCGCTGCGACTGGTGGTGCGATCTTGGGCGCTGCGAAATCCACAGTCGGCGCGTGAGAAATCGTCTGCTCATTTTCCACCGTGAAGGACGGCTTTACGCTATAGCTGAACAGCATTGCAGTCAGGTTGCTGGGAAAAGAGCGCACCGCGATGTTGTACTCCTGCACCGCCTTGATATAGCGGTTGCGCGCCACGGTGACGCGGTTTTCCGTGCCTTCCAGCTGTGCCTGAAGATCGCGAAAATTCTGATCGGATTTAAGTTGAGGGTAATTTTCCGTTACGACCAGCAAACGACTCAGGGCAGATGTCAGCTGGCCTTGCGCTGCCTGGAATTTGGCGAATGCCTGCGGGTCGTTGATCAACTCGGGAGTGGCCTGGATACTGCCCACACGGGCGCGCGCCTCCGTGACGCCCAACAGCACGTCTTTTTCCTGCGCGGCATAGCCTTTGACGGTGTTGACCAGGTTGGGGATCAGATCGGCACGGCGCTGATACTGGTTGAGCACCTCCGCCCAACTCCCCTTGATCTGTTCATCGGTAGTCTGGAAGGTGTTGTAGCCGCAGCCACTCAGCAGCAAGGTGAGTAAAAATATCCGTAAGATACGCATCATTATTTCCCCCGTTGAATTCAACGGGAGTAACTATAACATCTAAAAAAACACCGTTGTCAGCTATCTCAGTACAATCGTCCGATAAGGTAAAATGGCCGCCGGTATTGATCGCTGATCCACGTTGCGCTGGACGATTGCATCCGGGCAAGCATCAGCGCTTGCCAACAATATCTACGAGGGAGTGTGTCAATTGAAAACGGTTGTAATTCGCGATTTAATGGACAGCAGCGGCGTGGCATTTGGAACCAGCGGCGCGCGCGGCCTGGTCAGCCAGATGACCGACGAAGTTTGCGCAGCTTATGCAGTTGCTTTTCTGTCGGTGATAAGACAGTCTTTTGCAGTTACGCGCATCGCCCTGGGGGTGGATTTGCGGCCGAGCAGTCCGCGCATCGCGGCGGCCTGTGCGTCAGCCTTGCTTGATATGGGCGTCGAGGTTGATTTTTGCGGCGCGCTGCCGACGCCAGCGCTGGCGCTATATGCACAAAACGAAGGCATCCCCGCCATCATGGTAACGGGCAGCCACATCCCCTTCGACCGGAACGGCATCAAGTTTTACCGGCCCGACGGAGAAATCACCAAGTCCGACGAACATGAAATTGCTGACGCGATTGTGGAAGTTAACGAGGGCGGCGGTGAACTGCCAAAAATCAATCCCGCAGCGCTGGAACAATTTGTACAGCGCTATCTCGACTTTTTCCCGGCGCAGCATTTAGCAGGCATGCATCTTGGCGTGTACGAGCACTCCAGCGTGGCGCGCGATGTCATAAGAAGCATATTGGAAGGGCTGGGGGCCGAGGTTACTTCGCTCGGGCGCACAGAAGAGTTTGTGCCCATCGACACCGAGGCTGTTGCCGAAATAGATATTCGTCGCGGCAGGGAATGGGCTGAAATGCACCATTTCGATGCCATTATTTCGACCGACGGCGATGGCGATCGCCCGCTGATTTCCGATGAAACAGGTGCCTGGCTGCGCGGCGATATTGTCGGGCTGATTTGCGCCCGTTATCTTGGGGCTCAAAAAGTGGTTGTCCCGGTCAGTTGCAATACGTCCATCGAGCTCTGCGGTTCCTTTGAAACGGTGCTGCGCACCAGGATCGGCTCACCATACGTAATTGCCGGCATGCAACAGATTAGTTCAGGCAGCGATGATACCGTAGTCGGCTTCGAGGCCAATGGCGGATTTCTGGTCGGCTCCCGCGTATCGCATGACGGGAAAAAACTAGAACCCTTACCCACCCGCGATTCAATCCTGCCCGCCCTGGCAGTGCTGGCCGCCGCACGGGATAAAAATGGTCAGGTTTCCGCCTTGATGCATGACTTGCCCGCACGTTTCACCGCCAGCGACCGGCTGCAAAACTTCCCTGTCGAGACCAGCCGTCGGTTGATTCTTGAACTCACCAACGATGCGCAGGCGTTGCAGCGCTATCTGGCGCCCGATGATGCAAAGCCCGTGGATTGCAACACCACAGACGGACTGAGGATCAGCTTTGATAACGGTGAAATCGTGCACCTGCGACCATCGGGCAATGCACCTGAATTGCGCTGCTATTGCGAGGCTGCCACCGAACAACGGGCAAAGCAGCTGGTGCAGACGGTGTTGGCGCGAATTCGAAGTTAATCAGGGGGATTGATACCGGGTCAAACAGCAGTCACGCGCAGCAAATTTAAGGTCGCACATTCGCTCTAAAATTTGCTGCCCGTGAAGTCATCCTGAAAACCGCTGTTCAAGCCACAGAGCTCACAGAGAACACAGAGAGTTACGTGGGTTTTTCACTTTTTGTTGACACCCCAAAAGGGTGATTGAAAAACTTATTATAACTATTTGTTTTTACTCGGTGATCTCGGTGTTCTCTGTGGCTAAATGCTTTTTATAGCAAGGTTTATGTGAATATCTGATTAGTGTGGCACGTGATGATGGCCTATGCTCACGCGTTTGGCCTGAGGCCCCTCAGCTGCCAGTTCCTCGATAAACTTCACTTCGTCACCCACGTTGAGTTGCCCGAATGTGGGGCTGACCACGTTATCTCTGTGAAAGTACAACTCATCACCATTGTCGCGCAGGATGAAACCACAGCCATCCTCGGGAAAGAGTCGCACCACTTCGCCGACATATTCGGCCTGGTGGTGCTTGGTTTCGCCGCGCATGCGCTGGACATAATCGTCGAGCTGACGGCGTGTGGCATCGAAGGCGTCGCGCAGGGCGACATAGACATCCTCGTGACGATCGCGGTTCACCACAATTTCACGTCCCGGCACACCGATGTCGATGCGTATATTGAAGGGTTTTCCTTGATGTTTGTGGTTGTGTGGCATATCCACCACGACGCGGCAGGAAACAATGTGTTCAAAAAAGCTTTCCAGCTTTTTCGCCTTCTCGCGAATGTGCGCCTCAAGAGCATCTGAATGATCTACGTTGCGCAGCGTGATTTGCATTGGAATCTTCATATTGCCATCCTCCTGTTGGTGAAAAATGCCGCTCAGACCTCGCGGTTGTTGATTGCTCCATTAACAACTGTGATCACTCTACTCCCAAAACCTGATGTCTAAAATTGATATTTCAAGTTCCAGACTAAGTCAGGAAAACTGTCGGCAGGAGGTTTCCCGCCAACGCCCTACTCTGTCCTCTGCCCCAGCACCTTCAGATACACCTCGCGGTAAGCACGGGCGCTGGTCTCCCATGTAAAATCTTTGGTCATGCAGTTCCGGCGCAAGGCTTTCCATTTGCGTTCATCGCGGTACAGTCCGACCGCGCGTTGTATGGTGGCAAACAAATTGTCAGCCGTCATGCCGCTGAACACAAATCCGCTGGCCGTGCCCTCCTTGAGGGTTGCCGGGTTGCAATCCACGACCGAATCCGCCAGGCCGCCGGTGTTATGCACGATGGGCGGCGTACCGTAGCGCTGGCTATAGAACTGATTCAATCCACAAGGCTCAAAGCGCGATGGCATGATAAACATATCCGCACCGGCTTCGATTTGATGCGAGAGTGCTTCGTCAAAACCGATCATCGCAGCGAGCTTACCGGGATATTCCTGCGCCAGATCGCGCGCGGCTTGTTGCATGAAGGCCTCACCGCTGCCCAGTATTGCCAGTTGAACAGGCAGCTTGAGCAGGCGAGGGGCAATTTCCAGCAGCAGATCCAGGCCCTTCTGGTGGGTCAGACGGCTGACCACAGCCAGCAACGGTACATCCGGGTTCACATCCAACCCCATACGGCTTTGCAAAGCCTGTTTATTCAGTGCTTTTCCTGCCATGCGGGAAGCACTGAAATGATCGGGCAAGTGCCTGTCAGTTTCCGGATTCCATTCATCGGTATCAATACCGTTGAGTATGCCGGTAACGTCACTGCTGCGGGTACGCAGCAAGCCTTGCAGACCGAAGCCCAGATCGTCACCCTGTATTTCACGGGCGTAGTTCGGGCTGACCGTCGTGATGTGGTAGGCGTAATAAAGCCCGGCCTTGAGAAAAGACATATTGCCATACAGCTCAATGCCGTTGACATTGAAACTGGCCGGTGGCAAGCCCAGAAGTTCAACCTTCTTCGGACGGAAATTACCCTGAAATGCCAGGTTATGGATGGTGATGATATTGGGCACTGCACCTTCTGCTTCGCTCAGGTAGACACCTGTCAGACCGGTTTGCCAGTCGTTGCCGTGCACAAGATCGGGATGCCAGGAAAGCGGTGATTCATCGCTACCCAATATGGAAGCAATTTTCGAGAGCAGACCAAAACGCAACGGGTTGTCCACCCAGTCATGACCGGTTGCGGGGTCCATATAAGGCCCGCCCTCACGCTGATACAAATCCGGACAATCCAGTACCAGCAGCGGTACACCACTTTTCATGATGGAAAAGATCAGCCGGGATGGCGGGAAATTGGCTAAATCCGGAAAAGTCGCCACGACTTCGTGCGGTCCCATTTGCTTCATTACTTGCGGATAGCCCGGAACCAGCACGCGCACGTCGATGTTCAGGGTGCGCAGAGCGGCGGGTAGTGCGCCACTGACATCGGCAAGCCCCCCCGTCTTGATTAATGGGGCAATTTCAGAGGTTACAAACAATACATTAATTTCAGGCATTTCTTTTCCTTGTTTGAATCACAGCAACGCCTGGCGTTGTTCAATGACGCTGTAATTCATTATATTTTTCAGCCTGTTACAGCCAGCGCATCATGCCCATCTCAAACGTGTGAGTCAGCAACTCATGGTACGGATAAACACGAATACGATACTCCAGATTGCCGCATTGTTCCGGTTGCAACTCGGTGACAAACAGGTTTTCCCCCACTTCGTTCGTGGTGCCGAGCGGCTCAAAGCGGTAATGGCGCGCGGAGAGCATCTGATCTTTCTTGGTATTGAACCCTATTAGTATTTCTACCACCACGTCGTCTGGCGTGAGGCCATCGAGTTTGACCGTCACCGCAAAACGCAAGCTGTCGCCGAAGTTTATTTGAGCCACAACCGGATCGGCGCGGCTCAACTCAACGCCTTCCCATGCACCGCGCACGCGCTCTTTCCAATCGGCCACAAGGTGTGAATTTGCATACTGGTTTTGCGTATACAGCTCATGTTGTTTGCTGGCCGGAAGGTAGCACTTGGCCAGATATTCACCGACCATACGCTTGGAATTGAAGCGCGGGATGATGGACGCCATTGAGCGTTTAGCCATCTTCACCCAGTTTGGTGAGAAACCCATCTTGCCATAGGCGTAGTAGGACGGAACGACCTGATCCTGCAGCAATTCATAGAGCGTGCGGGTTTCATCATGGGTGCGAACTTCTTCGCTCATGCTTTCCGATACCGGTTTAATCGCCCAGCCATTCTTGTTCTTGTCGTCGTAACTCTCCCCCCACCAACCGTCCAGCACGGACAGGTTGATACAGCCATTCATTCCCGCCTTCATGCCCGAGGTACCGCTGGCCTCCAGCGGATACAAGGGATTATTCAGCCAGACATCCACCCCGGAGACCAGTTTTCGTGCCAGCGCGAGGTCATAGCCTTCGACCATCAACACCTTGCCGGTAAATTCGGTCATCTTGGAAATCTGCGTGATGCGGCGTATCAGATCCTGTCCGGGAATATCCGCCGGATGCGCCTTTCCGGCAAAAATGAACACCACCGGACGTTCGGGGTTATGCAAAATTTCACGCAGCCAGTCCAGATTGCTGAACAACATGGTGGCACGTTTGTAAGTGGCAAAACGGCGCGCAAAACCGACCGTGAGAATATTAGGATTCTCCGGATTAACGTATTTCAGCAGGCGATCCAGGTGAGCTTCTGAACCGTGATTGCGAAAATGCTGGGCTTTGATGCGATCACTCACCGTATTGAGCATTTTCACTTTGAGGGTTTGATGCACGCTCCAGAACACATGATCGGGAATATTGTCCACGCCCTCCCATAACTTTAAATCGTTCATGCGTGCGTTCCACTCGGAGCCCAGATAACGTTCCAGCACTTCGATCCACTCGGTCGCCAAAAATGTCGGCGCATGCACACCATTGGTGACATAGGTCATCGGGTTTTCTTCAGGATCTATTTCCGGCCACATGTCGCTGCAAATTTTCGCTGACACATCGCCGTGGATACGCGACACGCCATTGTGAAAACGTGATCCGCGCAACGCCAGTGCAGTCATATTGAAATCCGGACTGATGCTGGTGCGTCCCAGTTGCATGAACTGATCATGGCTGATCTTGAGCTCAGCATAATACTTTTCGAAGTAGGCCTTTATCATCCCTTCGCTGAAGTGGTCGTGCCCGGCAGGCACGGGCGTGTGGGTGGTGAATATGGTATTCGCCGCCACGTTTTCCAGGGCCGTGGTGAAGTTAAAGTCCTCGTATCCGGTTTTCTGCCGGATACGTTCGAGCATCATGAAGGCTGCGTGCCCTTCGTTAATATGCCAGACAGTAGGTTTCAGTCCCATTTCCTGCAAGGCACGTACGCCCCCGATGCCCAGCACAATTTCCTGTTCAATGCGCATCTCTGTGCCACCGCCATACAAACGATGGGTAATGTCACGGTCGCGGGTAGTGTTGCTTTCAAGATCCGTATCCAGCAGATAGAGCATGATATGGCCGACCCGGGCTTGCCATATTTTGATCTTGACGATACTGCCAGGCAGTTCGACCATGGTGTAAGCCTCGGTACCATCCGGTCGCAATGCGGGAGAGACGGGCAGATCATCGAAGCTGGAGTCAGTGTTGGTGGCAATCTGATTGCCTTCGTTATCTATGGTCTGGTGAAAATAGCCCTGGCGGTATAACAGGCCGACCCCCACGAAGGGCAGACGCAAGTCGCTTGCCGCCTTGCAGTGATCTCCCGCCAGAATGCCCAGACCGCCGGAATAAATTGGAAAGCTTTCATGCAGACCGAATTCTGCGCAGAAATAGGCGATCAGATCATTCCGACCTAACCAGTCCAGACCACCCGTTGGCTGTCTGTGGTCATGATAGGTGTCGTAATCCGCCAGCACGCGGTTGAAGTTGCCGATAAACACCTGATCGTCGGCCGCTTCGATCAGCAGTTGTTCATCCACCCGTTTCAAAAATGCTTTCGGGCTGTGGCCGGTAGCCTTCCACAAACCGGGGTGCAGACGCGCAAATAATCTGCGTGTGGGCCTGTCCCAGCCATACCAGAGGTTATTGGCCAACTCTTCAAGGCGCGCCAGACGTTCCGGCACTTTAGGACGAACTTGCAGGAAATAGGAAGTACTCTTTTTCACGATCAATTCCTTAAAGTCAGACTGAGCGAAGCTTGCGCCTCAAATTATAGCTCAGCTACGCCTTTATTAGCTTGCTCACGCGTGAGTGTTTAATATCCAAAAAAATAACCACCAAAATTGCAGGTGGTTATTTTTTACCGCAATAAAATATCCAGACTAACTTTGCTTCACGCTCTTGACGTTCCAGACATTGTCGGCATATTCCATGATCGTGCGATCGCTGGAAAACTTGCCCATGTTCGCAACATTCAGGATAGCACGACGCGTCCATTCTTCCTTGTCCTGATAAAGCAGACTGACCTTATCCTGAGTTGCGATGTAACTGGCGTAATCGGCCAGCAACAAATAATGGTCACCATGATGCGTCAGGTTATCAAAAATCTGACGGTAACGACCAGGTTCTTCCACCGAGAAGAAACCATTGCCTATCATGTCCAGCACCTGCTTAAGCTCTTCGTTGCCGTAGTAATGATCCCACGCGCTGTAGCCTTGCGCACGCAGGTCGGCAACTTGCGGCGTAGTCAGGCCGAAGATGAAGATATTGTTGTCGCCCACCTCTTCAAGAATCTCTACGTTGGCACCATCGAGCGTACCTATGGTCAGCGCACCGTTCAGTGCCATCTTCATATTGCCAGTACCGGATGCTTCCGTACCCGCCGTGGAAATCTGCTCAGACAGATCGCTGGCAGGGAACAGTTTTTCCGCCGATGAAACATCGTAGTTAGGCAGGAATACCACTTTGAGCAAACCATGCACCGCTGGATCATCATTGACGATGCTGGCGACATCATTGATCAGACGAATGATCAGCTTGGCCAATTTATAACCAGGCGCTGCTTTGCCTGCAAAAATGATGGTGCGTGGCGTAATCGAATGCGCATTGCCGGAGCGTATGCGGTTGTACAGGGTAATCACATGCAGCACATTCAACAGCTGACGCTTGTATTCGTGAATACGCTTGATCTGCACATCAAACATCGAATTGACATCAACTTTGATACCGACTTTCTTCTCGATATACGCAGCCAGACGTGCCTTGTTTTCCTGTTTGACCGCGCGGAACTGGCGGCGGAATTGGGCATCCTCGGCATGTTCGATCAAGCCCTTGAGCTGATCAAGGTTGCGCACAAAACCGGTACCGATGCGCGAAGCGATCAGTTCAGCCAGTCCGTGATTGCACTGATTCAGCCAGCGACGCGGCGTAATCCCGTTGGTGACATTGATGAATTTTTCCGGATAAATGCGATGAAAGTCGGCAAACAGTGTCGTTTGCAATAAACCGCTGTGAATCGCGGCCACGCCATTCACGGTATGACTGCCCACCACGGCCAGATGCGCCATGCGCACACGCCTGCCATGGTTTTCATTGATAATGGAAACGCGGCGGAGTAACTCAATATCTCCGGGAAAATGATGATTGACCAGCGCCATGAAACGATGATTGATCTCGTAAATAATTTCCAGATGACGCGGTAACACGCGTGCAAACTTCTCCACGGCCCAGGTTTCCAGTGCTTCCGGCATCAGCGTATGGTTGGTGTAAGCGAAAATCTTGGTGACCAGGCTCCATGCGTGATCCCACTTCAGACCATGCACATCCAGCAATTGATACATCATCTCGGCCACGCCAACAGCCGGATGAGTGTCATTCAACTGAATGGCCACTTTTTCCGGCAACAGATCCCAGTCGCTGTGCTTCTCCAGAAAGTGATGCAAAATATCCTGAATGGAGGCAGAAACAAAGAAATACTCTTGTCTTAAGCGCAGCTCTTTACCCACCGCAGAGCTGTCGTTCGGGTAGAGCACCTTGGACAGGCTCTCGGAAATATTTTTGTCCTGAACCGCACTCAGATAATCACCCGCATTGAATGACTCCAGGTTGAATTCACGCGCGGCTTTGGCTGCCCACAGGCGCAGATTGTTGACCGTATCTGTGTTGTAACCGGGGATAGGCACGTCGAAGGCCATTGCCATCACCGTTTCAGAATCTACCCAGTGATGCTCTATACCGCCCTTGCCATCCGAAAACTGAACGACACGACCGAAAAATTTGACCGGATACATACGCTCCGGGCGCTGGAATTCCCAGGGGTTGCCAAAACGCAACCAGTTATCTGGACGCTCGACTTGTTGCCCGTTCTTGATGCGCTGGTTAAACATACCGTATTCATAGCGAATGCCGTAACCCTGACCCGGTAAATCGAGCGTCGCCATGGAGTCGAGGAAACAGGCAGCCAGACGTCCCAAGCCACCGTTACCCAAGGCTGCGTCGATCTCGGTTTCTTCAACCTCTTCAAGGTCACGACCCAACGCTTTCAAACTATCACGCAGCGGCTGCTCCACCCCTAAATTGAGCGCTGCATTTGACAGCGTACGACCGATCAGGAATTCCAGAGAGAGGTAATAGAGCCGTTTCGGGTCTTGCTCTGCACATGCATCTGTCGTTTTCAACTGTTTTTCAATGAGTTGATCACGCACGGCGTGTGCCGAGGCCTCAAACCAGTCGCGATCAGTGGCCGTGTCGACGGATTTTCCTTCGGTGTAAATCAGGTGGTTGGTCAGTGTGCGTTGCAAGACAACGGGATTGGAACGGTCAATCTGTGCGGAATTGGTTTTTTTTGAGGAGCTCATTGCAAGTGCCTGTATGTAAAAATAATTTTGTATAAACAGCGAATTTGAGAATGAATGCAGTTTAACAACTTAGCGCGTCCCTGTCACATGAAAACAGGCTATTGAAAAACACGACGCCCGCGACAACTGCATTGTAAATTGCATGATATCCGGCAATTATTACAGTCATGCACGTCAGCCGGCTTGCCTGTGTGCGGCACGCAAGGCAGGACCATACAATGCAGCGCGGTCATTCAGTATCACCTTTACCGGCATAGTCTCCAGCAATGGGCGCATCCGCCCCTTACCCAGAAAAGCCTCCAAAAACTCGCCACCTGTCAGCATAGTCAAAATTTTCGGTGCAATGCCGCCGCCCAGATAAATCCCACCCCGACTCATCACCTTGAGTGCGAGGTTGCCGGCCTCAGCACCATACAAACGCACAAACAGATGCATCGTTTCCGCACATATTTCATCTCGCCCCGCTGCGTTCGAAATTGCGGCCGCACCACCGTCCCGCATTTCTTGCGCCAACCAGTCCGGAATATCGACACTCCGATACTGGCGCAAAAACTCGTGCAGGCTGACTATCCCCATGCCTGAGACTACGCGTTCCCAGCTGACATGCTGATACTGTTGTTGCAAATGACGTAGCAAGGAAAATTCCAGTGTATTTGCCGGACTGAAACTGGCATGCCCGCCTTCGGTGGCAAACGGCTGGTGCTGTTTTCCATCCCAATACAAACCCGCCTCACCCAGCCCTGTGCCTGCAGCGATCACGGCAATATTGCCAATAGAATCGGCCGCCCCTGCCTGCAAGGTCAACAAATCCTCCGGCGCCAGCGCCGGCAGTCCGTACGCGGTAGCTTCCAGATCATTGAGCAGTGTGCAATGGATAAAGCCGAATTGCCGTTGCAATGCATCTGCGTCGATACGCCAGGGCAAGTTGGTGGTTTGCACTGCCCTGCCCTGCACCGGCCCTGCAACCCCGAATGCCGAAAATTTAATGCCATTTACAACATCGTAGGGGCGCGATTCATCGCGCCCTTTGTCGGACAGGAATTCACCCAATAGCGTTTCAAAATTATCATACGCCTGACTGGAAAAACTGGCTTCGTACTCTATGCGTACCTTGCTGCCTTCGACCGTGACGATCGCAAGCCGGGTCTTGGTGCCGCCGATGTCGCCGCTTAATACTTTCATAGATTCAGCTTGCATTGTCTATATTCCCGTCTTCTCTTCCAGAACAGCCGCATCAATCATCTTTTGCGGGAATTGTTTGGTGGGTTTAACGCCCAGCTCTTTTAGTATTTCAGCCTGCCGGATGACATTGCCACGACCGCCGGTGAACTTGTTATACGCGCCGTCATAAGACTTCTGCGCCTGTTGCAGCTTGACACCCAGCCCCTCCAGATCTTCCACGAAACCCGCCAACTTGTCATAGAGTTCGGCTCCGCGATTGGCAATTTCCTGCGCGTTGCGGTTCTGCTGCTCCTGCCGCCACAGATGCGCGACGGTACGCACCACAAACAGCAAAGTGCTCGGGCTCACCAGCAAGACGTTCCGCTTCCAGGCATGCGGCCATAAATCGCTGTCATGCGAGATGGCCAGCATGAAAGCCGGCTCTATCGGGATGAACATCAGTACAAAATCGAGCGATTTCAGACCATAAAGCTGCTGATAGTTTTTCTCCGACAGCTCTCTGATATGGCTCCTCACCGATTCCAGATGGCGCTTCATGGCTGCATCGCGCTGATGATCGGTATCAGCATTGGCGTACTCCTCATACGCGTTCAGTGACACCTTGGCATCGATGATCAGATGTTTGTCTTCAGGCAGGTGAACCACTACATCCGGCTGGGCGCGCGTACCGTCGCTTCGGGTATGACTTTCCTGCACATCGTATTCGTGCTCCTTTCGCAAACCGGAAGCTTCCAGCACCCGCTCCAGAATCAACTCGCCCCAGTTACCCTGCGTCTTGGCCTGTCCTTTGAGGGCGGAGGTCAAGTTGTGCGCATCCTTTGAAAGCTGATTGTTAAGCAACATCAGTTGCTTAACCTGCTCGGTCAGAGCGGATCTGTCCTTGCCCTCCTGAACATAAACCTCTTGTACCTGGCCCTGAAACTCGCTGATCTTGATTTTCAGCGGTTCGAGCAGCTGACTGATATTGGTCTGATTCTGTTCGGTAAAACGGCGGGTTTTGTCCTCCAGAATTTCATTTGCCAACACTTTGAATTGATTGCTTAATTCTTCCCTTGCGCTATTCAGTACCGCAAGATTTTCGCGGGCTTTTTCGCGCTCCGCAGTCAGACTGGTGGCAAGCTCGGTCACCTGATTGCTTAAACGCTGTTGTTCGGCATTGAGCTGATCCCGCAGCGTGGCAAGATCATCCCGTTCGCGCCCGAGTGCGATCAGCTGACTATTCTGATTCGCAACCGTAGACGCTGCCGCACCCATTTTCTCGCGCAAATCGCCCAGATACTGCTTGAGTTGTTGAATCGCGTTTTCCGCATTGGCGTGCTCTGTTGCCAGACGTCTTGCGTCTTCCTGAGCTGCGCTCAAGCGCTCATTGAGACGAGCCAGCTCGATCTGAGATTCGCTCCTGATAGTTGAGATTCGCCCCCTCAACACCAGCCAGATGATTGCCGCACCAATCAGCAGACCCATAAAAAAAACGGCGAATGTATAGAATTGTTGAGCCATGAGTATGAGTAAACCTTGCGTGTTCGTGCGAACAGCTATCAGATGACGTGGCTGGAACTGCTTTTTTGAATGCAAAACGCCGCGCAGTATAGCACTGCGCGGCGTTTGTACTGGCTGGTGTTACTGACGAATTACAGGCCGCGTACGTTGCGCTTGCGTTCGTTTTCAGTCAGGTAGCGTTTGCGAACGCGAATTGAAACTGGTGTAATTTCAACCAGTTCATCATCATCGATGAATTCAACTGCGGACTCCAGCGTCAGGCGCACTGGCGGTGTCAGGCGAACCGCTTCATCGGTACCGGACGAACGGACGTTGGTCAGTTGCTTACCCTTGATCGGGTTAACGATCAAATCGTTATCACGGCTGTGAATACCGATAATCATGCCTTCATACAGCTTGTCGCCAGGAACCACGATCATGCGACCGCGATCTTCCAGCTTCCACAGCGCATAAGCCACCGCTTCGCCAGCCTCAGAAGAAATCAGCACGCCGTTGCGACGACCAGGCATGTCCGCCTTGACCGGTGCGTAGTCATCAAACACGTGCGCCATGATGCCGGTGCCGCGTGTCAGTGTCATGAATTCGGACTGGAAGCCGATCAGGCCGCGCGCAGGAATACGGTATTCCAGACGCACACGACCGTGACCGTCCGGCTGCATGTCTTGCAAGTCGCCACGACGACGACCCAGTTCTTCCATCACTGCGCCCTGGTTCGTGTCTTCCACGTCCACGGTCAGCACTTCGAAAGGCTCGCAACGTTCACCGTTGATTTCACGGTACACAACACGCGGTTTGCCCACGCCCATCTCGAAACCTTCACGGCGCATGTTTTCCAACAGAATGGTCAGGTGCAATTCACCACGACCAGACAACAGGAATACGTCGGTATTGTCCGTTTCTTCGACACGCAAGGCCACGTTGACCAGCAATTCCTTGTTCAGGCGATCGCGAATCTGACGGCTGGTGATGAACTTGCCTTCCTGACCGCACAATGGCGAGGTATTCACCATCAGGTTCATGCTCAGCGTAGGTTCATCGATCTTTGGCAAAGGCAAGGCTTCCGGCTTGCTTATGTCAGCAATAGTCACGCCGATACCGATTTCGTCGATACCATTAATCAAAATGATGTCGCCAGCCAGCGCTTCATCCAGCAACACGCGATCGATGCCACGGAAACCCAGCACCTGATTGACGCGCGCGCGCTTGGAAGACTTGTCGCCATTCATGACCATGACTTCCTGGCCTGGCTTGATACGTCCGCGCGTTACGCGACCCACGCCGATACGACCGACGAAACTGGAATAGTCCAGCGCAGAAATTTGCAATTGCAACGGTTCATCTGTAGCTGCAACACTAGGCGCAGGCACATTTTCCAATACCACATCCAACAATGCGAACATGTTGTCGGTGACCGCATCCAGATCAGTCTTTGCATAACCGTTCAATGCAGAAGCGTAGACAACCGGAAAATCCAGTTGCTCGTCGGTAGCACCCAGCTTATCGAACAGATCGAAAGTCTGATCAACTACCCAGTCCGGACGCGCGCCTGGACGATCAACCTTGTTGATGACCACGATAGGGCGCAGACCCAGGGCCAGTGCTTTTTTGGTCACGAAACGGGTTTGCGGCATCGGGCCGTCAACCGCATCCACCAGCAGCAACACGCCATCAACCATGCCCAGCACGCGCTCTACTTCACCGCCGAAGTCGGCGTGGCCCGGTGTGTCAACGATATTGATGTGCACGCCTTTGAATTCCACTGCGCAATTCTTCGCCAGAATGGTGATCCCGCGCTCTTTTTCCAGGTCGTTGTTGTCCATCACACGTTCAGCGACGAGCTGATGTGCAGAGAAAGAACCCGCTTGAGACAGGAGCTTATCGACCAGGGTGGTTTTACCGTGATCGACGTGGGCGATAATTGCGATATTGCGAAGTTGGCGTGACATGGTTACAGCCTTGCTAGATGAAAGGGGGCGCATTCTACCACAACTGGCAAGACAAGATTTACTAACGTCAACTGCCTTGTCTGAGAAATGGTTTTCGCACTGCCATTCATTTCAGTCGTTTACGCAAAATTCCATGCACGCTGCTTAAGGCGCGAATACCGCTGCCAGACCGGATAGCAGCTCATCTGGCGCCGGGCTTCTGTTGGGAGTAGGCTGTCGATGTTATCGGTCTTATCTGACTTACGAATCAAGAGGCTTTGAATCACATGATATTTCTCAATCATGGCGATTGATAGTCTTGGAGAACGCGTATGGCTACGACTAAAATCGCATTGTGGATTTGCGCTTCATTCGTCCTGTTGCTGGCGCCCTCTGTCAGCGCGGAAAATTGGCGCAACTTGGTACAACCCATAGGGGCGTTACTCGTGGTTGAGCCTGCCGGCACAGTAAACGGGCGCCTGGGCGGCATCCCGCCTTTTGATGTTGCTACCGATGTCACAACCATTCAGACCAGTACGCAGCAGTATTTTGTTCGTTTCTATAACCCGAATGCCACTGCAAACGCTTCCAACGCAATCGGCAGTTGGGTGATGCGCAGCGCCACTGTGCGCGGCCTGACTGCCACTCAGGTGCGCGACATTTTCGCCTTGCCTTCACAGCCTACGATGATGACCATGGTCCTGGTTCCGACAAACTCCAGGATGTACACCGGCATTGCCGGACCTATCGCAGGATGGGGTGTGGGCGGCGCGCAGCAATCAAAGCTGGTCGGCCCTCCGTTCGTACCGGCAGGAAATTTTATCAATCAGCAAGCGATGGGCGATTGCGTCTTGTGTTACCGCGTGCTAGCAATGGAAGGAAACGCAAACCATGTGGCAACCTATCTGGATGGCCACATTCCTGCAGCGTATTCCGATCTGGAAAATGTCTACACAAATCTTGATTTGCTGTATTTCGGGCCGACTGTAATGCAATTGCGTCAGGCGCTCAGCCAGATTTCGCCGCTACGCTATGACAACCTGGCGTCAGATGCGCTGCGAACCAACGTGATGTTCAACGACATGACAGATCAACGGGTTTCCAACCTGATGTATGACGGTGTGGCGATCGAATTGCCATCTGAACAAGGCGAGCAGAAGCTCGATAGTGCGTGGGTACGGTTGGCGGGTAGTTCGCAACGCGCGGGCGATTCAGGGTTCAACGCCCACACCAGCGCGATCTTTGCCGGGATTGACGGGCAAATATCAGCTGACACGCGGATCGGTTTTTCTGCGGGTTTCATCCATAGCGATCTGGACTGGACCGGCGGTTTGGGCGGCGTTAAAACCGATTATGCCAAGCTCGGTGCTTATGCCGTTCAGTTATACGGCAACGGGTTTGTTCAGGGTGGTTTTAACGCAGGCATATCTCAGGGCGCCGCAAACCGCCGCATAACCTTTTCGACGCTGGACCGTAGCGCCACATCCTCACTTGATGCCTGGGAAGGAAATGCACGGATACGGGTTGGCTACCGCTATTCATTTGAGGGTGTAAAGGTTGTTCCTGCAGCCAGTCTCGATTATTTCTACCAGAACCGCGACGGGTTTAGCGAAAAAGGTGCGGACAGCCTGAATCTGCGAGTGCAATCAACGACGAATCGGACACTTCGCAGTCATGCCGGATTGACTGCGTCATGGGACTCAATTTTACGGAATGCCATGGTGCTGACGCCGCAATTTCAACTCGGCTGGGCACATGTGCGTCCGCTCGGTGAACGCGCCATTACCGCCAGCATCGAGGGGCAGTCGGATCGCTTTACTGTGTATGGCGATACAAAAACAACGGATGCGCTCACTACAGGCGTCGGAATCAACCTGATTTCCGGCAAAAATTTATTGCTGTTTCTCCGCTATGACCTGGAGTATCGACGGGATTTAACCAACCAGGGGTTGTCGGCAGGGCTGAATTACCACTTTTAGCCTGAACGCCTTAAATGCTTATCCGGCTGCAAACGTTAGCGGTGTTTCGTAAACCATAAAAACACTCCAGATATCTCCGACCCAAACTCACGACGGCTAGATACCGAGGCGCAAGCTATCGGACGCTGTTTACACCCACTTTGCATCATTCCTGCAAAAATTCAGTCCTATACAGCGTTTTTATCAACCCTCAATCCCCCGCTGGTACCAATTTCGCGAACGATTCGCCACGCTTACCACCAGCAGCATCACCGGCACTTCGATCAGCACCCCGACCACGGTCGCTAATGCCGCACCCGACTGAAAACCGAACAGGCTGATCGCGGTGGCGACCGCCAGTTCAAAGAAGTTGCTCGCGCCGATCAAGGCAGAAGGCGCTGCGACACAGTGCGCCACACCCAGACGATAATTCAGCCAATAAGCCAGGCTGGCGTTAAATAAAACCTGGATCAGAATCGGCACGGCCAGCATGAATATCACCAGCGGCTGCGCGACGATGGCATTGCCCTGTAAGGCAAACAGCAACACCAACGTCAGCAGCAGCGCCGCAATCGAATACGGGCCGAAATGTTCCATCACTTTTTTAAACTCACCCTCGCCTTTTGCCAACAAGCCCCTGCGCAACCACTGTGCAAGAAGAACAGGCACAACGATGTAAAAAACCACCGATACAAACAGAGTTGCCCAAGGCACTGCAATGCTGGCGATACCGAGCAACAGACCTACCAGCGGTGCAAAGGCGAAGATCATGATGGTATCGTTGAGGGCGACTTGCGACAGCGTGAAATACGGATCGCCTTTGACCAGATTACTCCAGACAAATACCATCGCGGTGCAGGGCGCTGCCGCCAGCAATATCAGACCGGCGACATAGCTATCGAGCTGGTCTTGCGGCAGATAGCCGGCAAACACATGACGAATAAATAGCCAGCCCAGCAAGGCCATTGAAAATGGTTTTACCGCCCAGTTGATAAACAGTGTTACACCAATGCCGCGCACGTGCTGCCGCACCTGATGAAGCGCGCCAAAATCGATACGCAGTAGCATCGGGATAATCATCACCCAGACCAGTACGCCGACGGGGATGTTCACATGGGCCACTTCCAGACTGGCGATAGCCTGAAATATACCCGGTAAAAATTGCCCCAGCACCACGCCTGCGATGATGCACAGGAAAACCCATAGCGTGAGATAGCGTTCGAAGATGCTCATGTGTTACTCCCTCTTACAATCTGTGCAGATATATGGCCTATCAGACTCTGATAGCTTGTTTGCTCGATAGCTCCAGTAACCGCGCTACACCCACAGGCTCCTCCTTGAGCAGGGGAACAACCGCATATCGTTGAGCATGCCGGGTGGCGACCGTATTGATTTCGCGCAGCTCATTTGCAGCCCGCTGACGCAGCAAAGTGGATTTTGTTGCGGCTGCCGCCACGCTGGAATTGATGACCCAAGCCCAAGGTTCAATGCCCGCACGGCGCAAGTCGGCTTGCAGGTTGGCGGCTTCCAGTACCGGAGTGGTTTCTGCCAATGTCGCGATCAGCACCTTGGTCTGCTTGCTATCTTGCAATTGCATCATCGGCGTAGTGAAGTGCAGCCCCTTATCGCCCATCTGGCGCGTCACCTCACGGTGATAAGCCCCGGTTGCATCCAGCAGCAGCAGGGTGTGGCCGGTGGGTGCAGTGTCCATCACGACAAACTTCTTGCCCGCCTCGCGGATAACGCGGGAAAACGCCTGAAATACGGCTATTTCCTCTGTGCAGGGTGAGCGTAGATCTTCTTCCAGCAGCGCGCGACCTTGCACATCGAGCTGTGCACCCTTGGAATCCAGCACATGCTGGCGATAGCGTTCGGTTTCAGCATGCGGATCAATACGGCTTACTGTCAGATTATCAAGCGCGCCGCTCAGCGTTTCTGTCAGATGTGCGGCGGGATCAGATGTGGTGAGATGCACCGGTAATCCACGGCGCGCCAGTTCTACCGCGATGGCAGCTGCCAGAGTGGTTTTACCGACCCCACCTTTACCCATCAGCATCACCAATCCATGCCCATCCGCTGCAATGTCATCCACCAGTTCCGAGAGACAAGGCT
Source organism: Gallionella sp. (assembly GCA_041671725.1). GTDB lineage: Bacteria > Pseudomonadota > Gammaproteobacteria > Burkholderiales > Gallionellaceae > Gallionella. The sequence goes on along the minus strand of JBAZAY010000005.1, from coordinate 54,797 downwards.
CATCCAGCTCAATCGGCACCGCTACGTTAAGTGCTGCTTGAGGAGGTATATCTACCAGCAATTGGTGTAACGCATCCAGCCCAACAAGATTGAAAGGCTTGAGCATCACCTGGTCACGAGGCAGAGCCTTCAACACATCAGGGATGGTGTTGAGGGCGGTTTGTTCGCGTTCGTAAATTGCGGCAGCCAATGGATCATTGGTAGTTTCAATGTGAGGCAGAATGCCGTTGATGACCAGGTATTGTTGTCGCAAGCCAATGGCCGCGAGTTCTTCATGCGTGCGGGCGACTTCGCGCAGTGTCGCCTGCTGGGCTCGGGCGACCAGAATCAGGCGGGTGCGACTGCCGTCGGATAGCGCATCGACTGCGGCTTTGTATTGCTCACGCTGCTTTTCCAGTCCGGCCAAGGGACCAAGGCACGAAGCATCGCCCTTACCTTCTTCCAGAAAGCCACTCCATGCGCCCGGCAGTTGCAACAGGCGGATGGTATGTCCGGTAGGGGCCGTATCGAAGATAATATGTTCGTACTCTTTGGTCAGATTCGAATCAATCAACAGCGAAGTAAATTCATCGAATGCAGCGATCTCGGTAGTGCAAGCCCCGGAGAGCTGTTCTTCTATACCCTTTACGACCGAGTCCGGCAACAGGCCGCGCACCGGACCGACGATGCGGTCGCGATAACCTTGCGCTGCCGCCTGTGGATCAATTTCCAGCGCGGCCAGATTTGGCATCAAGGGAATTGCAGTAATGTTGTCGCCAATAGTAATGCCGAATACCTGACCGACGTTGGAGGCGGGATCGGTGCTGACTAGCAGTACACGCTTTCCGGCTTCAGCCAGTTGAATTGCGGTAGCGCAGGCAACCGAGGTCTTGCCTACGCCCCCCTTGCCGGTGAAGAATAGAAAGCGCGGCGGTTGTTCGAGAAATTTCATGGGCGACTCCTGTACTGTTATCCGCAGCACTTGGCAGCAGGTTTGTCAGTTGAAGTACAGCATGGGCTTTGTTTGGCGGCTGAGACAGCTGTAGATGGTCCAACAAAACGCTCTGCAAGGTCGAGTATGGCGCGTGCCGGAGTGTCCTTAACCATCTGCGCCATATCCACAGCACAGCGAATATCCGCATCGCTGACACCAAGCTTGCGTGCCTGATCGTAGTGATATTTGAAACAGGGTTCGCAGTTGCAGCCAATAGCCGCACCAATTGCCACCAGTTCCGCAACCTGCTCGGAAAATTGCGAAGGTGTTACTGCAATGCCCAGCCACGCTGTCAATTCGTTGCGATCAGGATAGCGACCGGATAGAACGACTTTACCGTCCAGCAGAACCAGCGGCAAGCCATCTAGTCCCGAGTCTTCCAAAAAGTGTTTCACTGCCGCATTTTTTGCGAACTCCATCGGCTGTTGAGCCAGATTAAAGCGTTCGATCTGTGCACCTTGTTGTTTGGCCCATTCCGCGTCGGCAGAAAATGTCACAAGTTGCTGATCTACGTCCGTACCACATACGCCGCTACTGCAACACAATGCCGGATCGAATATTTGTATCTTGCCCATTACGTCCCCCTTAATCTTGAATGCGTCCGATTTCAGCGAGTTTTTCTTTCAATGTCAGTTTGTCGAGCTTGTCGATTGGCAAACTCATGAACAATTGGATACGACGTGCCAGTTGTGCATAGGCAGTTTTGAATGCGGCACGGCGTGCCTCATCACCTTCAACATGTGCCGGATCGGGAATTCCCCAATGCGCGGTTGCAGGCTTACCCGGCCAGAGGGGGCAGGCCTCACCCGCTGCGTTATCACATACAGTAAAGATGAAATCAAATTCCGGCGCACCGGGCGCAGCAAACTCGTCCCAGCTTTTGCTGCGCAAGCCTTCGATGCTATGTCCCTGTTCTTGCAACAACGCCAGTGCACCCGGATTGACTTTGCCCGCTGGTTTACTGCCCGCGCTGTAGGCTTTGAATTTTCCCTTGCCCAACACGTTAAACAGCACTTCACCCAGGATGCTGCGTGCTGAATTGCCGGTACATAACACCAGCACGTTATATTGCTTTTCATTCATTTCGTTTTTCCCTTAACGTTATCAATTTAAAATTACTTATTAATCAATATATTACATAGATAAACACAGATTTAAGGCACAAGCAGATGACACCCCTATCTCTCTCGAGTTACCAGACAGACAAAGCACCTATACTTCGGTATTCCGTTGTTTAATCCAGCTTAATCTGCGTACTCTGTGGACAACCGTTTTTTGGGTTTAACACCTTTGGGTCTACACAGGCGTCAGGATTGCCCTCGCAACAATTTTCCGTCAGATAGGCCAGCATGCCGTTCATCACCGCAAAATTCGCCGCGTAATAAACGAAGCGGCCATCCTGACGAGCGACGATCAACCCCGCATGACTGAGCGTCTTGAAATGAAACGACAGGTTTGCCGGTGACACGCCCAGCTTTTCAGCCACCTGCCCTGCCGTAATTCCTTCAGGTCCGCAGACCACCAGCAGACGGAAAATCGCCAACCGCGTTGCTTGCGCCAACGCTGACAATGCCTTTACCACTTCAGCTGATTTCATCATTCTATATTTCAATTGTTAAACGATTATTAAAATGACAGGCAATTTAAACAGACAAGTGTCAGCCCGTCAACCGACCGATGGTAATTGACTCCATTTCGCATCACAGGGGCGTAATAAACCGCGCCCCTGCCGGGTCATTTCCCTTTGAATAACAATTCATAACCGGCAATAACGTCAAACAGCTCCTCGTCGATTCCGGTCTGACGCAGACGATGAAAGGTCTGGTTCAGGTCTTCCAGCAGTTCATCAATATTTTTTTCAGCGCGTTGCATTGCTGCCAGGCGGCTGGCATTTTCGCTCGCCAGAGATTCAGCACAAGCCCTGAAAATCGAGACAAAAAGATATTCCCGAACCAATGCCAGCAGCATCAGCTCCCTGTCAATCATAACTTCAGGCAAATTTCCTGTCGGCCAGCGGATGTCAGTCAGCTCGCGACGCCAGGCATAATCCAGTGGCAACAGCCGTTGACTGACGGGTGTATAAATCGCACCGCTCCCGGGTCGGTTATGAAAAAGGAAGATCTGCGCAATTCCGCCTTTTTCACGCTGACTTTCTATCTCGATCAGAATCTGTCCAACCAGCGGCGTAATTGCACTGATGGAATTCGGCAGAATAAAATTTTTTCCCGACAACAGATCGTGCTCCGCAAGGCGGGATTGAATACGCTCACCGACCGCCCAGATCATCTTTTTACCCGGCAATTTTTCCAGCGTATTCACGACGTACTCCGCCATCACATCATTGAATTGACCGACCAGCCCCTGATCGGAACCAAACACCACGACCCCTATCGGCCCTGCTCCCTGATGTCTGGCTTGTGCCGGAGCCGGGGGATCACTCTGCCGGAGACACGCGACCAGACCCAGCTGCACTGTCCGGTAATAATCATCCAGCGAACGCACTGCATTCTCGTATTGTCCGATACTCGATGCGGCCATGGCCTTCATTGTGCGCACTACGGATTCCAGTTCTCCGGCGCTGGCGATCTTGTGGCGCAGACTCGCGGCGGTTTCGCTCATGGCTGCTCTTTAGCCTCCTCCACAGCCTTTGGTTTGCTGTCCAACGAGGCGTCCGGCCTGGATTGAAATGGCACGAGTACCTGGCGGGCAATCGCGATAATCACTGCCTGATCTTCATCGCTCAATTTTTCAGCGGTATCGAATCGCGCGCACACCTCGGCTGGAATCTCCGCCGCCGTTTCACGCACGGCGCGCTCAGCATCAGTCATCCGGGCTAGCGGCACGTCGTCAAAAAGTTTGGCGCTCAAAGCCAGCAGCACGGCAATTTGTGCAGGCACAGACACCGGGGCGAATTCAGGCTGCTTGAGACAGGCGCGTATGCGCCGTCCGTGTTCGATTATCTTGCGGGTGTTTTCATCCAGTCGGGCGCCGAACCGGGAAAAAGTTTCGAGTTCCTCGAACTGGGCATAGGCAAGTTTGAGATCACCCGCCACGGCGCGGTAAGCTGCCCGTTGCGCCTTGCCACCCACGCGCGAAACAGATTTACCGACATCGACTGCGGGTAGCACACCCAATTCGAACAACGACGGAGAGAGATAGATCTGCCCGTCGGTGATGGAAATCAGGTTGGTCGGAATATAGGCAGAAATATCCTGAGCCTCAGTTTCAATAATAGGCAGCGCGGTTAACGATCCGCCTCCTTGTTCCGGAAGCAAGTGCGTTGCGCGCTCCAGCAGTCGCGAGTGAATGTAAAAGATATCACCGGGAAAAGCCTCCCGTCCTGGCGGGCGACGCAACAGCAAAGACAGTTCGCGATAGGCACGCGCATGATGTGTCAGGTCATCATAAATAACCAGTACGTCGCGGCCTTGCTGCATGAAATATTCGGCGATGCTGGTTGCAGCGTAAGGCGCAACATAGGCTAAGCCAGGCGGATCATTGCCTTCGGTTACAACCACAATGGTGTAATCCATCGCACCATTTTCGCGCAGGGCGGCGATCACTTTGGCCACGCCAGACGCACGCTGGCCTATGGCACAATAAATACACAGCACATCCTGATCCCGTTGATTGAGTATCGCATCGAGCGCGATCGCGGTTTTGCCTGTCTGCCGGTCGCCGAGTATCAATTCCCGCTGACCAAGCCCAATGGGGATGAGTGCGTCGATGACCTTAATACCTGTTTGCAACGGCACCGTGACGGGCGCACGATCCATAATTGAAGCTGCCGGACGTTCGACAGGCAAACGCGTGCCGGACATCACCGGACCTTTGCCATCCAGAGGTCGGCCCATCGGATTAATGATGCGCCCGATCAATCCTTCTCCCACCGGCACGTCCATCACATGCCCCCTGCGTTCGACCTCATCACCCGCATGCAACTGCCAGTAGTCGCCCAGCAGAACGACGCCGATCTCGTCTTCGTCGACGTTGAATGCGATGCCATACACATCATTGGGGAACTTCAGCACCTCTTCAAAACCCACCCCGGGAAGACCGGAAACTTTTGCAATGCCCGTGGCGAGACTGGTAATCATGCCCACTTCCCGCATTTTCAATTGCGGTGCGTAGCCTTCACGCGCCTGGCTTATTCCGTCAAACGTACTGTCGAAAACGTTCCGGAGGCTCTCGGGTTCCGTAGTCATGGCATCTTTGCTTCAAACTCAGGTTTTTCAGGTTCCGCTTTGACTTTACCCTTCTCTTTCACAAGCTCTTCTACACTTTTTTCAAGCGACAGCAGATAATCCGCGATGCTCCAGGCTACTTTTTGTCCATTTGAAGAAAGCTCAATACCGCTAATCAGTTCCGGTGAGGTCTCAAACCGGATATTAATTTCAGCCGCGAAAGTTTCGTTGAGCGTTTGTTGTATCACTGTTCGCAGCAATACAGGCAAGTCAAAGGTGCTGCGCACGAGCGCAGGGGATGATGATGCTTTGAGCGCTTCACCCAGGCTATTTTTCGCATGCTCATCCATCTCTCTCAAGCGGCGAATAAATACCTCGACCAGTCGTTCTTCCAGACTCGTCGCAGCCAGATCGGTCAGCGCCCGTCGCGCAATGGCAAAAACTTCCTGTTGTGTCCGGCGACTAATGGCTTGATTAAGGTTATGGGCATCGCATCGCAACGTTTCCTGAAGCTTGGCGCTCAAGGCATCGGCCGCCAGCCGCGCTTCGTCGAGCAATCGCTGACGTTCATTTTTTGCTTCCTCCTCCATTTCGAACATAAGTGTGCTGCGCTGCTGCTCGAACGCCTCATTCTTATGCCTGAACTCGTCGCGCTCCTTCCTGGCTTCGGCCTTATTCGCGTCGGCATCTGCCAACACGCGGGCGATCCGCTTCTCCCGCTCATCGATGGCGTGAAGGATGGGCTTGTACAGAAAACGCTTCAACAACCACACCAGAATGAGGAAGTTGACGACTTGCGCAGCGACGGTAAACCAGTCAATCAGCATGGCTTACTTCCCGGCTGCTTGCGCGATGACATGGTTCCAGAACGGGTTGGCAAACAGAAGAATCATCGAGACCACGAAGCAGTAAATAGCCGTGGATTCGATCATCGCCAGCCCAACGAATAGCGTTCGCGTGATGGTAGCTGAGGCATCGGGCTGCTGGGCCAGCGAAGTCAGCGCCGTTGCAACGGCACGTCCTTCGCCAAGGGCTGGCCCAACGACGCCTATGCAGATGGTAATGCCGGCAGTGACAATTGAGGCCACCGCGATAATAGTCATACTATCCATGATGTATCCTTTCGTTGTTGTTCAATCTGGAAAAATTAGCCACAGAGAACACAGAGTTCACAGAGCAAGCGGGTTAAGCAGGGATCGACGACTTATTGCCCAACTTGCAGAACCAGAAAATATCGCAAAAACAATTAGTTATCGTAAATACTGACTTCCCCATCAGGTACACCTGAAATGCTTCTCGCAGGCAAGCCGCGCAGCAGCTGCTCGCAAAAATATATGGAATTCGCATCATCTCTGTGCCCTCTGTGTTCTCTGTGGCTTGAATTATGGTATTTCGGTTAGGTTTAATCTTCGGCCTCCTGCCGGACGCGCGTAGCAGCCGCGATGTAAACGGCCGCCAGGATACTAAAAATGTAAGCCTGCACCATGCCGGTCAGCAACCCAAGCGCACTCATGGCGATCGGAAAGATAAAGGGCGTAATGGTCAGCAAAATGGCGAGTATCATCGTCCCGCTCATCATGTTGCCGAACAGCCGGATCGCCAGCGCCAGGGTGCGCGAGATTTCGCTGATGATATTGAACGGCAGCATGATAACCGTCGGGGTCAGGTAGGCTTGTAGATATTCGTTTAAGCCGGTCTCCTCGATACCGAACAGCGGCACAGCCACGAACACACAGATTGCCAACGCCGCTGTAGTCGAGAGTGAACCGGTCGGCGGCTCATAGCCTGGAATAATGGTAAACAGACTCGCCATCGCGACAAACAGAAACAGGGTGCCGAGAAAGCCGAGATATTTCTGCGGCTGACTCATGCCTACTTCTTCAATTTGTTTGTCGATGCCGGTGATGACAATTTCCAGCAGATTCTGCCAGCGTGAACGATGCAGCCCGGTGGAAAGTCTGCTGGTCACAAGTTTTGAACCGATCACCAGCACCACCATCAGCCCCCATGTGTAAACGATCGTGGCATTCAGTTTAAAAAAACCGTATTGCCAGAAGATAATTTCGTCAGGGCTAAGGTGCATGACCGGCCTCCTGCACCCCAGGATACCCGCTCATTGTCCGGGTAAGCCGCATTGCGATCAGGCGCGCGACGATGAACCCGAGCAAACCTGCCAGCAACTGTATCCAGTTATCCCCCAGGATAAAATAGAACCCGAGCATGACGATGCCCGTGCGCAGCAGCAGGCTGCAAAAAAACAACAGCGCCGGATGTCTGGACGAAATACCACGACGTATCGTCCACCAAAGTCCGCCGAAAAAAAATATTCCCAGCAAAATTCCCGCTAGCAAAGCGAACGCCAGACTCAACCCGTCATTCATGGTAATTCTCCTCTTGCTCGTGAATTTCCCGGTCTTCCTGAGCCACCCAATGCCATGCAGTAAAGCAGCCTAAGCCAAGACCGATGGCCAGCAACATCAGTGTCCATGAGTGACTGCCGTGATAATGCTTGTCCAGCCAAATACCGAGTGCTGCGCCAAGCAGCGTGGGCACCGCCACAGACCAGCCAACCAGCCCCATCATACCCAGACCGGACCAGACGGTCTGGGTAACATGACGTTGCGCGCGAAGCTTGCGCGCCGCTTTTTCACCCACCTGCTGGCTAAATTCCGACTCGCCCGCCACAGGCTTCGCTTTCAATTCTTCACTCATGATGAAACGCCGCAAAGCGACGGACGAAGCCGCTCTCCAATTTTGCCAGCACCGAACGCACGCTCTTTTCCTGCTCATCCAGATTCATAAATTCCTGCTCTACCGCTTCGCGCAGTTTGCCAAGATCGGTTCCGCCAATCGCGTTGCGCACTGAAACCAGCACATCAATACCTGCCTTGACCAGAATACCTTCATCGACTGCAATGCAAACCTCACCCGCCGTCTCGGTCTCATATACCAGTATTCCCGGGACCAACGCTGTCACGCAATCCAGACGGTTCGGCAAAAGCCCAAACGAGCCTGCGCGTGAATCAGCGATGATGCGCAACACCCCGGTCAGCTCGGCGAAAACCTTGAAGGGCAGGAGAATTTTAAGATTCATGTGTGTTGTCTGCATGTTCCATTTCCGCTTGAGGTTTAGGTTCAGGCCTGGCTTTCGCTTCGTCTATCGCGCCTATCATGTAAAGCGCGCTCTCCGGGTAATCTTTGAATTCGTCGCGCAAGATACGTTCACAACCATCCAGCGCATCCTTGAGGCTGACGATGCGGCCCTCAAGTCCGGTAAACTGCTCGGTGGTAAAAAAAGGCTGGGTAAGAAAACGCTCCAGGCGCCGGGCCCGGCCAACCACGTCACGGTCATCCGGCGACAGTTGTTCCATGCCCAGCATCGCGATAATGTCTTTAAGATCAGAATATTGCGCGAGTGTACGCCGTATTTCCTGCGCAATAAAATAATGCCGCTCGCCGATAATGCCCGGGGTTGCCATTTTTGAACTGGACTGCAACGGATCGATGGCCGGATATAGCCCCTCGCTTGCACGTTTGCGCGACAGCACGATGGAGGCAGAGAGATGCGAGAAGGTATGCACAGCCGCCGGATCGGTGAAATCGTCTGCCGGCACGTACACCGCCTGAATCGAGGTAATCGCGCCGGTATCGGTATTGGCAATGCGCTCTTCCAGTTGAGACAGCTCGGTTCCCATGGTCGGCTGATAACCCAGACGCGACGGCATCTGTCCCATCAAGCCCGACACCTCCATGCCGGCCTGGATGAAGCGAAAAATATTATCGATCAGCAGCAACACATCGCGATGCTCGTCGTCGCGAAAATACTCGGCCATCGTCAGCGCAGCATGGCCGACACGGAAACGGGCGCCCGGGGGTTCGTTCATCTGGCCGAACACCATCACCATGTTCTGCAGAACGCCCGCCGCTTTCATATCGCGATAGAGTTCTTCCCCTTCGCGACAACGTTCGCCGATGCCACAAAAAATACTCACGCCCGCCTGTTGCCCGACCATGTTGTGAATCATTTCGGTGAGCAACACCGTCTTGCCTACACCTGCCCCGCCAAACAAGCCCGCTTTCCCCCCCCTCTCCAGTGGCATGAGCACATCAATGACCTTGATGCCTGTTTCAAAAAGTTCTGACTTGGTGGAGCGTCGCGCCAGGGTCGGCGGAGCCCGGTGAACCGAACGCCACTGGACATCCATTGGTGCCGACTGGCGGTCGATGGCATTGCCGAAAACATCGAACATGCGCGAAAGAATTCCCTTGCCGACCGGCGCCTGTAACGGTCCGCCGGTATCTTCCACTACCGCACCGCGCACGAGTCCTTGCGTAGGCGTCAGCGCAATCCCGCGCACACGATGTGCATCGAGTTGGGACAGCACCTCAATCGCTATCCGGCCATCATTGCCGGTACTCAGCAATGAGGTAATGGAAGGCAGGCGCCCATCAAACCGTACATCCACGACACTGCCACGCACCGAGACAACCACGCCGCAATTCGGGGAACCAGTATTGTTTATCATGTCTACTCCCGCTTGGTCTTGCGCGGATTCGCATTTGGAATGAGATGACCGGCTTGTCATGAAGCTCATTCGTTCCGAAGAATACCCCAAACGGGGTTCCGACCAATAGCAATTTTCATGACTGACTCATACCGGGGGGCGACAGTCCGAACGGCATGTCAGTTCGTCAATATGGCCCGCATTTTATGAAGGCCGGGAGTCAAGTTTATCGAAACTTTACCGCGCGACACAGGAAATTTTCAAGAGAATCGCACTGAGCTGTTCAGTTTGCTGCGGTTGAGTGGTAGACTTTGCCCGCAGCAACGCGCAGCCCTTTATTTACGAAGCAAATCACGGAGAAATACACATGAACAGGAAAGAACTTATTGACGCACTGGCCAGCAAAACCGGAAGCACAAAAATTGTCGCGGAGCAGAATATTGCCGCGCTGATTGAAGTCATCGGTGAAACATTGGCTCAGGGTGACAGCATCGCTTTGGTGGGTTTTGGCACGTTTGAAGTACGTGAACGTGCTGCACGCACCGGCCGCAATCCAAAGACCGGAGCAGAATTGAAAATCCAAGCGTCTAAAGTTCCGGCATTCAAGCCAGGTGCTACGCTCAAAGCTGCAGTAAACGGCGCCAAGAAGTAATTCAGTCGTTCCAGGTTCTGTGCGCCAGCCCTCGCTGAGGGCTGGTTTAGCACATCAAGCAGTTACCCGGCAACATCGTCTTTCATCTGCAGCGTTGTAATCCCGGAATCATCGTTTTCCATCTTCTGCGCGGCAAGACAGGATCGACTGCGATCGCAAGCAGCGGTAATTTTCGCCAGTTTTATGGTCAGCCAGGGTTGCAGCTGCTCCCACGTAAATCGCCACTCCCAATTGCCTTCAGGATGTCCAGGATAATTCATGCGATGTTCGCCAGACAGGCAGAGCACATCCTGCATCGGAAATATCACGGTATTGGCCACAGAAGCTGAAAGCGCGCTAATCATATCCCAGGGCACGTCAATCTCCTCGCTGCCAAAGTACGCCTTCGCAAACGTCTTCTCCTGCTCAGTGGCGGTATTCCACCAGCCTATCAGCGTGTCGTTATCGTGCGTGCCGGTATAGGCAACTGCATTAGGTATGTAGTTGTGCGGCAGAAAAAGGTTGGTGCGGTCTTCGGCAAACGCAAATTGCAAAATTCGCATACCCGGCAGATTAAACTGATCGCGCAGTTTGGCCACATCCGGGGTAATCACCCCCAAGTCCTCTGCGATAACAGGCAAGCTGGCAAACGCTTTTTCAAAGGCTTCAAAAAGCTTGGCGCCGGGACCCGGCATCCAGCGGCCATTGATTGCAGTAGGCTCACTTGCCGGAATTTCCCAATAATCTGAAAACCCCCTGAAATGATCGACGCGAACCTGATCAAACTGACTCAGGGCATGCTGCAAACGTCTTATCCACCATGCATAATCCGTACTTTCATGAACGTCCCAGCGGTAGAGCGGATTACCCCACAGTTGGCCCGTCTCACTGAAATAGTCTGGTGGAACGCCCGCAACGACGGCAGGGCAACCCGCCTCATCCAGTTCGAACAGTTCACGATGCGCCCATACATCTGCACTTTGATAGGCCACAAATATCGGCACGTCGCCGATCAATTTGATGCCACGTTCATTAGCGTAGGTTTTTAGCTGTATCCATTGGCGCGAAAAGCACCATTGACAGAATTTCCAGAATTCAATGTTATCGGCACTGATCGCTTCCAACAGCTGTAAAGCCTGAGCTTCCCTGTTGGCAAGCGCCGGCGGCCACAGATTCCAGTGACGATAATCCTGTTTTTCCGCGATCGTCATGAAGCGCGCGTAATCTTCCAGCCATTCGCATTCAATCAGACAGAATTCGGCATAGGCATTCTTCATGTCCGCGTTGTCGGATGCAAAGAAACGACGTGCTGCACGGCGCAAGCGCTCAAACCTGAATGAACCCTGCAGTGAAAAATCCACCCGGTTATCACAAAACGCGGGGTCAGGTATCAGATCCGAAGATTCCAGCCAGCCTTGATGCGCCAAATCCTGCAAATCGATCAATAGCACATTGCCGGCAAAAGCAGACGAACTCATGTAGGGCGAATTACCCGGTCCGATTTCGCCTAATGGCAAAACCTGCCACCAGGTTTGTCCGGCGCCGATCAGCCAATCCACAAAAAGATAAGCACTGGCACCCAGGTCACCCGCTCCGAACGGACCGGGCAGTGAAGTTGGGTGCAGCAAGATACCGCTGGTACGATCATTTATCATAAATACTTGATTACATTGACTATTATATCTGTTTTAATATTTATGCTATTCAGTTGCGCGGCGCATGGCTCCGTCCACTTCCGTATCCCCTAAACACCCCTTGCTGACCGGATCAGACAGACTCAATGGCGCCGGCAATTTCAATAAACGGTATAGCTCGCTTAAATTGTGCCGGTATAGACGGTCGAAACTGGCAACCGAGTTCGCTGGATTGTAGTCACCAAACCACCAGAACCAGTCGGAGCTTTCGCAGGAACAAAGTTGTTTATCGGCGGCCTCTTGCTCGAGCGGACTCAGACGTCCGCTGGACATGACCATGTCATAACTTTGCTTGGCGGCACACAGCAAATCCCAGGCGCGGTTTTTGTCTTCACAGCCTATCCAGGTTGAGAAATTGCCATATACCCAACTGCCGGCCACTATCGTCGGCAAGCTGACCGGGCGGGCGCTGTCAGGGCGTTTCGGAGTTGGCTTGAGAAATTCACCGTAGGTACTGGTGCGTATCCTGGCGTGAGCTTCCAGCTGGGTATATAACTCGTCGAGGAAATAAAAGCCATTGTAGGGATAATATTCCCAGGCATTCTCACCATCCAGAATTACGCTGACCACAGGCGTCTCGTTTTCCGGCGCATGGCGTGCGATACCATCCAACTGATCGATAAAATGAATCGCCGCATCTTTGCCATGCCAGCGCGAATATTCAAAACCGATCAAATCGGACAGACGATCGTCGCGGAAAAAGCACTGCAAGCCCTTCGCGCCTTTTTCCAGCGTATAGGGACGATATAAATATTGATTGCGATCAGGAACGGTCTGATGCGAACGGCGTATGCTGTTGACCAGCACACCCTCACCGCTGGCAGCCCATTTACAACCTTCCTCGGCTAAAACTTCCAGTGTTTCAACGGAAATAGATCCTTCAGCCGGCCACATACCTTTTGGCTCACTACCGAATCGCGCCTTGTGACTCTTCTTTGCCAATTGAATATGTTTAGATACGCGCAAGCGCCCCTTGGGATAATGAGGCGCCTTGGGCATAGGTGCATCGGGCATCGCTTCCTTGGCACTGGCAAAATCAATCAACAGCGGTGCTAATGGATGATAGTGCGGCGTGGCAGAAATTTCGATCTGGCCGGATTCGGACAGTTTACGGTAACGAGGAATGATGTTGCTGGTCAATTCGCCGATAAGATCAAATAACTGCTTCCGGTCACTAAAGGTGAAACCCTCGGCTTTAGTCATCAGTCGCGCCACCAACTCATTCTCACGGCGCACACTCTCACCGCACCAGGCCAGGTGATACCAGACCAGCAGGTCTGCAATGTACTGTCCGGACAAATAGGAAAGAGCAGGCTCCCCCTCTGGCTGCAAGAGCTGAAACAAGTCCCAAAGACGCTTGTAAACCGGATAAGGCGCAATCATCTTGGTGTGACTGCTGCGAAAACACGCATCAAGCGCCAGTTGCCGTTCGCCCTGAGATAACTCAGACGAATTTTCATGTACCAGCAGGCGCAGTAAAGGGTCGCGTATATTACCCGTAGCAAACTGATCGGTGTAATCTTCCAGCTGATCAAGCAAGATAGGCACAAAGTTCAGCACGACATGCACCTTGGGATGACGTTCCAGGTGAAAAGCCATGTCGGTATAATCCTTGATGGCGTGCAAATAGACCCACGGCAAGACAAAATCGCCGCTGGCATAATCGCGATAATCCGGCTGATGCATATGCCAGAGAAATACTAAATCAAGAGATTTTTTCATAGCAAAAAACCCCGCCGTTTTGCGGCGGGGTTAAGTAGGTTTGGTCTAACGAACGCTGTGAACGATCTGCCCCAGCATCTCGGGAGTAATGAGCGTAATTCCATTTTCACTAACATGAAACCGCTTGCGGTCTTCTTCTATGTTGACGCCGACTTCCATACCATCTGGAATCTTGCAGTTTTTATCAACAATCACGCGTTTCAATACCACATGCCTGCCGACATCCACATTGGGCAGCAACACAGAATCTTCGATGGAAGAATAACTGTTTACCCGCACATCGGAGAACAGCAAAGAACGCTTTACGATTGAACCACTGACGATACACCCGCCGGAAACCAGAGAATCAACCGCCATACCACGACGATCGGGTTCATCGAACACAAACTTGGCGGGAGGCAATTGCTCCTGATACGTCCAGATTGGCCACTCCTGGTCATACATATTCAGCTCCGGAATGACCTTGGTCATTTCCATGCTGGCTTCCCAATAGGAATCAATGGTTCCAACATCGCGCCAATAGGGTATTTTATCATCCCCCATACCGACACAGCTTTGTTCAAAACTTTGCGCAAATACGCGATACTTCTCAACCATGTGAGGTATCAGATCCTTGCCAAAATCGTGACTGGACTGCGGGCTATCGGCATCACGAATCAACTGTTCAATCAGAAACTGGGTATTGAACACATAGATACCCATACTGGCCAGCGACACTGCAGGCTTACCGGGTATTGAAGGTGGATTCGCCGGTTTCTCGACAAACCCGACCACGCGCGAATTTTCATCAATGTCCATCACGCCAAATGCATAGGCTTCCGAGACCGGCACTTCAAGGCACGCCACGGTCATATCTGCCTTCTTTTCCACATGGAAAGCCAGCAGTTTGCCATAGTCCATTTTGTAGATATGGTCGCCCGCCAGTATCACTACATATTCGCACTTGGATGAACGAATAATATCCAGATTCTGGAATACCGCATCGGCCGTACCCTGATACCATTGATCTTCGCTGATGCGCTGTTGCGCTGGCAGCAAATCCAGATATTCGCCAAATTGCCCGTTAAGAAAAGACCAGCCGCGCTGAATGTGCTGGATCAGACTGTGTGATTTATATTGCGTCGCAACGCCGATGCGGCGTATGCCGGAGTTTACGCAGTTTGACAGGACGAAATCGATGATACGAAATTTGCCGCCAAACGGTACAGCGGGTTTGGCCCGCCAGTTGGTCAATTCGTGCAGGCGACTGCCCCGCCCACCTGCCAATACCATTGCATAGGTATTTTTAGTCAAACGACTAACAAAACGTGGTTCGAGATCGCTAGCTGCCACATGGTAGTTCTTTTTCAGATAACCCAACTCAACATTCATCTTCCCCTCCTCCTGGCCATATTTACCTCAATTGACCGGTTCATTATCGTTTACAATTACCGCACGACACAAGAACTAATGAGGAAATCATAGTGAATATGCTAATCGAATCTTTGTTGCAAGCAAGACTCCACGATCCTTTCGCTTTACTTGGTCTGCATCGCGATGGCGCGGAATGGGTTATTCGATTTTATGAACCTCATGCCACGCAAGTCGCACTGCAATTTAGCAGTGAACCATTCAAACAAATTCATGCTGACGGTTTGTTCGAATGGCGCAGCGCAAGCAAACCCCAACAACCCTACCGCCTGCGCATCAATCAAGGCAACACCTCCCGCGATATATACGACCCCTACCAATTCCCTGCCAATATTTCCGAACAGGATTTGCATCTGTTCAGCGAAGGAACACTGCGTCAGGGCTATCGCATGCTGGGTTCCCACGCTGTTGAAATCGACGGCGTACCGGGTGTGCGTTTCGCTGTATGGGCGCCCAATGCCGAGCGCGTCAGCGTGGTGGGTGAATTCAACAACTGGGACGGTCGCGTGTACCCGATGCGTCTGCATGGTTCGAGTGGCGTGTGGGAAATCTTCATCCCGGAAATCAAGCAACATGCGCTGTATCGCTATGAAATCCGCAATCGCAACACTGGCCACATCCTGACCAAAACCGACCCCTACGCACAAGGCTATGAATTGCGCCCCGGCACAGCGGCACTGGCCGCCCCTGCTCATCGGCACGCCTGGCAGGATAGCGCATGGATGGAAAAACGCGGCGAGTGGGACTGGTTGCATAGTGCGATCAATATTTATGAAGTTCATCCCGGCTCCTGGAAACGTCATCCGGATGGCCGTTTCTACTCCTACAGTGAACTGGCGACCGATCTGGTGCCTTACGTCAAGAACATGGGCTATACGCACATCGAGTTCATGCCGGTTACCGAACATCCGCTAGATGAGTCCTGGGGCTATCAGTGCACGGGCTATTTTGCACCCAGCAGCCGCTTCGGCTCACCCGACGAATTGCGTCATCTGATCGACACCTGCCACCAGGCCGACATCGGTGTCATTCTCGACTGGGTACCCGCTCACTTTCCCCAGGATAGCTGGGCGCTGGCACGCTTTGACGGAACAGCTTTATTTGAGCATGAAGATCCGCGTCTGGGCTTCCATCAGGACTGGGGCACCCATATTTTCAATTTCGGGCGCAACGAAGTTAAGACCTTCCTGATGTCGAGCGCGCATTACTGGCTTTCCGAGTTCCATTTCGATGGCCTGCGCGTTGATGCGGTCGCGTCTATGCTGTATCTGGATTACTCGCGTAAAGCCGGCGAATGGATACCTAATAAATACGGTGGCCGCGAAAACCTCGACGCAGTTGATTTTCTGCGTGAGATGAACATCATGGTGCACGATGAGTTTCCGGGTGCGCTGACCATGGCAGAAGAATCCACCGCATGGCCGGGCGTTTCACGCCCCGTTTATCTGGGAGGACTTGGCTTCTCGATGAAGTGGAACATGGGCTGGATGAATGACACGCTGGCTTATTTTGAACACGAACCGGTACACCGCCGTTACCATCATAACCAGCTGACCTTCGGGCAGATCTACGCCTACAGTGAAAACTTCGTCATGCCGTTCTCGCACGATGAAGTTGTGCATGGCAAGGGTTCGCTGTTATCCAAAATGCCAGGCGATGCGTGGCAGAAATTTGCCAACCTGCGTCTGCTACTGACCTATCAGATGACCAGTCCCGGCAAAAAACTCAACTTCATGGGCAACGAAATAGCGCAGGGACGCGAGTGGCAATCGAAGTGGGAGCTGGAATGGTGGCAGTTGGGTGAAGAATACCATCGCGGCATGCAAAATCTGACGCATGATCTGAACGAACTCTATCGCTCATTACCGGCCCTGCATGAACTTGATTTCCAGTCGGAAGGTTTTTCCTGGATAGACTGCAACGATGCAGAAAAATCGGTGTTGTCCTACCTGCGTCGTGCACGCAATGGATCAAGTGCAGTCATTACGCTGAATCTGACGCCGCTGCCGCGCCAGCATTACCGCATCGGCCTGCCTGAGTTGACCCAATATCGCGAGATGTTAAACAGCGATTCAGCCTATTACGCCGGCAGCAACCTCGGCAATGCGGGCTTGATACAGGCGGAATCCATTCCCTGGATGGGTTTGCCCTACTCTGCCGAAATTTCACTGCCACCACTGGCCGGTGTGATTCTGGTACCCGAGGCATAAAGCGAATTTCCCTCCCGGCCGGGAGGGAATCTCGTTAAACCTAAAAACATTTTTCATCCGCAAAAAGCACGATGAACACAAAATAAATACTTGTTTTAATTCAGAAACCTACATGGAAGGCGAAAATTTAAATCGTGGTTTCTGTCTGAATTGTTTGCGAGTTGGGCGAAGTAGAGTCAGCATTCAGCTGCAAAGCGGAAGCTCGCACCAGTTACCCATCCCAGCTAAAAGCGCTTCGTTTTTTTATTTTGTGGACTACTGCTTTTTCCAGGTTAAATTTGATCTGAGATAATTACCATGTCAAAACTTACACAATCCACTGCATGGCAGGCGCTGAGTGCGCATTACGCCGCGATTGAACCGCTCCACATGCGTCAGCTATTTCAGGACGATCCGGCGCGTTTCGACAAATTCTCGGTTAAATTCGGCGATCTGTTGTTTGACTATTCAAAGAATCGCATCACAGAAGAAACCAGAGAACTGCTTGTCGCGTTAGCCGAGCAGGCAGGAGTTCCCGCTTTTATCGAGCGCCAGTTTGGTGGCGACAAGATCAACAACACCGAGCAACGCGCCGTGCTGCACACCGCTTTGCGCAACCGTTCGGCGCAGCCGGTCTTCGTGGGCGGCATCGACGTCATGCCGGATGTGCGACGCGTATTGGGTTTAATGCGGGCATTTTCAGAAGCCGTGCGTAGCGGATCGTACGTCGGCCACACCGGACGGGCCATCACAGACATCGTCAATATCGGCATCGGCGGCTCGGATCTCGGCCCGCTGATGGTATGCGAAGCATTGAAGCCTTACTCCAGAGCCGATCTGCGCGCCCATTTTGTATCCAACGTGGATGCGTCGCACCTCACCGAGACCCTCAAGAAGCTGGACGCTGAAACCACGCTGTTCATCGTCAGTTCCAAGACCTTTGTCACGCAGGAAACCTTGACCAATGCCCGTTCGGCGCGCGCCTGGCTGGTGGGCAAACTGGGTTCTGATACCGCCGTGGCGAAACACTTTGCCGCCGTCTCGACCAACCTCAAGGCAACCGCCACCTTCGGCATCAATCCTGATAATGTATTCGAGTTCTGGGACTGGGTAGGCGGACGTTATTCGCTATGGTCAGCCATCGGTTTGCCCATAGCACTGTTTGTCGGCATGGACAAATTTGAAGAATTATTGGCTGGCGCGCACGCGATGGATGAACACTTCCGCAACATGCCGCTGGATCAGAACATTCCGGTACTGATGGGATTGCTCGGCATCTGGTATGGCAATTTTTTTGGCGCCAGCTCCAATGCCGTGCTGCCTTATGACCAGTATCTGCACCGTTTTGCCGCCTATCTGCAACAGCTGGACATGGAGAGCAACGGCAAAGGTGTGGATCGCGACGGCAATCCGGTCGATTACGATACCGGCATGGCGGTATGGGGCGAAGCGGGTACCAACGGTCAGCATGCCTTCTACCAACTGATACACCAGGGCACCCGCATGATTCCGGCGGATTTTTTAGCGCCTGTTCACAGCCAGAACCCCATCGGTGAACATCACGCCATCCTGCTTGCCAACTGTTTTGCGCAGACTGAAGCGCTGATGATAGGCAAGACCCCGGATGAAGCGCGCAGAGAGCTGGTGGCACAGGGCTTACAGGGTGATGAACTGGAAGCCTTGCTGCCCCACAAGGTATTCTCCGGCAACAAGCCCACCAACACGCTGCTGTTCGACCGTCTCGACCCACATACGTTAGGCATGCTGATTGCGCTGTATGAACAAAAGGTCTTCGTGCAAGGCATCGTATGGAACATCAACTCCTTCGACCAGTGGGGCGTGGAACTGGGCAAACAACTGGCAAGCCGTATCCTGCCGGAATTGCTTGATGATACGGTCAAGTTACCGCATGACCAGTCAACCCGCAGCCTGATCGACTATTACCGGCAACAGCGCTGAAAAACGGCAAGCCGGCATAAAACCCGGCTTGTTTTATCTTGGCTTTGTCACAGTTAAATAGTGATGGTCACGCAAGCCTCACTTAGACTGGTTTATGCTGGTTATAAAAATAACTTATTGATTTTTAATAATAATTAATTGTATATTTTTACTTAAGCCTAAACCTTCGTTAGAGCCAGATAGTCCCTTCCCCCTTGCAGGGGGAAGGTTAGGATGGGGGGTAAACACGTTAAAATATATGCGTTTCTACCCCCACCCTAGCCCCCCCCCTACAAGGGGGAGGGGATGACTTTGCTAATCATTATCTTGGTTCAACAAGCAACAATGACATTGCCTTTATCTTTTATCCCGGTGGAGCGTGCTTTGTTGTAGTGTCAACGCAAGTTTGGCTATATGCCCCGCGCCCTCAAAGTTTGGGAGCGTAAAATTGTGTCTGGTATTCCGCGACAATAGTCGGATCATCAGTGCTTTGCACATGAAACCTGATCGGAGTCACTTCCTGCGTGATACTCGCCTCGGGCACTTTAACGAACACGGTACAGAGTTCTCCGCGCCCATGCGGCATGAATAATGCTTTTTCCACACCGACGATGGCTTGTTTCCTGATGCCATCCGCTGCCGTTACAGTGACGTGCATATCTCTGTTGCTCTTGTTCTTTAATTTCAAAATGTATTTATTCTGAATCGAGCCATCACTCATGCGAACGAATAATGGCTGACGTTCCGGTGTAACGCTAAGCGTCATGGATGACATGTGGGTCAGACCGTACACGACGCCCAAGCCTGATGCCAGCAAGATGGACGAATAGACCCAAATCCAGGGATTCTTGTACCTCTTGTTGACCGGCTTGCCCTGAATCTCATCCGATGATGCGTAGCGGATCAAGCCGCGCGGCCGGCCGATCTTGTCCATAACGGAATTGCACGCGTCGATACACAAGCCGCAGGTGATGCAACCTAATTGATGACCTTGGCGAATATCGACACCGGTCGGGCAGACTTGCACGCACTGGTAGCAGTCGATGCAGTCGCCCTGTTGTGCGACGGCTTCATCCCCCTTGCGCAACTTGCCGCGCGGTTCACCCCGCTTGATATCGTAACTGGGCATGATGGTTTGTGTATCCGCCATGACGGACTGAAAGCGCGCGTAAGGACACATCCATTGACACATCTGTTCGCGCATCAAACCGGCATATAAATAGGTTCCGGTAATAACCAGGGCCAGCGTTACCCAGCCGACTCTGGGCAACTGTAGATGAACCAGCTTATTCCAGTATTCAAACGCATCGACAAACCAGATGGAAAAACTGATGGCGGTGAGCAGCGACACCCCCAGCCAAATGACATGCTTGGAGACTTTTTTGATGATCTTGTCAGCATTCCACGGAGCTTCATCCAGCTTGCGCCGGGCGGCGGGATTGCCTTCGACTTTGCTTTCGATCCAGGTGAACCAGTCTGTCCATGTCGACTGAAAGCAGAAATACCCGCACCATACGCGCGATGCGACGTTGGTCACCATGAACATAATCACGGATGCGGCCAGCCAGATCAGCATCAACATCCAGATGTCGTCCGGCCTGACGGTCAGGTTAAAGCAATGAAATTGGCTGTGGTCTATGTCGAACATAATCGCTTGCTTGCCGTTCCAGCGCAGGTACGGCAACAGCAGCAGCGGCAGCCACAAGCCAAGCTGCGCAAAGGTTCTGAGCGACCGGAAGAAACCAGGCATGCGTTTGGCATGAATGGTTTGCTGCCCGATATTGACAGGATATGACTCAAGTTCCCGGTATATCTCCGTGACAGTGCCGAGTTTCGAGACTCCGACTGCTTTTTTACTGTATGCATCCATAACCTACACTCCATGATTGTTCGAAACAGGTCCAATCTTAGAGAGTTGATCGTGACAATTACAGAATCAGAATCGACTAAAAAAACCATATCAGATGCATAATTACGCCTATCCAAATCAATCTGGCGATTTGTAGCATGAAGCTATACGAACAACTGGCAAACGACATTGCCCGCTCCATACAGGAAGGCACACTTTGCCGTGGTGAGAAGCTTCCTTCCATCCGAAAAACAAGCGTCAGCCGAAAGGTCAGCCCCTCTACCGTTTTTCAGGCCTACTATCTGCTGGAATCTCGCGGCCTGATTTCGGCGCGGGAACGCTCCGGCTATTTCGTCACGGGCGGCGCGGGCTTGCCAGCGCTTCCTGAACCGACTCTGGATAGCAACGCTGAAGCTACTCAGATCGATGTCAGCGAACTGGTATTCGAGATACTGGAATCAACCCGCGCGCGCAAAGTCATCCCGCTGGGATCGGCCTTCCCCAGCCCCTTACTGTTTCCAATGGCGCGACTGGCAAAAACGATGTCGGCTTCTGTGCAGGCCATGGATCCCTGGAGTACCGTAACAGACATTAGCCCGGGGGATGCCAATCTGCGCCGTCAGATTGCGCTACGCTACATGATTGACGGCCTGCATGTTCCAGCCGAAGAAATCGTCATCACCAACGGTGCCCTCGAAGGACTGAACCTCTGTCTTCAGGCAGTAACCAAACACGGCGACACTGTGCTGATCGAATCACCGACCTTTTACGCCGCACTGCAATCGATCGAGCGCAACGGATTGAAAGCTGTCGAAATCGCAAGTCACCCGAGAGATGGCATCGACCTGCAAGCAATGGAGCACGCTCTGGAACGACACAGGCCCGCAGCCTGCTGGTTGATGACCAACTTTCAGAACCCGCTCGGCAGCCTGATGTCCGATGAAAAGAAAAAGAATCTGGTCGCGCTGCTTACCCGTTTCAATGTACCGCTGATCGAAGACGACGTTTACGGAGAACTGTATTTCGGCGACAAACGCCCGAAACCGGCCAAGGCCTTTGATACGACAGGTCTGGTGATGCATTGCTCATCATTTTCCAAGTGTCTGGCCCCGGGTTATCGCGTCGGGTGGGCCGCCCCCGGCCGCTATGCAAAAGCCGTTGAACGCCTGAAACTGACCACGTCACTTGCGACCTCGGTTCCCGCCCAGATCACGCTGGCCGCCTATCTGGCCAAGGGCGGTTATGACAGGCATTTGCGCAGCCTGCGACATACGCTGTTATTGCAGCAGATCAAATTCATTGAGGCGATAGAGCGTTACTTTCCGGATGGTACGCGCCTGAACAGTCCTGGTGGCGGGTATTTCTTATGGGTAAAACTGCCGGATGGCGTCAATGCGCTGGAACTGCATCGTATCGCGTTGAGTAACGGGATCAGCATTGCGCCCGGCCCGATTTTCTCCTCACAGAAAGGATATACGGATTATGTCCGCCTGAACTACGGGCATAGCTGGGATGAGCAGACGGAGGCGGCTATTGCCACATTGGGGAAAATTATTCGCCAATTAGCCAAAAAACAGCTCTGTTGATATCGGGGCTGGCATGCCACCGACGCTCGCAGTATCCGACCTGGCATATTGCCCTTATACTGCACTCCCGCAGGCGCAAGCGTATGCCACACGAAGGGGCTCGTCATGAATAACCGGATTCGTCAAATTCTCGACCAGATTACGGCGCTCGAAGATGAGTTGCAAAAAGCCATTGAAGATCATCAGGGGCGCCTGCGTTACCAGATCAAAGATCGTCGCGTTGTTTTCGAGCAAACCATCAAAGCGGCACACCGGCGCGTCAAGCTGGGGGTGTTTCGCTGGTTTATGACCGTCCGCCCGCAGAATTTCCTCACCATGCCTATCATCTACGGCATGATCGTGCCACTGGCCTTGTTCGATCTGTGCATCACCTTTTACCAGATGACCTGTTTTCCGATTTACGGGGTAGCTCGTGTTCGGCGCGCAAACTATATCGTACTGGATCATCAGCATCTGGCCTATCTGAATATCATCGAAAAAGTAGATTGCATGTACTGCTCCTATGCGGTCGGTTTGCTGGGTTATGCTCGCGAAATCACCGCGCGTACCGAACAGTATTTCTGCCCGATCAAGCACGCGCAAAAAATACTCAGTACGCACTCGCGCTATGCACATTTCCTGGAGTATGGGGACGCGGATGATTTGCATGGAAAAATTGAAGCGTTCCGCAGCGAACTTGCCCAGGAAAAAAACACGACCAAAAACGCGACCAAAAATACCGAGAAATAGCTTCTGATTTAACGGGTTGTGATTGCATTGCAATAACGGGAGAAAACACATGAGCACTGTACATATTCCAGCAGGTCCGGTTGAACTACATGGGGAACTGGTCGTCCCGCCGTCAGCCAGTGGCGTTGTGCTGTTCGCCCACGGCAGCGGCAGCAGTCGCTTCAGTCCGCGCAACACCTATGTCGCTCAAGTGTTACAACAACGGGGAATCGGCACGCTGCTGTTCGACCTGCTGACATCAGAGGAGGATGAAAACTACGAGACCCGCTTCGACATCGCGTTACTCACGCGTCGCCTGCTCGATGCCACGGCCTGGCTGCAGGCCAACCCTGCGACACAATCGCTCAAGATCGGCTATTTCGGCGCCAGCACCGGCGCTGCGGCAGCGTTACTGGCCGCCGCAGAAATGGACAGCGGCATTGCAGCCGTCGTATCGCGCGGTGGGCGCCCAGACCTTGCAGGGGCAGCGGCACTGAGTCGCGTGACCGCGCCAACGTTACTGATCGTAGGGGGCGACGATCACGGTGTGATCGAACTGAACCAGCAAGCTTATGCTGTGATGAACGGCGAAAAGAAACTGATCCTGATTCCCGGCGCAACGCATTTGTTTGAAGAGTCTGGCACACTGCAACAAGCAGCAGCCAGCGCGACTGACTGGTTCGCGCAGCATTTTTAGGCTCGTAGCTACCGGCTATAAACCGGAGAACCGCAGTTCTATCCGCATAACCAGCCACTTTGCAACCGTTCTTTGGTTGCTTAGTGGAATGGCTAGTCGTTTCATCAGATTACGCAGATTAACAACAAGTTACGAAATAACTACTCGTCACCCAAATGGTGAACCAAGTGTGCATATAAGTATTTGTTTAATCGGCGTTAATCCATTTAATCTGATAAAACTACTAAGTATCGGACTAAGACGCAACAAAACTGCATCTAAGCCACTACTTATGCGGACAACAGCTTTTTCTAGATAAACTACTCCTTAAGCTGTGCGATCACTTCCTCGTCGCTCACCTGAGGGAATGACTGGTAGAACTGCCCCACCGCATAAAATAGTTCCGGCGCATCCAGGCACACCACTTCATCGGCGTAGGGGGACACCTTTTGCAGTGTGTCGGGTGGCGCCACCGGCACGGCACAGATAAGTTTTATCGGATGTTTTGCGCGTAGCGCATGCAGGGCTGCGATCATCGTGGCGCCTGTCGCCAGCCCATCGTCCACCACGATGACGGTGCGCCCCGCCGGATCCAGCGGCGGTCGTATCGGGGTATAACTGGCACGCCGCTCCTGCATCACTTCCAGTTGTTCGGCTTTCTCGGCCTCGATATATTCCGAACTGCCCGCCACCCGTCCGGCATAATCGGCAAGATAGGTCCAGCCGGACTCGTCCATCGCGCCTATGGCAAATTCCGGATTACCCGGAGCGCGCAGTTTGCGCACCAGCACCACGTCCAGTTCGCCATCCAGCGCTTTGGCAATGATTTTAGCCATCGGCACCGCACCGCGCGGAATTGCCAGCACCAGCGGATGCTGGCCGCGATAGTGTTCCAGTGCTTTAGCCAACCTGTTTGCAGCATCATGACGATCACGAAACATGTTACCCCCTTTTCGGACACACCTTAAAACGGCTATTGATCAATTAAATATACCAAATTAATCAATATATTACATCACGACTCATCCTATAGCGTCCCTCGGGCAAGCCCCCCCCCTCAAAACGATCAGGTCAGTTGCACGCTGGCACGATCGCCAAGATTGCCGGCGATCATTTGCGCGTTATCGCGCGCGGCACCTGCCGTAAGCGCAACCGGATTAGATACCTTCATGCTGCGCCACTCGTAATTGAACAGGACACGGGCAGCCGGATTGATAAAGTACTGGATACCCAGCGTGGTGGTGGCAAACTCACGTTCATTGGCAAGTGTCTGTGTCATGAAATCCAGATAATCATAACGCAGATCGGCTTCCCATTGCGGCAGCATGCGCCAACCGCCCTCCATATACCAGCCACCGGCCTTTTCATTCACCCCCACCGCGAACGGTTGCCCCACAAAGGGAGGCGCTTGTCCGCCAACGACCATACCGTCGGCGCGCAGATATTCAGCGGAAGCCCGGTAATTGCCCTGCAAATATTTAAGCCCGACACCTTCGCGCACCAGTGCGTAATGCTGCGTACCGAACAAACGGGCCCCCTGCTGTCGCCAGACAAATGCGCTGACATCTTCCCGGTTGGGGCCTTGCCCGCCGAGTAAGTACGATGTCTGAAGACGCAAGGTCAGATCCTTGCGGCTATCGCTGTCGAATGGCTGATCAATCGCAGCGCCGTTTGATAACATCGCGGCATAAGAATATTCCCACTGCCCCTGATTGAACCAATCGTAGACTTGCATCCCCCAATCCCGGCAGCCTGAAAATCCACTCGATAAATTGGCATTCGAAGTACCGCCGGCATTGACCGTGCCGCTGGAGAGCACCGGCAAGCCCACCAGCAGGTACAGCACCGCATTGGAGTTATATACATACGGATAGGACGTGTTGACTGCCAGCAAGGCTTCTTCACTGGTCGGCAACTTGAACAGCCCGGCGCGGACACGAGCGCCCGGAATGAAGTTGAAGGTCAGCGACGCATCGGTCAGCACAACGTCTTTGTAATATGTAGTGCCGTTCCGCCCTGCATCGAGTGCGACAAAATAATTGATCTTATCGGTGAATTTGCCACGCGCGCCCAGACTGGCCCGCAATACCTGAAGCTGCTGTGGATTGACAAGATTCGGCCAATTAAGATTGAGCGCCGAATATTTGCCATTGTGTACGGCCGCAGCCCCCTGAAGACCCGTCACCGGCCTGGCGTCGATATGGCTATAGGTCGGCTGAACGAAACCGAACACTCTGAACGAGGGTGCGTTGGGCGCTTCGTTTCCCTGCAGTTGCAACCAATTGGACGCCTGTGCCGGCCAGGAAAAAGCAAGCGTCAGCAGGACCGCAGTGAGCCTGATGTTCATGTCGACTCGCCATTATTTTCGAGCAGTTTGACGAACTCAGCCGCCGGCACCGGCCGACTGTAAAAATATCCTTGCGCCTCATCACAGCCATAGTTACGCAGGAAGGCTAACTGGGCCGCATCTTCCACACCCTCGGCGATCACCGTCAGTTGCAGGGTATGCCCCAGCTGAATGATCGCTCTGACAATCGCCGCAGAATCCGGATCTTCTGCCAGGTCACGTACAAAGGACTGGTCGATTTTGAGCTTGTCCACGGCCAGCCGCTTCAGGTATGAGAGACTGGAGTAACCCGTGCCGAAGTCATCGATGGAAAGTTTCACGCCCATTTCCTTCAGGCTGCGCAGTGTCTTGATCGCGACATCGACATCCTGCAACAGGATGGATTCGGTCAGCTCCAGTTCCAGCAAGTCGGCTTTCAGCCCGGATTGTTTGAGTGCATTGGCCACCGTTTCGAGCAGGTTGCCGCGTTTGAATTGCAGCGCGGAGAGGTTGACGGCCATCACCAGTGGCTGACCATTGGCGCACCACTGTTGGGCTTGCCGGCAAGCCTCATTGAGCACCCATTCACCTATCTGAATAATCAGGCCGCTGCGTTCTGCCAGCGGGATAAACTTGCCCGGCGGAATTAATCCCAGCTCCGGATGCTGCCAGCGCACCAGTGCTTCCGCACCGACCAGACGGCCACTGCCAATGTCGATCTGCGGCTGATAGTGCAGCATAAATTCCTGATTTTTAACCGCTTTTCGCAATTGCCCCTGCAGATGCAGTTGCTCCTGCGCATCGATATTCATCTTCTCTGAAAAGAAACGGAAGGTATCGCGACCGCTATCCTTGGCCTGATAAAGCGCGGTATCTGCACTCCTGAGCAACGCATCGAACCCCCGGCCATCGTCCGGATACAGGCTGACGCCGATACTGAAGCTGGTGTTGATCACATAATTTTCGAGCTCAAAGGGCTCGGCAAAAACATCGATGATATTCTGAACGATGCCGTTGACGCTAACCAGATCGTGTAAATGGGGCAACAACACGACGAACTCGTCGCCGCCCTGACGGCTGATCGTATCGGTATCGCGCAAACAAGCACGTAAACGTTCGACCACACGCACCAGCAACTGGTCGCCGTAGTTATGGCCGAGCGTGTCGTTGACCTGCTTGAAGTTATCCAGATCGAGGAACAGCACGGCCACTTTGAAATGCTCGCGATCGGCCTGCGCCATGACCTGATCGAAACGGTCGCGCAACAGCAACCGGTTAGGCAAACCTGTCAGTACGTCGTGATGCGCAAGGAATTCCAGTTGCTTTTCCGCTGCCTCATGCTCGACACGGGTACGCAGTGTTTCGATACCAAAAGCCAGATCGTTAGCCAGTTCTTCCAGCAACTTTACTTCTTCCAGACCGAACACCCCTGAGTCGGATGAATAAATGGTCAGTGCACCCAACACGTGCTTTTTACTAATCAACGGCAAAGCGATGCTGGATCGATAACCGCTTGCAAGTGCCGCTGTACGCCACAGATCCACGCGCGGATTGCTCAGGTAATCCTGGTTCACATCAGACAATCCGGTTCTGATTGCAGTGCCCGTAGGTCCCTGCCCCGCCTCATTATCTTCCCAGCATAGCGTCAGGCTAGCCAGATAGTCTTTCTCATCGCCATACTGCGCAATCGGGCGCACGGATTTATCTGCATCATGCTCGGCAAAACCCACCCATGCCATGCAATAACCGCCTTGCTCGACCACCAGTCTACAGATTTCAGCCAGCAGCCTGGATTCCGTCTCAGCATGTACCAGCGCCATGTTGCAATCACTCAACATCTTAAGTGCACGGTTTAGCCGCTTCTGGGTTTGTTCTGCCTGTTTACGCTCGGTAATATCCTGATTGACGCCTATCAGTCTGGTCGTGACGCCCTGCTCATTCTGTTCGATTTTGAAGCGCACCAGCACCCAGCGTATTTCGCCATCGCCGCATAATATCCGTATCTCGGCTTGAGCTAAAAAGTTCGGGGCACGCGCGTTCATCGCCTGCCTGATTTGCTCGCCGACCTGTTGCGCATCGTCCGGGTGAACCAGCCGCGTGGCAAAATCGGCCAAGCGCATGCAGTAACCTCCCATTTGTTCGGCTGTGGTGTGGTGCAGCGAATAGTATTGATCGTTGAAGATAAACTCATCATCGGTCACTTCATATTCCCAGTGACCCAGGCGTGCGATCTTCATCGCTTCCGAAAGATCGGCCTCACTCTCCCTCAACGCAGCCTCTGCACGCAGGCGCACATTGAGCATTTCATTGAACTCATGCGCGACTTCCATGATTTCAGGAGGGCCGGCCAACTCGGCTCTGACCTCAGTGCCGCCCTTCCTGATCGCCCGCGAGATTGCAGCCAGCGCCCTGATCGGGCGGGAGATTCTTCGCGAAATCAACCAGGCAATTCCCAGAATTGCCAGCATACTGAGCAAGCCCAGCAGCGCATTTCTGAACGCTGTGGTCAGAAGCTCGGAATAGACTATGCCGGTCGGTATACCGACATAGACATACCAGTTCGCGCCTTGCAGCGGCGTGATGGCGTAGAACCTGGGGACTGAATCGATCCCTGTCCCCTCTAACTCGCCCTCCTTTACCGCCAGTATTTTTTGAACGTTTAGATTGGCATTCAGGTTTTTCCCCACCCACTTCTCGGCATCGAGGTTACGCCATACCATGGCTGCATTCGCCGTAATGACCCCGACGGTAGTGCCCTGCATCAGTGGTGCATTGGAAAGATTGGGTTCATACAATGCCAGATCGAGCGGCAAGCCAAGAAAGCCGACCTTGCCCCCTTGCTCATCGTGAATGGGATAGGTCAGCACGGTCACCCATCTGCCGGTAATGGGCCCGAAAAATGGTTCGCTCACCACAAAACCATCTTCGGCAAGGGATTTCTTGAACCATGCCGCCTTGGCAACTGAAACCGGCTTACCGCCGGGTTGAGGCACGGCAGAACAGATTGCGGTTCCATCCAGGTCGATCACGGTCATGTTCGCAGATTTCGGAAATAACTCACGAAAATCCCATAACACCTGATCGCAGTGCTGACGGTCCATCTTGCGGATGAGTGGCCGTTTTGACATCTGCACCAAAAAATCACGGTTGGACTTTAGTACCCGGTCAATATCGGAAGAGGCAACCACGGCAAGCGTACGCGCAGTGGATTTCGCCTGCGTGATTTCATGCCGTGCATCGTCGTAAATCGTATAGACAAAAATCGCGATCATCGGCAGTGCGATGGCCATCACCAACGACAGCAGCTGCGCTCGGATGGTGAAGTTCGTTTTCATTTCAGAAAGTGAATCGACAGCCGTATTGTTCAGCCACTGCCCCACCCACAACTGAAATAGCCGGATCGAGACTCGCCCCCGCACGCCGCGTTTTTACGGGATGCTTCATCGTGATTTCGCCGACATCGTCATTCAAAGCAGATTCTCAGTGCAAAAAATCGGGATTCACAACGAATTACCCGGGAATGGTATGTGCCCAGGCCGCACCTGCCGGCATAAGGGCATTAATCATAGCTTAAATCGTGCCGTGATACCGTGCGAAAGTTCAACATGCACCGCACCGAAAAAAACGGTAATCTTCGATAAAACGCCAAGCGGGGAAATTTCCTTGCGCGGTGGACAAGCTAGCCGTAGCGCCTTGAACTGGTCAGCCTCAGCGCACACAAACTGCGATCCATAAATTATTTTCCGTGCGTAACAAAAATACTACTCATAGGCTACGGGATTTCACAGAGCCCGCCGACACCTTGCACCTCAATGCAAAATACATAACATATTGATTATAAACGAGTTTTTAAAACTCAAGGCAAGAAAAAAGCCCCTGATATCAGGAGCTTAAAATTCTACCCTGGTGCGAAAGGAGAGACTCGAACTCTCACGCCGCGAGGCGCTGGAACCTAAATCCAGTGCGTCTACCAATTCCGCCACTTTCGCAAGGGCGCGCATTATAGCACCACTCTTGCCGCACACGCTCGTTAAATTGAGTAAACCGAAGCACAATTACCTGCTAAATTACTCAGCAGCAGCAAACCGGATAACCGTGCGCCCGTGCGACTTGCCCTGCAAAAGGGGCATAAAGGTTTCAGGCAAGTTTTCGAAGGATACGACATGCGCCACTTCCCTCAATTTTCCGGGATGCAAGCCTGTCCTGAGCCCAGTCGAAGGGTCAATAGCAAGTCGCTGCCAAATTTCGCGGCGCAACGGCATGAGGGTTGCTGCGGAATCAACACCGATCAGGCGCACCCCGCGCAGGATGAAGGGCATCACCGTGGTGTGCAGCTCAATGCCACCCGCATTGCCGAAACTGGCGATCACCCCGTTCTGCTGCATGCTGCGCGTGAGCCACGCCAGCGTCTCGCCGCCCACCGCATCCAGCGCACCGGCCCATTGCGCTTTTTCCAGCGGGTGCGTGCCCATTACCAGCTCACGGCGCGACAGAATGTCGGCAGCTCCCAGCGATTTCAGGTAATCGTGTTCGCTGTCTTTACCCGTCAGTGCGACGACCTGGTAGCCCAACTGCGCCAACATCTGAATACCCAGACTCGCCACGCCGCCGGTAGCCCCGGTGACGATGACGCGGCCAGCTTCAGGGCGTAATTCGTTTTGTTCCAGCCGGTGTATGGACAGCGCAGCGGTAAAACCTGCGGTGCCCAGCGCCATCGCATCAAACAACGTCAGGCCAGTCGGCAAAGGCACAACCCAGTCGGCCGGTACGCGCACGTATTCGGCAAAACCGCCATCATGAGATACGCCCATACCGTAACCGGTGACCAGCACTTTATCCCCTGCCGTGAAACGCGCATCCGTTGAGCTTTCCACCACGCCGGCTACATCCACACCGCCGACACAGGGAAAACGTCGTATCACTTTTCCAGCACCCGTTGCGGCCAGCGCATCCTTGTAATTCACACTGGAGTAATGCGACTTGATGACTACCTCGCCGGGATCGAGATCATCCAATGTCAGATCGACAAATCGCCCGGCAGATGATCCGTTTTCCTCTAATATGCGATAGGCACGAAAATTCATTTACACCTCACTCACGCTTGTTGAGCTAATTTCATGCGGCAAGCTCTAACAGCTCTTGCTCCATACGCTTAATGCCAGCGATCATATTTTTAAAACTGCTTGATCGTTCATTGCTTACGTCCAAGTGTTTGCCTATTTCCCGTGAACCACTCACTTTTTGATAACGATGTTTCGTCAAAACAAGAAGTTCTTTGCTCGGGTTTGGATAAAAATCAGAATTTTTGAATTTTGCAATACCCTGCTGCTTTGCCAACCCCTTTATTCCTAAGCCT
This sequence comes from Gallionella sp., assembly GCA_041671725.1. Classification (GTDB taxonomy): domain Bacteria; phylum Pseudomonadota; class Gammaproteobacteria; order Burkholderiales; family Gallionellaceae; genus Gallionella. The sequence goes on along the minus strand of JBAZAY010000005.1, from coordinate 23,050 downwards.
AATTCAACGGCTGCAAGGTCAGCCAAATAAAAACTTTCCAATTCGCGGCACGCAATCCGAACCAGCGAAACGCCTTGTCGCCCTGCGTCAGCACACCTTGCCAGCAATGCCTCCTTGATTACACGACAATCGGGCATAGCATCCTGATCACGCATCACGATAAATCTGGCGTGTGGATTGATATAACTTCTCATCTTCCGCACCATCTGTTTCTCAAGATCCTGCTTACCCTCAAAGGCAAGCAATCGCGGCTTAATTTCCGGATCGAGTATTCGTGGAAGCAGGCATTCCAGCATAACTTTGGCAGACTCTTCCTCCAACAGAAAGACCAGCTCTTTCATTGCGGGTCAGCTCCCTCAAAGAAACCCTGCTTCCAAAGGTAACCCATCTTGTCGCCGTCAGCCATATAGGCGGCGATTTGCGGATCATCTTTAGCGCGACGTATTTCTGTATTGCCTTGCGTCTTGACCAGCCAACACACCTCATCCAACTCAACCGCATTCAAAAAATCTGGCGAATGTGTTGAAACCAATACCTGCCCGCCACGGTTGGCGTATTGCCTAAACTCTTCCGCCAACTCCAGCATGAGCTTTGGGTATAGCTGGTTCTCCGGTTCTTCCACGCACAATAACGGGTGTGGCTTGGGGTCATGCAACAGCACCAAGTAAGCAAACATCTTGATTGTGCCGTCTGAAACATAACGATCAAGGAACGGGGTTTTGAACGATCCATCCTGAAACCGCAATGTCAAATAGCCATCGTCCTGCAATTTCGGTTCAACGCCACTTACCCCTGGCACCCGACGCGCCATGGTATCGAGAATTTTTCTAAAAGTATCAGGGCTTTGTTCGAACAAACGTTGCGCCACCAGAGGCAAGTTATCGCCGGATTCTGACAAGTGCTCGGCTTCACCTGAAGCTTCCTTGCGCCCTCTTGCTGCGCTGATATGAAAATCTGACACATGCCAAGACTCAATCAGCTGTCGGAAAGCATTAGCCGCCTTGAAACGTTCAAATTGCCCCAAGCCCTTGATAGCAAGGGTATCTGAAGAAACTTTTTGATTTTCCCGTGTCAGCTCCTCATCTTCCTTGTTGAAGTTTTCTTCGTTGGTGATCGCGTATCCCTCGCCATTTGAAAAATCCAGAAAATGATAAGGCTTTCCGCTCGCACCCCGCTTATAGCGGAGAATTTCGCGCTTCACATAAGGTACGCCGGATTTTTCCGCAATTTCCAGCGAGTACGTCACCAATCGACTAACTCCGGCTATTTCCATCCGATACTGAATCTCAATCAGGATGCTGTCGCCATCACTTTCACGACTAAGCACCTCTTTGAATCTTCCTCTACTGTCCAGTGCGTGCCGCACATTGCTTTTCAAGCAGTCATGCAAAAATCCAAACACATCGAACAAGGTCGTTTTTCCCGCACCATTCGCCCCAACCACCACCATAAATGGGGGAATATTTTTCAGGGTCGCATCACGGAAAGCCTTGTAGTTTTTCAGGCGTATGGATTCAATTCTCATTTCACACCTTTTACATAGATAATCCCACGTAACTGCACTTTCACCAGAGAGCTGGCTTTCAGCATATGGCGTCCGAAGAATACGATATTAGCTGAACTAACGATGCGCCCGGCGGACGATCCGTTTTCCTCGAATATCCGGTAGGCACGAAAAGCGCTCATTTACAGATCCAGCAGCACGCGCCCTGGAAACTCCAGCGCTTCCTTGATGGCGCCCAGGAACTGCACGGCTTCGCGACCATCGATGATGCGATGATCGTAGGAGACGGCAAGATAATTGATCGGGCGGATCACGATCTGACCGTTTTCCACCACAGCGCGGTCTTTGGTCGCATGAATGCCGAGAATGGCGGCTTGCGGCGGGTTGATGATGGGCGTGGAGAGCATCGAACCGAATACGCCGCCATTGGAAATCGAGAAGGTGCCGCCGCTCAGCTCTTCCATTGTCAACTTGCCTACCTTGGCCCGTGCGCCGAAATCGGCAATCTGTTTTTCGATGTCGGCAAAGGAGAGTTTATCGGCATCTCGGATGATAGGCACGACCAGACCCCGCTCACTGCCGATCGCCACACCGATATCGAAATAACCGTGATAGATAATGTCTGTGTCGTCTACCGAAGCGTTGACGATGGGAAACTTCTGCAGCGCATATACCGCAGCCTTGACGAAAAAGCACGAAAAACCGAGCTTGATGCCGTGTTTCTTCTCGAAGGAATCCTTGTATTTGTTGCGCAGGTCGATCACCGGCTGCATGTTCACTTCGTTGAACGTGGTCAGAATCGCTGCGTTCTGTTGTGATTGCAGCAGGCGTTCGGCGATGCGCTGACGGATACGCGTCATCGGCACGCGCTGCTCCGGGCGGTTGCCGGCAGGGGCAATGGCAGGCACCGCCTGCGGCGCTGCACTTACGGATACGACCGACACATGTTCCATGGCGTTCAGTACGTCGTCCTTAGTGACACGCCCGGCTCGTCCGCTGCCTTGCAAACTCGTCGCATCGATATCAAGCTCATGAGCCAGTTTTCGCACCGAAGGCGGAACGACCGGGGACACTTCTGCAACGGATGCGGGAGCGGCTGTCACAACGGCATCGGTGTCGATCAGCGCAATCAGTTCGGAACTCGCCACCTTCTCGCCATCGCCCTTGAGGATTTTGCTCAGCACACCGCTCTTCGATGCGGGCAACTCCATCACCACCTTGTCGGTTTCAACGTCGATCAGATTCTCCCCCTCAACCACTGAATCACCGACCTGCTTGTACCAGGTCAGCAAGGTCGCTTCGGAGACGGATTCGGATAATTGCGGTACTTTGACTTCAATGATGCTCATTGTGATGTGCTCCTGGATTATTCTTGACATCAAGATCTGGACGGAAAGCGGCTTCGATCACCGCTTTCTGCTGTTCGTTATGCACAGCCAGATAACCGGCGGCAGGTGCAGCAGAGGACGGGCGCAAGGCATAATCGAGGCGCATGCCACGACGCAAATGGCGCAGTAAATAATGCTGGATGCGGTGCCATGCGCCCTGATTGCCGGGTTCTTCCTGACACCAGACAATTTCAGTGGCATTCGGATAGGCTGCCACCTGCGCTGCGAAATCCGCATGCGGGAACGGATAAAGCTGCTCCAGACGGATGATCGCCATATCCTCTATCCCCTTGGAACGACGCGCATTGACCAGATCGTAATAGACTTTGCCGCTGCACGCGATGATGCGACGGACGCGAGTTGCATCCAGCGCTTCCACTTCGGGTATCACTGCACTAAATCCGCCTTGCGTTAAATCGCTCAACGGGGACGCGGCGTCCTTGCTGCGCAACAGACTCTTTGGGGTAAACACGATCAGCGGCCTTCGTGTCGGACGCAACATCTGGCGGCGCAGCAGATGGAACATTTGCGCCGGGGTGGAAGGGATACAGACCTGAATGTTGTAATCGGCACATAGCTGCAAATAACGTTCTATGCGTCCCGAAGAGTGCTCCGCGCCCTGCCCCTCGTAGCCGTGCGGCAGCAGCATCACCAGTCCACACAACCTGCCCCATTTCGCCTCACCTGATGCGATGAACTGATCGATCACCACTTGAGCGCCATTGGCAAAATCGCCGAATTGCGCTTCCCACAATACCAGCGAATTCGGCTCGGCTGTTGCATAACCATATTCAAAGCCCAGCACAGCCTCTTCGGAGAGCAAGGAATCAATCACCACGAAGTCCGACTGATGAGGCATCAGATGTTGCAACGGCGTGTAAGCGCCCTCGTTCCAAACCACGCGATTCTGGTCATGCCAGATGGCATGACGGTGAAAGAATGTGCCTCGACCCGAGTCCTGACCGCTGAGCCTGACCGGATAACCTTCGGTGAGCAAACTGGCATAGGCCAGGTTTTCCGCCATCCCCCAATCCAGCGCCAATTCACCGCGCGCCATCGCAATGCGGTCATCGACGATTTTCTGTACACGCGACTGGAGCAGAAAACCCTCAGGCACGGTTGTCAGCGGCATGGCAAGTTGCTGTAATTGCGCCAGCGTTACGCTGGTATCCACCGGAACGGTCCACGGAATGCCGCGCTTGTACGGCGCCCAATCTGAGACCGGTTTATCGAGATTCTCAAGCGTAGGTTGTATCGAGTTGCGCCCCTCGTCCATAGCCTGACGATAGCCTGCGATCATCGCATCCGCATCCCCCGCCTTTATCACACCCTCATCAAGCAGACGCTGCGCATACACGGCGCGCGTGCCCGGATGCTGACGGATAAAACGATACATGAATGGCTGCGTGACCAGCGGCTCATCCTGTTCGTTGTGGCCCAGCTTGCGGAAGCACACCATATCAATCACCACATCGCGATGGAACTGCATGCGGTAATCCAGCGCGATTTCGGTAATCAGCATCACGGCATCCGGATCATCGCCATTCACATGGAAGATCGGCGCATCGATCATCTTCGCCACATCGCTGCAATACTGGCTGGAGCGCGTATCGCGCATGTCCGAGGCGGTAAAGCCAATCTGGTTATTGATGATGATGTGCACCGTGCCGCCGGTGCGATAGCCGCGCGTCTGTGACATGGAGAGCGTTTCCATCACCACGCCTTGTCCTGCGAACGCCGCATCGCCATGCAGCAGAATCGGTATGACTTTATCGCCTTCCAGATCCTTGAGGCGATGTTGACGTGCACGCACCGAACCTTCCACCACCGGATTGACGATCTCCAGATGCGACGGATTGAAGGCCAGCGCCACATGCAGGTGTCCACCCGGCGTTTCAATATCCGCTGAAAAACCCTGGTGATACTTCACATCGCCGGACGTCAGGTGTCCTGCGTGTATGCCTTCGAACTCGGCGAACAACATGCCGGGCTGTTTGCCGAGGATGTTTACCAGTACGTTCAGGCGGCCGCGATGGGCCATGCCGATCACGGCTTCTTGCACACCCTGCGCCCCGCAGCGTTGCAGCAGATGATCGAGCAAAGGCACCAGCGTATCGCCCCCCTCCAGCGAGAAGCGTTTTTGCCCGACGTATTTGGTATGCAGATAACGCTCCAGCGTCTCCGCTGCGGTGAGGCGTCCCAAAATACGGCGACGCTGCGCCGCATCGTAACCCGGTGCGCCGCGCACCCCTTCCAGCCGGTTCTGTATCCAGCGTTTTTGCGGCACATCACTGATATACATGTATTCTGCACCGATGCTGCCGCAGTAGGTCTGGCGCAGTAGTTGCAAAATCTCGCGCAAAGTCAGACGCGCCGCCGCCACCAGGGAACCGGTTTCAAAGGTGGTATCCATGTCGGCGTCTGAAAGGCCATAATACGCCGGATCAAGCTCGGGAACGGTGGGCTTGGCGTGACGTTTGAGCGGATCAAGATTGGCGACACGCAAACCTAAAAAACGATGTGCATTGATGAGTTGCAAGACCTTGACCTGTTTGCGCTCATGATCCACATCGGGTTCGCATTCCGACATCGCCTTGGGCAGCGCCTCAAAGGATCTCTGTACCGGGCTGTGCGGCAGTTCCGCCACCGCCGAACCCCATTCCGGCAGCGCATTGAAATAGCCGCGCCACTCCGGCGTTACACTGGCAGGATCAAGCAGATACTGCTCATACAGCTCTTCTACGAAGGGCGCTGCGAACAGCGCCGAACTGTCCTGCATCGTTTTATTGTAATTTGCGCTCACCGTTTGCCCATAGGTAGGTAATCGCGCCGTGTCGCGCCGATATAAAGTTGACGAGGCCTGCCGATTTTTCGGTCACTCGCCGCCATCATTTCGTTCCACTGCGAAACCCAGCCTATGGTGCGACCCACGGCAAAAATGACGGTGAACATATTGGTCGGAATACCCAGTGCACGCAGCACGATCCCTGAGTAAAAATCCACATTCGGATAGAGTTTACGTTCGATAAAATAGGGATCGCTCAGGGCGATCTTCTCCAGCTCCATCGCCAGCTTAAACAGCTTGTCGTTTTCCAGGCCCTGCTCTTTCAGAACCTCATAGCATGTCTCGCGCATCACCGAAGCGCGCGGATCCATGTTTTTGTACACGCGATGACCGAAACCCATCAGACGGTATTTCTTGTCCTTCACGCCTTGCACATACTCCGCCACGCGCGATACATCGCCGATTTCCTCCAACATGTTCAGCGCGGCCTCGTTGGCACCGCCGTGTGCCGGCCCCCACAACGCTGCGATGCCTGACGCCATACAGGCGAACGGGTTCGCGCCACTGGAGCCCGCCAGTCGCACGGTCGAGGTGGATGCGTTCTGCTCATGGTCGGCATGCAAAATGAAGATGCGCTCAAGCGCTTTTACCAGCACAGGATTGGGCACATAGTCTTCAGCCGGGGTCGCGAACATCATGTACAGGAAGTTTTCCACATAGCTGAACTTGTTCTTGGGATACATGAACGGATAGCCGTTGTGGTATTTATAAGCCATCGCCGCGATGGTCGGCACCTTGCCAAGAAGTCGCATCGCCGCCAGATCGCGGTGTTCCGGATTATTGATATCCAGCGAGTCATGATAGAACGCCGACAAGGCACCTACCACACCGACCATCACCGCCATCGGATGCGCGTCGCGGCGAAAACCATTGAAAAACTTCATGATCTGGTCATGCACGATGGTGTGCGAGGTTACTTTTTTAACAAACGCGGCCTTCTGCTCAGCATTCGGCAATTGCCCCTCCAGCAGCAGGTAACAGACCTCAAGAAAATCGGACTTCTCTGCTAACTGCTCGATCGGGTAGCCACGGTAGTAGAGCAAACCGGCATCGCCGTCGATAAAAGTGATCTCGGAGGTGCAACTCGCCGTGGAGAAAAACGCCGGATCATAAGTAAATACCCCCAGCTTGCTAAGCTCATGAATATCAATAACATCTGGCCCCAGCGTGCCGGACATAATAGGTAATTCAATCTGACGACCGTCATCTAAAGTCAGCGTTGCAAAGCGTTTATTCTGGCTAAGTTTTTTTTCCATCCGATTTCCAATCCTGAAGTTCAACTACTATTTATACCGATTTAATCTTTTCCAGCAACGCGGCCTGTTCGCCTGAAACCTCGCCCTGCCTGCCCGACACCAGATCCCAGAGCGGATTGTCGGGCATATCCAGAAACTCTTCAAATGTTTGCCGCTCAGATTCAGTTAACTGGCCATAGTGTGCCTCAACAAAGCGCCCCAACACAATATCCAGTTCCAGCAAACCGCGCCGGCACCGCCAGCGCACACGCTGCAACATACCAGGATGCAGAATGCGGGATGCAGGATGCAAAACCTGCTCCTGCTTCCCGCCTGAATCCACAATCCTCAATCCACAATCCTCAGTTGTCATACCATGCGCTTGATCATCAAGTCCTTGATATGACCAATCGCCTCGGTCGGATTCAGCTCTTTCGGGCAGACGTCCACGCAGTTCATAATGGTGTGGCAACGGAACAGCCGATAAGGATCTTCCAGATCATCCAGACGTTCGGAGGTTGCCTGATCGCGGGTGTCGGCGATGAAACGATACGCCTGCAACAAGCCTGCGGGACCGACAAATTTATCCGGATTCCACCAGAACGACGGGCAAGCCGTGGTACAGCAACCGCACAGGATGCATTCATACAAACCGTTCAGATGCTCGCGCTGGGCGGGCGACTGCAAGCGCTCGGTTTCCGGCGGCGGATCGTTGTTGATCAGGTAAGGCTTGATCGAATGGTATTGTTTGAAAAACTGCGTCATATCCACGATCAGATCGCGAATTACCGGCAAGCCGGGCAGCGGACGCAATTCCACCGGCTCCTTTAGCGATGACAACGGCGTAATGCATGCCAGCCCATTGCGGCCATTGATATTCATCGCATCCGATCCGCACACACCTTCGCGGCAGGACTTGCGCAAGCTGAGACTATCGTCCTGCTCTTTCAATAACACCAAGGCATCGAGCAACATTTTGCCGCCAGACTCGATGGCAAGCTCATAAGTCTGCATGCGCGGCGCCGCATCGGTTTCAGGGTTGTAACGATAGATTCTGAATTTCATAATTTGTACCCTAACATCCTATTCATCCGCAGATAAATCTAAAAAACCATTTAATCCGCAGATTACGCAGATTCACGCAGATTAGTCGTTAGTACCATTCGCTTGTACTCAAGGCTGCTGTTCCCAAAATTCAACAACAATCCCTTTGTTTTACCGCTGGCTTTTAAATAATTGATCAGTTGAGATTCTTCATGAGGAGTCAAACGTTCAATCACCTTCAACTCAACAATGATCGTTTCATAACACAAGAAATCTGCCCGGTAACCGGTAACCGGTAACTAACAACTCACCGCGATAGTAAATCGGTAATTCAACTTCTCGCAGGAACGGAATACCAGCATGCCTGAACTCTAATTCCAACGCTTCCTGATACACGGCCTCCAGAAAGCCTTTTCCCAGCTCCCTATGTACTGCCATTGCCGCGCCAATAATCGAATATGTCTGCTCGTCCTGTTCCATCTCGAGTTTTAATCTGTGTGAATCTGTGTAATCTGATGAAACAACTAGCCATTCGACTAGGTTGCCAAAAAACGCCAACTAAGTCGCTGGTTATGCGGACGAAACATTAATAGACCCGCGCTTTTAGCGGGAATGAATCCACGGTCAGCGGCTTTAAACGCACCGGCTTGTAATCCAGCCGGTTGCCCTCGCTGAAATACAGGCTGTGTTTCAACCAGTTCACATCGTCGCGATCCTGAAAGTCATCGCGTGCATGCGCACCGCGACTCTCCTTGCGGGCTTCTGCAGCAATCATCGTCGCTTGCGCGACTTCGATCAGGTTATCCAACTCCAGCGCCTCGATGCGCGCGGTATTGAACACGCGGCTCTTGTCGCCGATTTCAGTGTGTTTAACACGCTCGGCAATTTCCTTGATGCCGACCACCCCGGCCGCGAGCAATTCAGGAAAACGGAATACGCCGCAATGCTTCTGCATGGTTCTGCGCATCGCATCGCCCACCTCGGAAACCCGCTCACCGTTCTGCTGGCATTCCAGACGCGCCAGACGCGTCAGCGGACGCTCGGCGGCGTCGCTTGGCAAAGGCTTGGGATGCGGATTGCTTTTCAGATCCTCGATGATCTGCCGTCCGGCTTCACGCCCGAACACCAGCAAATCCAGCAGCGAATTGCAGCCCAGACGATTGGCGCCATGCACCGATACGCAGGCGCACTCGCCCACCGCATACAGGCCATGCACCACTTCGTCAGGGCCCGTCTTGTAGGGAGCGACAACCTGACCGTGGTAATTGGTCGGGATGCCGCCCATCATGTAATGCGCAGTCGGCACCACCGGAATCGGATTCTTGGCAGGATCGACATGGGCAAATTTCAGCGCAATTTCTCGTATGCCGGGCAAGCGTTGTTTAATTACATCGTCCCCTAAATGATCGAGCTTCAACATCACATGATCGCCGTGCGGCCCGCAACCGCGCCCCTCGTTGATTTCGATGGTCATCGCACGCGACACCACGTCGCGGCTGGCCAGATCCTTGGCATTAGGCGCATATTTTGGCATGAAACGTTCGCCATCCTTGTTCACCAGATAACCGCCTTCGCCGCGCACCCCTTCGGTAATCAGCACGCCCGCACCATACACGCCGGTCGGGTGAAACTGGAAGAACTCCATGTCTTCCAGAGGAATGCCGGCACGCGCCGCCATGCCAAGTCCGTCACCGGTATTGATAAAAGCGTTGGTGCTCGAATGAAAGATGCGTCCCGCGCCGCCGGTGGCAAACAGCGTGGCACGCGCCTGGAACATCATCACCTCGCCTGTTTCGATCTCCATCGCGGTCACGCCCAGCACATCGCCGTCTTCATCACGGATCAAGTCCAGCGCCATCCACTCGATGAAAAAATTGGTATTGGCCTTGACGTTCTGCTGATACAAGGTGTGCAGCAAGGCGTGCCCGGTACGATCCGCCGCTGCACAGGCACGCTGCACCGGATTCTTGCCGTAATCCTGCATATGCCCGCCGAAGGGGCGCTGGTAAATCTTGCCGCTGTCCAGACGATCGAACGGCATGCCGTAATGTTCCAGCTCGTAGACCACCTCGGGTGCGGCGCGGCACATAAATTCGATCGCATCCTGATCGCCCAGATAATCGGAACCTTTTACCGTGTCATACATGTGCCAGTGCCAGTTGTCTTCACTGACATTGCCCAGACTCGCCGCGATACCGCCCTGTGCGGCTACCGTGTGCGAGCGGGTCGGAAACACCTTAGACAGCACCGCCACTTTCAGTCCTGCTTCGGCCAGTTGCAACGCCGCACGCATTCCTGAACCGCCTGCGCCAACGACAACTACATCAAACGTTCGTTTAGCAACTGCCATTACATTCCCCAAAAAATCTGTACCGACCAGATCGCATACAAAATTAAAGCCAGAATCACCAGCACATGTATCACCAGACGCGCGCCGGCAGGCTTGACGTAATCCATCACGATGTCGCGCACCCCTATCCAGGCGTGATAAAACAGGCTGAGCAGGAACAACAAGGCGAACGCGCGAACCGGTTGACTGGAAAACAAGGCAGTCCAGCCGTCATAACCCAAATGAGGATGCAACAACAGATATCCGCCCAACACCAGACTGCCCAGCGCCATTACCACCGCCGTGACGCGCTGAACCAACCAGTCGCGCAGACCGTAATGGGCACCGACCACGATACGATTTACCATAGCTGGGCTCCGATTAAAACCGTTAACAGCAGACTCACCAGCAGCACGATTTTACTGCTGTCACGCGCCTGCTTAAGGCTGCTTACATAATGCAGATCGATGGCAAGATAGCGCAGGCCCGCACAAAAGTGATGCAGAAATGACCACAGCAAAGCCAGCAGCATCAGCTTGGCCAGCGGATGTGCCAGCACATCCATCAACTGGTCATAGGTTACGATGGAGCGCAGGCTGTATTGCAACATCAGCAACAACACAGGGATTGCGAAAAATAGTGCCAGACCGCTTGCTCGATGAAGGATGGAAATCCAACCGGGAAGAGGCAATTTGATCAGATGCAGCGCAAGGTGTTTCGGACGTTTTTTAAGCATTACCAACCTTTGCCATGACGAAAAATACTGTTAGCAGCCTGCCGTGCTTTTTTGCATGTTACACCTTTTGCATAGCACCTCCAAAAGTTCTATGATGCATCACACCCCATCCTATAAGGCACAACTCATGAAAGCACCCGTACGCATCACCATCACAGGCGCCGCAGGACAAATCGGCTACGCGACCCTGTTCCGCATTGCCAACGGTGACATGTTGGGACGCGAACAGCCGGTCATCCTGCAATTGCTGGACTTGACTCAGGCACAGGACGCGTTACGCGGCGTGATGATGGAGCTGGAAGATTGCGCGTTTCCCCTGCTGCAACAGGTCATCATTACCGACGACCCCAAGGTCGCTTTCAGGGATACCGAAATCGCGCTGCTGATCGGCGCGCGTCCGCGCAGCAAGGGCATGGAGCGTAAAGACTTGCTCGAAACCAACGGTGCAATTTTTACCACGCAAGGCCGTTTGCTCAACGAATATGCGGCGCGTCACGTCAAGGTACTGGTGGTCGGCAATCCGGCCAACACTAATGCATTGATTGCGATGAAGAACGCGCCCGATCTCGATCCGCGCAACTTCAGCGCGATGATGCGTCTGGATCACAACCGCGCCATCGCTCAGGTCGCACAAAAGTTGTTCCAGCCGATCCGCGACATCAAAAAAATGATCATCTGGGGCAACCACTCCGGCACGCAATATCCTGACCTTGACCACGCCGAGATTCGCGGCCGTCTGGTCAGGGATATTCTGCCGGATCAGGACTGGGTGGAAAATGACTTCATCCCCACCGTACAAAAGCGCGGCGCCTCCGTTATCGAAGCGCGCGGCCTGTCGAGTGCTGCGAGTGCGGCAAATGCCGCCGTCTCGCACGTCCACGACTGGATGTTGAGTTCCCATCACAATGACTGGGTGACCATGAGTGTGCCGTCCGATGGCAGCTATGGCATCGCTGAAGGGGTGATCTACGGCTTCCCGGTGACCTGCAAACACGGTCATTTCAGCATCGTACAGGATTTGCCGATCAGCGAACTGGGATGGAAACACATGAAAGACAGTTACCAGGAGTTGCTCGATGAGCGCGAACTTGTGAAGCACTTGCTGGGCTAAGCCGCCGGCAGCCCGCCTGATTGCCAGACCATTGATTTATTTGATGCTATAAAAATTTACTATAAATCAATATGTTACAAAAAACACTCATCCCTGACGGGCCGATAGATACCGGACAACGTTGTAATGACTGCATCCACTATTACATTACCCACGATGCCAATTTCAGATATGGCTGCCGCGCGCTTGATTTCAAAAGTCAGCGACAGCCGATACTTGATGTCATAGAGGCATCCGGCCAGCCCTGCCATTACTTCCAAAAGAAGGGCACAACCTGACGTTGACCGGGCACGCTGCCGATTGAATTTTCGCCGAACTCACTATCAGAGTCCTCTGCTCACGTGCCTGTAGTGTAAAATGACCATCTTACAGGAGACATACTTTGGAAAATCTATACAACATCCTTGGCGTATCTCCGAACGCAACGCTCGATGAGATCAAGAAAGCCTATCGTTCTCTTGCCATGCGCCATCACCCGGACAGAAACACGCATCCGGGCGCGGCAGTCAGGTTCAATGCCATCAAAACGGCGTACGAGTTGCTTTCCGATCCTAAAAAAAGAGCCGAATACAATCAGACGCTCAACAACCGTATCATCCTTGATCCTTCGAGTGAAGCGCTGTCACTGTGGAACTCACTGTTCGATCGCTGCGGTGTGACCACCGACTCATCACGTTAGGAGAAAACAATATGAAAAAGATACATCCTGAATTCGCTTACCAGTCCCGCGAGCTTGGCATCCAGATTGAAGACACGCTGGGTGATCCACCCGACAGAAAAACCTGTGCAAAAGTCGTTAAATCGCTGATCGACGAATTCGCTCAGAACTCGGAGATCGACGATGTGAATCTGTTGAGTTTCGCGCTGGCCGATTACCTGCGTTTCAACGATCCTGCCGGACTGCTGGCCCAATGCGAGCAATACGACAGGGGCGATACCGCAAAAGTGCTGAGCATGGTGTCATGTGATGATGAAAGTGCCTGCCGTGCAATCGTATCCGTTACCGGGTCCAATCCGGAATTGGCGCGCCGTGCAATCCTCACCGCATTTTTATACAAGCACCCGAAACGCTGGACCGAGGAAGACCACTCGCTGGAGACACTGCAGAAGAGTGAGGGCGGCGATGATGTGGATGAAGAAGATCAACTCAGCTCAGGGCACGATATTGAGCATTTATTCGACGCAAACGGAGACAAGAATGACAGATAAAACCAACCTGCCCGCTATCAGTCGTCAGGTCACAGAACTGGTATTAGCCGGTTCAACCGACCATGCCGAAGAAGCCTTTAGCGAGACGGTGGAGCAATTCGGCGATTTGGCGGTTGTTGAAGTGCTGGAATCCCTGGCGCCGCAAGTCGCGTCCATGCATCTGTCCGCCTTCGATGGCGGCAAACTCTCGTTGGCAACGCTGCTGATTTCGCCCAAAGCCTGGGCTCAAAGCCTGGCATTTTTCGCCGCCACCTGGCCCGAAGACAAGATTGAAGATGAGCCTGAATTTCTGGCCGAATCGCTGTTCGCGCATATTCACGGCGTGTTATTCGCCAGCGACGACCTGGACCGGCGCGCAGCACTCATCCATGAAGCGCTGTCTACCGACTGGGGGACGACCGCTTTTGCCGCGCTGTTCTCGACCGCCATCAGCGAGATTATAGAGCTGGCCAATGATATCCACGCGCGAGGGGCATACATCGGCGGTCAGACGACTTCCGACCATGACATCATCCCGCTTGCGCTTGCCATTGCACGCACCGATGCAGATGCCTGGGACCGGGTGCTGTTTGAACTGTTCCCCGACTGGCAACCAGGCGAAAATGAATTGCATGCACGGCCTGACGAAGATGAGGAAGAGGAATACGGCTATGAATATGCGACCCCTCGCACCACTCAGGAACTATTGATGCGCCTGCGCAAACAAGTGCCGAGCAAAGCGATCAGCACGCCCAAACCGGGTGCCCGCCCGAGTCTGGGTGAGGATATTTTTGCATGATCATCTTCAGATCAATTCATCAACCATAAAATCTCAGTTCAATCCGCAGATGGCACAGATTTATGCAGATTTTGCGACATGCCTGACGGCTTGTTGTTTAATCTGTATCAGTCGATTTTATCTTATAAAACAAGCAAGTATTGAAGCTGGATGCAAAAAACCGCATCCAGACCACGCCTAATGCGGACAACTGCGATTATCTAAAAAACATGACACTTACCAGCGTTACAGCGCGCCAACCTCATTTAATACAAGCACTACAGACGCTGGCGCTACGCGTGGATCACGTGCAGGCAGCAGACACGCTGCTCCATGAACTCGCCGGCATCACCGTACTGGTCGCCCGGAAATTTACCAACGACAGAACGGCCGACGGCCTGCTTGAAGCTTTTTACCTGACAACAGGTTGCGTCTCACTGGGCATCAGCCTGGCCAATATTCCCGACAGCGATGAATCCAGATTATCTTTCCTGCTGCATCACGGAGCCGAACAGGTATTCCAGATGGGATTCCGGCATATCAAGGAATTAGCCTCCCTGCCCTGCTATACCCTGGTTGCAGATTTCGATAATGACCCCTATATTCAACAGCGCAATATCAAGGCACTGTTCTCTGAACTATGCCGTGCCGAACCAAACTCGTCATGGACAGGCGATGATCAATACAGAAATGAACTGCTGAATCGGCGCAAAAACCAGAACATCGTTGAGTGCGCAAAATGGTTGCGCAAAAAACACTATGCAGGCGCTATCAAGGATACAGACCTCGATGCCAATGCCGTGATCGCGATCGCGCTTATTTTCGCGATTCTGAATGACGGACGTATCGTCGCTCGAACCGGACAACAAGAAATCGAGAACCTGATCCGCAACGCCCGCGAAACACCACCTGATATAGAGGCTGGCTGGCGCGAATTGCTCAGAAAAGTTCCGGCCGAGTATCAGGCCGTCTTGGGTTCACACATGGATGAGTACAGAAACACCATCATCAAGAAAATCCTGTCGAAAATCAAAGTTAAAACCGTCGTCACCGAAATACAAAATTGTTATGCAGGTACGGAACAGGAAGTCGACTACGACTGAACTGGCATTTAATATTCGCACAAATTAATTTTCAGGCGCTATTGATTCTGACTGTAGCCTCCCCCATGTAGCTGGCATCGTTTGAAAGGAGATTGCCATGCCTGCCATCCGTCCGCCTGCTGTCGCAGGACTTTTCTACCCCGCCGATGCCGACGAACTCACACATGCGGTGCAGACGTTTCTGGCTGAGGCTCGTCCGTATCATCTTATTCCCAAAGCACTGATCGTGCCGCATGCAGGGTACGTCTACTCGGGTGCCATTGCGGCGACCGCCTATGCCACGCTACGCTCCGTCGCCGCACGCATCAGACGCGTGGTGCTATTGGGGCCCACCCATCAAGTCGCTGTGCGCGGCCTGGCCCTGCCGGGTGTGGATGCCTTCGACACGCCACTGGGACGGGTGATGCTCGACAGCGAAGCCGCACTATCCATCGCCCACCTGCCGCAGGTGTGCGTCACCGCTCGGGTTCACTCACAAGAACACTCACTGGAAGTGCAACTGCCGTTCCTGCAAAGCATGCTGCACGATTTTACCCTGCTGCCTTTAGCGGTAGGCATGGCAAGCGCCAAAGAAGTTGCCGAGGTGCTGGAATCCTTATGGGGAGGTGAGGAAACACTGATTGTCATCAGCTCCGATCTCTCGCACTATCTGCCTTACGCCACTTCACAGCGTGTAGATCGTGAAACTGTGGAAGCCATCCTGAACCTGCAGCAACCGATTACGCACGAACGGGCCTGCGGCGGCACACCCATCAGCGGCCTGATTCTTGCGGCGCGCCAGCACCACCTGACGCCGCATTTGCTCGATCTGCGCAACTCGGGCGACACCGCAGGCTCGCGCGATCAGGTGGTAGGTTACGCCGCGCTGGCCTTTACCGGGGACGCAGATTTTTAGGGAAAAATGAACATGTCAACCGAACAAAAAGGCAAAGTATTGCTGGCCGTCGCCCGCGCCGCAATCTCAAGCGCGCTGGGCGTCCTGCAGATGGCAGATGAAAGCGCACCGTGGCTCACTGAGCCTGGCGCCTGTTTTGTCACGCTCACCCAAAACGGCGAACTGCGCGGTTGTATCGGTTCACTGCAAGCGCACCGCCCACTGCTCGCTGACATCAAAAGCAATGCCGTTTCTGCCGCCTTGTGCGACCCGCGTTTCATGCCACTGACAGCGGATGAGCTCGACATCACCGACATCGAAGTATCGCTGCTCACCCCGACTCAGCCTATGGAATTTCGCGATGAAACCGATGCATTATCCCAGTTGCGCCCGGGTATAGACGGGGTGGTGTTCGAATTTGGCCGTTATCGCAGCACGTTTTTGCCACAGGTATGGGAACAGTTGCCCCAGCCGCATCAATTCATGGCGCAGCTCAAGCGCAAGGCGGGGCTGCCGGATACTTTCTGGGATGAAGGCATCAAACTGTCGCGTTATTCCGTTACCAAATTTATCGAATCCGAAAAATTTTTGATGAAACCACTAGCCATTCACTAAGCAACCACAAAACGGTTGCCAAGTGGCTGGTTATAGCCGGGCACCCGTCCGAACAACATATGGACTGGCACCAGAAGGAGAAATGAAATGGACGAACCCATCAGTCTTGCCGAACGCTATCCGGTCAAATATTGGCACCTTCTCGACGACGGGCGCATCCAGTGCGAGGTCTGTCCGCGCGACTGCAAGCTCCACGACGGGCAACGCGGCGCATGTTTCGTGCGCGGTCGCGTTGGCGATACCATGGTGCTCACCACCTACGGCAGATCTTCGGGTTTCTGCGTCGATCCGATCGAGAAGAAGCCGCTCAACCACTTTTATCCGGGCAGCAGCGTCCTGTCGTTCGGCACGGCGGGCTGCAACCTGGCCTGCAAGTTTTGCCAGAACTGGGATATTTCCAAATCGCGCAGCTTCGACAAGTTAGCCGACCAGGCCACACCAGAAGCCATCGCACACAGCGCCGAACAACTGGGCTGCAAGAGTGTCGCCTTCACCTACAACGATCCGGTGATCTTCGCCGAATATGCTATGGATGTGGCCGACGCCTGCCACGCACGCGGCATCAAGACCGTGGCCGTCACGGCGGGATATATACGTGAGGAAGCGCGCCGCGATTTCTTTGCCAAGATGGATACCGCAAATGTGGATTTGAAGGGCTTCACCGATGAGTTCTACGTCAAGCAATGCGGCGCACATCTGCAACCGGTGCTTGATACGCTGAAATACCTGTGCAATGAAACGAAAGTATGGGTCGAACTGACAACCTTGCTGATCCCCGGCCTCAACGACAGCGAGGATGAATTAGCTTTGATGTGTGACTGGATCGTGAAGGAACTGGGCAGAGACGTGCCGCTGCACTTTTCCGCCTTCCATCCTGACTACAAGATGACCGACAAGCCATCTACCCCGCCCGCAACGCTGGTGCGGGCAAGACAGATCGCACTGGCAGCGGGACTGCGCTATGTCTATACCGGCAATGTGCATAACATAGAAGGAGATACCACTTTCTGTCCATCCTGCGGCAGCGCGCTGATTGTGCGCGACTGGTATGAGATCGAACAATATCGCCTGACGGAAGAGGGTCATTGCCCTGACTGCAACACCGCCATTGCCGGGCATTTTGAAAAATTTACCAAGGCTTTTGGCCGCCAGCGCATCCCGGTGATGCCGGTCTGAACAGGTCAGGCCCGTACCACGTCAGGCTGGTATGCTATCATTGGCAGCATAGCGCGGCCTCATCGCCGGCTGCCATCTGAATACCTCCATGAGCTCACCCCCAGAAATTTCAAACGCCGCAAAAATCCTCCACGACGTTTTCGGCTACGCCACCTTTCGCGGTGAGCAGCAGGCCATCGTCGAACAAGTAGCCGAAGGCGGCGATGCACTGGTACTGATGCCCACCGGCGGCGGAAAATCATTGTGTTATCAGATACCTGCGTTACTGCGGGCAGGCACAGGCATTGTGATCTCGCCGCTGATCGCACTGATGCAGGATCAGGTAGATGCCCTGCGACAACTCGGTGTAAAAGCGGCCTATCTGAATTCCAGCCTCGCTGCCGAGACAGCGCGCGAAGTGCAGGGCCAGTTGCTGCGCGGAGAGCTCGATATGCTGTATATGGCACCCGAGCGCCTGATGAATGCCAATTTTTTGGGTCTGCTGGAACGGATGCAGTCGGCAAATGGTCTGGCACTGTTCGCCATCGACGAGGCGCACTGCGTATCCGAGTGGGGGCATGACTTCCGCCCGGAATACCGCGAACTGACCATATTGCACGAGCGTTTCCCCACGGTACCGCGCATCGCGCTGACCGCGACGGCCGATGCCCCGACCCGGCGCGAGATCGTCGAGCGGCTCTCGCTTGAACAGGCACACCAGTTTGTATCCAGCTTCGACCGCCCCAACATACGTTACCGTGTCACCAATAAAGTCTCGGCGCTCAACCAGTTGCAGGATTTTATCGAGAAGGAACATGCAAACGAGGCGGGCATCGTCTACTGTCTGTCGCGCAAGCGGGTCGATGAAACAGCGGCCAAACTGAAAGATCTCGGCTGGGATGCCCTGCCCTATCATGCAGGCCTGGATGCCGCCACGCGTGCCGCCAATCAGAGCCGCTTCCTGCGCGAGGAAGGTGTGATCATGGTCGCCACGGTGGCATTTGGCATGGGCATAGACAAACCTAACGTACGCTTTGTCGCCCACATCGATCTGCCCAAGAGCATGGAAGGCTATTATCAGGAAACCGGACGGGCGGGGCGCGACGGTCTGCCTGCCGATGCATGGATGGCTTATGGTCTGGGCGATGTAGTTTCCATGCGGCAAATGTTAAGTCAGGGCGAAGCACCCGAAGAGCGTAAGCGGGTGGAGTTGCACAAACTCGATGCGCTGCTGGGTTTTTGCGAATCCACCGCCTGCCGCCATCAGACCATCCTGCGTTATTTCGGCGAAGAACATCCGGGCAATTGCGGCGAGTGCGACAATTGCCTGACACCGGTACAAACCTGGGAGGCCACAAGAGAGGCGCAAATGGCCTTGTCCTGCGTGTATCGCACCGGACAACGCTTCGGTGTCGGCCATCTGGTTGATGTGCTGCTGGGTAAAGAAACCGAGCGCGTCCTAAAATTCGGCCACCAGCAGCTATCCACCTTTGGCATCGGAACTGACCACACGGCATCACAATGGAGCAGCGTGTATCGCCAACTGATCGCAGGTGGGTATCTTGAGTCGGACATCGAAGCCTATGGAGGTTTGTGTCTTACAGCCGCCGCCCGCCCGCTGCTCAGGGGCGAACAGAGCGTTTCACTGCGCCGCGACGCGGAACCCGTCAAGCGAAAATCTGTACGAAGCGGTGGTGATGGCAAGTCACGAGAACCGTTTGCCGGCGCCAACGAGAACCGCTTATGGCTGGCCCTCAAGGCTAAGCGGATGGAACTGGCCCGCGAACAGGGCGTACCGCCCTACGTGATATTTCACGACAGCACCCTCCTGGAAATGTTCGATCAACGCCCCGGCAGCCTTACCGAAATGGGCCGCATCAGCGGCGTCGGGCAAGGCAAACTTGCACGCTACGGCGATGATTTCCTCAAAGTCATCGAGGATGTGGCGAACCGCTGACCCCGGAAAAAGCAACTGTCCACGAAACGACTCACGCGTGGATACTGCCCTTGAGCAACAACCCGCACAACAACAAATATACAATTATATCAATAAGTTATATAAACCCAGCCAATCGACCATCGTGCCATTGCGGCAATCGCGACATCTGTTTAAATCGGCCGACTGTCTGGAATAAAAGCTATTTTTAAGGAATATTTTTGATGGGAAAAGTTATAAATTCAGCAGAATACCTTTTAGATCAACTGGGTGAATTGAGTTATCACTTAACCAACGTCCCCCATCAGGATCAAAGCTATTTTGAAAAACCGCTGCAGATAATCAACAAGGCTTTGGGCTTTCACATAGGCGTTTTATATAAGATTACCAACGTGATTGAAAATGATCTGATTTTGGAAGTCATGACGGTTTGTAATCCTGATCACATCAGACCGGATTTGCTCGAGGGAACTAAAATATGTCTTGATATCGACAACCCGCCACTGGAATTTACCAACGAAGTCATGGCATTCAAGAATCGCAATGTCTCGGCCATTAATATCCCCGGCTGGGGCTGCGATATAGTTGGTTCGATCTATCTGCCTGAAAATTTAGGTCACGGTTATTTGTTGGCAGGTGATTTTTTCGGAGATGAATCAGATATCCAGGAGCATGAGGTACGGGTCTGCGAAATCATGTGCAATATGCTCAGTTCCATTTTAATGAAAACGGAATTTGAAAAACTGGCGAGTTATGATGGACTGACCGGGCTGCTGAATAGCCGGGCAATTCGGGAAGAACTGGAAAAAACATTCCAGCGTCAAAAACGGAAAATAAACACTTCAGGGGCGGTTATCCTGGCCGATATCGATTTTTTCAAAAAAATCAACGACCAGTATGGCCATATTCAAGGCGATTCGGTGCTGCAGGAAGTCGGACGCATCTTTGAGACGGTGATTCGAAAACACCTGGATGTTGCCGGTCGATATGGCGGTGAAGAATTTTTGCTGATTTATGAAGACACTACCGCAGCTCAGGTCCTAAATATCGTAGAACGTCTGCGTCAGACCATTGAAGATCATGAATTTATAAAGATCGGGCCTGCCGGCATTCCTCTGACGGGCGAATGTTTGCATGTGACCATGTCGTTCGGCATTGCGCTGCTTAACGATCAGCCCGTAGAACATAGTAAAGAAATCCTGGCTATGGCCGATGCCGCGTTATATCGATCAAAGGCCGATGGTCGCAATAAGGTGACGCTAGGCGAGCGCTGAGCAAACCGCCCCTACTGAATGAGTCCTTGGTACAGGAACAAGGCATATGCGCCGATAAGGCCCGCGCCCATAAAACGGGGGACTCGGCCAAGGACGGCAACAGACAGGAAAAGAACAGCCCCGGCGCCCAGAATGATGTACGTACCAGTCTGAAAAAAGTCGGGAACCTGGATCGGATTAAATAGCGAAAACAGACCGATACACATTGGAATACAAATGTGACCATCGCCGATTTGCGAACTCAGGACAATATCCTGACGGCCAATATAAGCGTAATACATGGCGATGAATGCATTAGGCAAAACCATCAGCAAGCCGCTGAACCAACCTAATTTTGCAAAACTGAAAAACTGGTTTTCTGTTTTAGAAACCCATTCCACGAGATGATCAACCGCAAAATAAATACAATAGGCGCTGGCAGCGAGTATCACTACGTCGATCACGATAGTCCAGTGAAACGCCTTGTTTTTTCTGATCTTGTCTTTTAACACTTCAAATACGTGCAGGATCTGCCAAAACAGGAACAAAGCGACTAAAACCAGACCATCATAAAAATCGAGTTTCCCGTCCTTTGCCAAAGCCCAGAGCGTACCGGTAAACAAGAATAACGCGATCAAGGTAAACAGCAAATTGAGCCGGTTAATACGGTGAAATTCCGCGTGTTTTTTTTGCCTGGCCTTACCATTTTGAACGATCGCTGCTGAGCCAAAAACAGCAGCAAGCCCAAGAATCAACGTCAGGTTGGTGGCATTGTTGACGAGACAGTTCTCGATCACCAAACCGCCATTGCTGGCAGAGTTGCTCATGACATAGGCGAAAACAAGATTGGCGAATCCCGAGCAGTAAGGCATGATCAGCGTACCCAGAACGGTCCCTTCAAAGCCCTTGCTCTCCATTGCGTGCAGACGCCAGATCATTGTAAAACTGGCTGCCACGAATAGAGCAAGCAGCATTAAGGGATGGCCAAGATAGGCTTGAATATTATCGATTATGCTTTTCACAGGAGGACAAAAGGTGTGGCTCTGCTTGATTTTGCGTTGCTTAAGAGAAAATCTTACTGTTAATCCTGAAAACCGCAGTTCTATCCGCATAACCAGCCACTTGGCAACCGTTCTTTGGTTGCTTAGTGGAATGGCTAGTCGTTTCATCAGATTACGCAGATTCACACAGATTAACAACAAGTTACGAAATAACTACTCGTCACCCAAATGATGAACCAAGTGTGCGT
Source organism: Gallionella sp. (assembly GCA_041671725.1). Classification (GTDB taxonomy): domain Bacteria; phylum Pseudomonadota; class Gammaproteobacteria; order Burkholderiales; family Gallionellaceae; genus Gallionella. Next base: position 707 of record JBAZAY010000005.1, on the reverse strand, counting down.
ATAAGCATTTGTTTAATCAGCATTAATCCATTTAATCTAATGAAACTACTAAGTATTGGACTGATGGAGCAACTAAACAGTGGACTAAGGTGTATAAGGCCGCACCTAAGCCACTGCTAATAAGACGCAACAAAACTGCATCTAAGCCACTACTTATGCGGACAACAGCTTATTCTAGGTTTAATTTCTGTGCTGCTTGTTGCTGGTTGTCCAAGTAGAACTCATCTGACGTTTAATCGTCAAGCGATGAATGACGTAGAATACTATACGGTGCTGGCAGGAACGATTAACACTTAACAGAACTGTCCAAATTGTAGTGCCTGTTGACCTGATGCATTCCTTAACCGGCTTACGTAAACAGCATACTTTTTAGAAAGCAAGTTTCAATGAAAAATACTTCCACTCTTCTGGCAGACGGAGCCGCCGAACGTATCGTGCGACATTTCCAGGCAAACGGGTTTACCGGCATATCGGAAGCTCTCATTATTCGGATACGTCTGAGAGAGGGCGACCGGGCGGAAGTGGATGCCGCATTCGAAGCTGCGTTGGAACAAGAGGAAATGCCTCCCGTCCAGCAGTGTTTTGAAATCCACCCCTTCGGGCATTTTTCGGATTTCCGCAGCTTCTCCGAGGCGAGGTCAGCTATTCAATCGGATTTTACCGTAGGACTGCGCATGGAGATCCCGAGAGTGTTCTTCGATCCGGCA
>JBAZAY010000004.1:70294-87312 GCA_041671725.1 Gallionella sp. | reverse complement strand
CGCCTGGCTCAAAGACACGCTGGAAAAACTGCCCGTCTGGACCATGCGGCGCATCGACGAACTCCTGCCGATCAAACCTGCTGCATAAACTGGTTCACCTGAACAGATGGGATGGTAGGACGGATACTCCACAAAGGCCATTTGTCAAAGAAAGTTGAAGAGACTGTTGCAGTCAAAACTATGGCGGCAACAGCTGTCCATTTTCCCATTAGCAATCCCTTGCGGCTCGCCCAATCTACCAACTGTTTTCCTCCTGCACGCCGTATCCATCTTTTGCTGGTCCATTTTGCCAAGAACCACCCCGTGAAAGATATCGGGATTGATATGATAGCAATGAGCCACGGGAATTCAGAGCCTGACATCCAAGGGAATAGAGGTAGATGCTCTTGTGTCACCAACAGGGTGTGCGTTTCAGAACGCTGCAAGAAAATGATCGAAGCTAGAATGAGAGGAACAGAGAAAATGGCGATACCAAGAATCCATTTAAGGCTCGACCATCTTGCGGCTATTTGAATAGATTGACGTAACTGTGATAAAGAACGCTCAATATATACCTCCGACAATGAGCGATTTACCTTGTCCATTATCTCGCCTGCACCAAAACCTTGGTAATCCGCATTCACAATTTCTTGATGAACCTCCGATGCCATGAAAGGCGTTATAACCCTATGAGCCAGACGATGAAACCAAGGACTCATGTGTGACCAACCCGCCCCGAGCATCTCCAGACGTGTAAAATCGTCCTTTAGTAACGCTTCAAGAATCCCCCCTGCATCATAAATCTGCGGTGGGCTACCATACATAACCCATGATGACTGATGCCCACCGATTTCCAGGGATAGTTCGCAGAAAAGCATGGTCGAGCGATATTTAAAATCCGTTCTTGCTTGCTCATGGAGCATATTGACGTTATCTAATTCAATGACGCCATATTGCCCAAGCTTAGAAAATCCCGCTTTGCAAAGGGCTGCATGAACATAGTCAGGCGTGCCACTAGGGTAGTGACCACTGAACTTCGGTACGGTATATGTGTCTGTTGAAGTGACGCGTGTCAGGTACCCATGTCCGGCGCAGGTTCCGCATGTGACGAGCCCAGACCCGCCGCACGTCCTACAAGTATTTCGACCTGTCCCGCCGCAACCGGAACAGGTTACTCGCCCTCCCGAGCAGTGATGACAGCTACGGTATCGCGTTTCCGACCTATAGTGCCCAGTGTAGTCTCGGACTTGGTGCTGTTCTGACACACGTCCACTTCCATGGCAGCACGAACAATTGACCCTGCCGCCCCCACCACAGCCGCTGCAATTGACAGCGCCTGAGCCTCCACAGTTGTGACAAGTTATTTTCCCAGAACCGTGGCAGCCACCACAAGTATAGACATGAAACAAGCGGCGAGGGTGCGTCCGAATGTGCGTTCTGCCAGAAATTGCAGCATATGATTGAGACTTTACCTTGGCAACCAGATCCGCCAGTGTTTCTTTCCTGCCAAGTTCGGACTGAGCTTGTTTCTCGACTTGATCTTGATACAAGGCCCAATCAGCAGTTGAAAAGTCACTTTCTCCATGCTTGACAATTCCTTGGTAATTCTTCACATCCGAAATGACTTCCAACGAATGTTGAATTTTAATGTCGAAGCAGTGGTTATGCGGCGAAGCTTTCAGTACAGCAAGGTCTGCCGCGCCAAAGCGAGTAGAACGTTCGATATATTTATCAGCAACTGAATGACATGCTTCAGAGTATTGCGACAACAGCGCATCCTTTTCCACCATTTACTTACCCCCTGGCACACCACCCCTAAAGACCGCAATATCCATTCACTCACTGAGATATGCCAATCACGCTTTGCTTCTTGTTCGAGAACCTACTGAGTTTAGTTTATTGCGGCGCTAATATCTTGTTAAGCACACTAAGGAGTCCGCCTATAGGGTTGGGGGCTTGCGGCTGAATTTTCACAAACTCCGCACCTTTCTTGCCTTGGAAACTTCCAGCTTGGTTATAAGTAACATTTTTCCAAGTTCCCGAAACCCCATCTTGGCTGACAGAGCCAATAAATGTAGATCCGCTACCTGCGCTGCCGATGGCGACAGATCCATCACTATTTACTTTACCTTCCCCAGTAAACACATCTCCCCTACTTGAATATCCATCGAGCGCCATCGCGCCGCTCGGGAGAATAGTGACTTGAAAGGTGCCTGTATCAGAGCCATTGAAAGTACCAGCATACGTGCCGACATAGATTGCTACTCCTTGCTGAGCAGAATTACTATGCGCGGTGCTGCCGTTGATTCCCTGCTGGATAGAGCGTGCAAAAGAGATTTGCCGCACTTGTTGAGGATTATGCAAAATCTTAACGGTGTTGTTGCAATTAGAGTCTTGTCCAGACAAAGTTGCTTTTGCAATCGCGATGTCTAGCGCCGTCTCCCCAAGCTTGTTTTTGATAGTTGGATCTGCTTTATAAGCAAGCAAAGTTTCAACCGATAAATCGGCACATTTAAATGCGGCCCCCATCAAAGCGGTGTAGCCCCGGTTGTTTGCTGCGTTAATGTTTGCACCGTGTTCAAGCAGTGCGACTAAAACTGATGTAAAACCGGAACGCTCAGCTTGACTTCGAGCTGGATCATTTCTACTGCCAATCATAGTCAGGTAAGCCAATGGGGTGTCGCCCTGAATGTCCTTTGCTGATGTTTTTGCACCTTTATCTAGCAATAACTTCGTTAGCTGGCTGATCCCCAACTTCGCTCCGATCCATTGGTTTTTGACGATACCATCAATTGAAAGGGGTATTGAGCGCATCAAAGGAGTTTCTCCATTCGCATTCCCAAAATTTACATCTGCACCATGATCAATCAACCAAATAGCGGTGTTATTCATTGCATTTGAATCCCATAATCTGGACAGCACTTTATTTATTGGTGTGTTTCCTTCTCGTTCACAATTCTGGCAATTAATGTCCGCACCTTGCTGAAGATACAGATCCATTATGTCGTAGTTATCAGCAGCGGTTGCCTGATAAAGCCCCTGCGTAGCCCTACTTGGAGGCTGAAAAGTGGGTTGCTGAGCTACTACTGGTTTATGCGAATGCGCCGCATTTTTACTGGCGTCTCCAACAACTGCGGATGCTGATATTGAAAAGAGTGAAAAATAAACCGCTAACCAAAACTTTTGCATAACCCCCCCATGTTTTTTAAACAAATTATTGTTGCTCAATTTCGAGATCGCTAAAACCCGTTACAAAACAGTAACGGTTGCAATTGGTTCCTGGCTCTACATTCTGTGCTAACGCCTGCAAACGAGAAACTCGCCGAATGGCACGACATCCAACTGCCTGACGAGCGAAAATTATGATCTATATTTGATAGCAAACCTATACGCATCATACCTTCAAACGGAAAATCACCACATAAAAAACAGGTAATTTCAATTCAGTTATGCCAACTTAACATCACTTCCATGCGGGGCATACAACGTACTGCCAATTCGATTCGTTGACAACGAACCAGAAAGGGTTGGCACGAACTAAATAGCTAAAAATAGTAATTAAGCTTGGCCGCAACAGCGCAAGCGTCAGAACGATCTTCAAGCTGTCACCCGCTCTGGGTGTGTCGGTCTCCGAGCTTATGAATCAGGTCGAAATCATTCTGGATCGAGCCAAAAAAACTGCGCCCTGAAGTTCGACATCATCAAGATAATCCCGCCTGCACCGAGTACCCGGGATCACAGGAAAAAACAGGCCATGCCCAGGCTCTAATTTTGGATTGATTTTTCGTGCTTCACAAAATCCCGCTGGTTAATTTAACCAATCAAATTGTGTCATTTTCTATTGCCACTTCTTTCATATTTGCTATTATGGTGCGAATTATTCCTACCACCAGCTCAAAGGAACCCCAATGGCCACCGCCGAAAAAATCAGCATTGCCTTACCGCCAGAAATGGTTCATATCGTCCGTGGCGCGGTTGCTACCGGCGAATATGCATCAAGCAGCGAAGTCATTCGTGATGCGTTACGCGACTGGACATACAAGCGCAACTTGCGCCAGCAAGGCGTTACCGAATTGCGCCGAGTCTGGCAGGAAGCCCTTATCGACAAGACTCCCGGCATTTCGCCAAACGACGTGCTTGATCGACTGGAGCGAAAATATCAAGCTATCGCCGATGGTGCGAATATAGCGAAATGATGCAACTGGAACTTTCACGCTATATTGAAAGCGACCTGGATGATATTGCAAACTATATCGCACAAGATAACCCGCATCGTGCCGTTACATTTATCCAGGACATACGCGCGAAGTTTTTCGACATCCAGCGTAATCCACTGATCTGTCAACTTCGTCCCGATATTGGTGAGGAAGCACGCATGGCAACCATCGGTAACTATGCAATTCTTTTCCGTCTCATGGGGGAGGCCATCCGGATTGAACGTATTGTTTACGGTGCTCGTGATTTACCAGGGATTTTCGAACTTGAATGAACCGTCCCATAGCGAGTGGTGGCAGCAGAAAGTACAAGCATCCCGTGCTGGACTGGCAGACGGCATCAACAAACGGATAACACCGGATGAATGAAAGAGGATTCGTGCGGAGAAAAAGCGGCAGCGCGATGCACTATGAAGCGAGCAGTACACACATACCTACGTAGCACGAGCTACTCCTGACTAGTGGGCATAGCCCACCCTACCTACTGACTAACGACTAACGACTAACGACTAAATTATGAGCACTCCTATCGACATCTCTGAACAAGCCGGCGTGCGTTATCTGCACTTCGGTTCCACCTGGGTACAAGGCGCGATGCGCATCGCCCGCCCGTGGAATCTGGAACTGGAATACACCCGCGAAATGATGGCATCTCTGCTGCTGCGCGACGAAGCGCGCTGGCCGCGCAAAGTCCTGCTGATCGGACTGGGTGCAGCATCGCTGACCAAATTCCTGTATCGCTATCGCCCCGATGCGCATCTTACCATCGTGGAAATCGAACCGGATGTGGTCGCCGCCGCGCGGCATTTCTTCAAGCTCCCCGAAAATGACAAGCGCATCCACATGGTAATCGGCGACGGCGCGGAATTCGTGCTCAGTACCAACAAGAAGTTCGATCTGATACTGGTGGACGGTTTCAACGAACACGCGCATCCCGGCCAGCTGAACAGCCTGCCCTTCTATCAGGCCTGCCGCAGCCGGTTAAGCGACCAGGGCGTGATGGCGGTCAATATGCTCGATCTGAGTAAAGGCGTGCTGGGCGGCTTCGCACACATCCTCACCGCATTCGATGACCGGGCGCTGATGTTCCCTTCCTGCGAGAGCGGCAACACCATCGCCTTTGCCGCAGATGGCGATCCGGTCAACGTTGATCTGGATGATCTGAAAGCCGCCGCTATCGCCCTGAAAGAGGAAACCGGACTGAATCTGCTGCCGACACTGACACGTCTGGCACAATCCAGGACCTGCACAAATAACACACTGATTTTATAATCCGAAAAACGTTACACGACCTCGTTTTGCTTTAGCATACGCATACATCCACGCGCGGGAGAAAATCATGTTGCGTATCGCTTTGCTGTGCAGCCTGTTGTGTATCAGTGTTTCGGCAAACTCGGAAACAGAAGCCTATAACCGCGTGGATTTTCACGTAGAAACCGCACGCGAAGTCGCCAACAATCTGCTGGTGGCCAGCATGAGCGCGGATATCCAGGACAAGCAACCGTCTTATGTAGCGCAGCAACTGAACACCGCACTGAACGCCGCACTCAGGAAAGCCGCCGCTTTCAGCAGCGTCAAGGTCAGCAGTGGCAATCAGAAGACCTATCCGGTGTACGGCAAGAACAACCAGATAAGCACCTGGCGCGGTCATGGCGAAATTCGTCTGGAAAGCCTTGATTTGAAGGCTGCCGGCGAACTCATCATGCAATTGCAAGCCAATCTGCAACTGGGTAACGTGCAATTCATGGTCGCACCGGACACCCGTGCGCAGATCGAGAATTCGCTAATCACTGAGGCCATCAAAGCCTTCCGGAACCGCGCCGAGGCGATACGCACCGCTGTCGGCGCCAAATCTTACAAGACCGTGCATTTCACAATCATCAGCGGCGATGTGCCGCCGCACTATCCCGTGGCGATGATGCGCAGCGCCGCTGTTTCGGATAATGCGATCCCTGCACCCGAATTTTCCAGCGGCGAGTCCCGCATGACGGTGCAGATCGACGGCACGATCGAATTGCAATAACCAGACGAGGAGCAATCATGAACACATTGATTTTTATGGGCATCGTGTTGGCAGCACTTGTCTACGGCATCAGCCTGTACAACCATCTGGTCAATATCAAACACGCGGTTGCCAAGGCCTGGGCGAACATTGACGTACTGCTCCGCCAGCGCCACGAAGAACTCCCCAAACTGGTGGAGGCGTGTAAACAGTACAAGGAATTCGAACAATCCACGCTGCAAAAAGTAATCGAAGCGCGTTCACAGGTGCAGGCAGCACGCGAACGGCAGGATATCGGCGCACTGGGTCAGGCGGAAGGCCTGTTGCGCGCCGGACTGGGTGGCATCTTCGCGATAGCGGAAGCCTATCCGGAACTCAAGGCCAATGAGCATTTCATGCAGTTGCAGACTCGCATCACCGGCCTTGAGAACGCCATCGCCGACCGCCGCGAGCTGTACAACGAATCGGTCAACATCTACAACGTGGGCATCGAACAGTTTCCCGCCACGCTGATCGCCAACCTGTTTCACTACGCCGCCAAGCCATTGCTGGAATTCTCCGCCGGCGAAAAAGCGGACGTGGACATAAAATCACTGTTCGGATAAGGCATCATGCTGGCCTCGCTGCGCCGCAGCTATGCCGATCTCATCACCTCAGGCGCACAACTGTTGCTGCTGCTCGCAGGCTTCCATCTGGCGTCGCGTACCGGCTGGCTGATCAGTCTTACACTGATGGCCGCAATCAGCATGTTCGCCTGGCTCTCGGCATTGAAACGGCTACGTGCAATACGCGACACGCCGACCTCCAAAGTCGCCTCCGCCGCCCAGGGTTATGTGGAACTGATCGGACGCGGCGAACAATTCGGCGACACGCCTTTACTCAGCAAGCTGACACTACTCCCCTGCCTGTGGTATCGATACAAGGTCGAGCGCCGCACCTCAAAAGACAAATGGATCACCGAGGACAGCGGCGAGAGCATCGATTCATTCCTGCTGCGCGATGACAGCGGCGTATGCGTGGTCGATCCGGAACAGGCCGAGATATATACGCAACACCGCGATTACTGGCGTAAAGGGGATTACCGCTATACCGAATGGAAGCTGATCCAACAGGACAGAATTTATGTGATCGGTGAATTCCGCACCCAGAGCGGCTCACTCGAGTTCGACAGCCGCGCGGAACTGTCTGCGCTGTTGACGGAATGGAAGCGGGACATGCCGACCTTGCTCAGGCGTTTCGATCTGAACAACGATGGCAAGCTGGATATGGACGAATGGTTGCTGGCGCGGCAGGCCGCCAAACGCGAAGTAGCAAAAAATCAGCGCGACGCCCTGTCGCTACCCGATCTGCACATCATCGGCCGGCCACGCGACGGAAAATTATTTCTGATCAGCAACCTCACGCAGGAAAAACTGTCGCGCCGCTATCATTTATGGGCCTGGGCGCATCTGGGTATTTTCTTCGGCGCATTAGGCGGTATCGGCTGGACGATACAAAGCGGCTATTTTTAGCCACCCATCAGGTGGCAAAAAACATTTGTCAGGCAGATACATTGTTCCGGATATCCGCCTTGATAAAACCATTAACGGCAAAAAACAGGCAATCCAGCAGAAACACATATATTTCAATAAGTTACACAACAAACTCACATCGCCATCCACAAAGTTACCCACATAAATTGTGGGTAACTATTCACGGCCTGTTTCAACTACAACTTTGCGCCGCCGGAACACTGGCATTCATGTCCACCTAAGCTGACGGGCACATAGCAAACAATCCATATATTCATAAACAACTGTTTTTTAACAATATATTTTTCCAACAAAAAACAGGCATACTGATAAAAAGCCTTACAGGTCATGGCGTTAGCCCCTCAATCCACACAACAACCCACAACTTTATCCACAGATATTGTGGATAAATCTGAATATTCCCATGCAATAGCAAGCCGGTGCCGGTTGCACGGGCGCAAAAAAGGACACCGAAGTGTCCTTTTTATAATGCGTTGTAAAAACGCTTACTTGCGACGCGGCAACATCCGTTCCATCAAGCCGTCTTTCATAATGAACTGATGTTTGATTGCACCCAGCGCATGAACCACCACCAGCAAAATCAATGCCGTCACCAGCACTTCATGCACCTCATGGGCAAACACGTTTTCATAACCCTCTTCCTTAGGCAGCAGGCTTGCATCGCCTGACAGCAAGGCGCGGCCCGCATCGCTGGTCATGACAGTCACGATACCGCTCACCGGCAACACGAACAGCACGGTGTACAGAAAATGATGCACACCCTTGGCCAGCTTGTCCATTGGCGTCTGACCAATGGCAGGCGGCGTGCCGTCCTGGCTTTTGAAAAACAGGCGCGCTACCGTCAACAACAGCACCGCTCCACCTGCCAGACCATGCACGAGGTATCCCGCAATAGTTGCACTGCTTTCATCGGTCGCTTCGGCCAGTTCCTCGCCCAGGAACCAGGCAGCGACCAGCAGCGCCAAAGTCAGCCAGTGTATAAGTACCATGCGGTTGCTGTATTGCGTCATAAGATTCTCCTGATAATTTTTTGAACGTGTCGGATAGCGCCCGTCCAACAAAGTTCAACTGCAACAAAAAATGAGTGCGGAATTTACCCGAAACACGCATGACGCGCAGCATTTTCTTGCTTGAATTGCATCCACACTTACGTTTTTCAGACGATCGCGGTATGCTTGATACCCAGCAATGCATGGAGTCCGCCGACATGAACACCACGCAACAGGACGCGACCGGCCTTACCGCAGCACAGGCACAACAGCGCCTTGCAGACGCCGGCTACAACGAACTGACGCCCCCCCACTCCCGACGACTCTGGCATATCGCAGCAGAAGTACTGCACGAACCGATGTTCCTGCTGCTGATCGCGGCGGGCGTCATTTATCTGGCGCTGGGCAGTGTTGAAGACGCGATGATGCTGCTGGGCTTCGTGGTGCTCATCATCGCCATGACGGTATTTCAGGCGCAAAAAAGCGAACGTGTGCTGGAAGCCTTGCGCGACTTGTCCAGTCCGCGCGCGCGGGTGATCAGGGATGGCAAACCTCAGCGCATTGCAGGACGAGAAGTTGTACCGGGCGACCTGCTGCTGCTCACCGAAGGGGACAGGGTCGCGGCGGACGCCGTTTTGCTCAGCTGCAACGACCTGTTTGCCGACGAATCCATGTTGACTGGCGAATCGGTGCCGGTACGCAAAAACGCAGGCAGTCCGAAATCAGCCGCAGTTGAACCGGGCGGCGACGATCAGCCTTTCGTGTATGCCGGCACGGTGCTGGTACAGGGCAGCGGCATCGGACTGGTAACGGCCACCGGCAAGTGCAGCGCCATCGGACAAATCGGCAAGTCGCTCGAAGAGACACAATCCGGCGACTCCCCGCTGCGCATCCAGACAGGACATCTGGTCCGTCGTCTTGCGATCATTGCCATCACGTTGTGCATCACGCTGGTGCTGGTCTACGGTTACACGCGCGGGCACTGGCTGAATGCACTGCTGGCCGGGATCACGCTGGCGATGTCCACCCTGCCGGAAGAATTCCCGGTGATCCTGTCGGTATTCATGTCGCTGGGCGCGTGGCGCATCTCACGTCACAACGTGTTGACCCGTCGGCTGGATGCCATCGAAACGCTGGGCGCCACCACCGTGTTGTGCACTGACAAGACCGGCACGCTGACCGAGAACCACATGGTGATCCGCAAGCTGTACAGCGACGGCCAGATGCTGCAGGTGAGCGATCACAGTGAACTCCCGGAACCTTGGCATGAACTGGTGGAATTCGGCATTCTGGCCAGCGAAAAAGATCCGTTCGACCCGATGGAGCGCGCCCTGCACGAACTGGGCAATCGCACCCTGAACGGCAGTGAACACCTGCATCAGGAATGGGAAATCGTCCACGAGTACAGCCTGTCGCCGGAGTTGCTGGCAATGTCACATGTCTGGCAGGGCAGCGGTCAGCCGCATCATCTGGTGGCTGCGAAAGGTGCGCCGGAAGCCATCGTTGACCTGTGCCACCTGCCCTGCGATCAGGCGCAGAATATCGAGCAAATAGCCGCCGGGATGGCAGATGAGGGCTTGCGGGTGCTCGGTGTCGCCAGAGCAAAATTACTGCCAGGCTTATCTGAGCAGCACTGGCCTGAACACCAGCATGACATCGAATTTTCATTTGTCGGACTGCTCGGCCTGCAAGACCCGTTGCGCTCCGACGTCAAGGATGCGATTCTTCAGTGCCATGCCGCCGGCATCCGCGTGGTGATGGTCACCGGCGACCATGCCAGAACCGCGCTGTCTATTGCACGGGAACTTGGCCTGGCAGCCGAACAGGTTCTGACGGGCGCTGAACTGAATGCCCTCTCCGATGAAGCCTTGCGCGCCAGACTGCGTGACGTCCAGGTCTTTGCGCGCATCGTCCCGCAACAAAAATTGCGTCTGGTGGAATCCTTTAAGGCTAACGGCGAAATCGTCGCGATGACTGGCGATGGCGTGAACGATGCGCCGGCTCTCAAATCAGCGCATATCGGCGTGGCGATGGGCCGTCGCGGCACCGATGTGGCGCGCGAGGCGTCGAGTCTGGTGCTGCTGGGCGACGACTTCGCATCACTGGTCACCACAGTGCGCCTTGGGCGGCGTATCTACGACAACCTGCGCCGTGCGATGAGTTACGCGCTGGCCGTCCATATACCCATAGTCGGAATGGCGATGCTGCCGGTTTTACTGGGCGAGCCGCTGCTCTTGATGCCGGCACACATCATGTTTCTGGAACTGATCATAGGCCCGGCCTGCTCGATCTTTTTCGAAGCGGAAGCAGAAGAAAAAAACATCATGCAACGCCCGCCCAGAGCAGCAGGAGAAGCACTGTTCGGCGGCAAACGTCTGGCGATCAGCCTGCTGCAGGGCATCGCAGCGCTGGCGGTTGCCATCTCGATTTACGTGTGGGCATGGACGATGGCATATGACGAAAACAGCACGCGCGCGCTGGTATTCACGGCCATGGTAGCGGGAAATATCGCACTGGTATTTGGCAACCGGACAGTTGCATTGCAAGCGTCCGGACAGACTAAAGATGAACCACAAAATCCGGTGCTGCGGTGGATATTGCTGGGTACCGGCACCGGACTGGTGCTGGCGCTCAGCGTCCCGGTGTTGCGCGAACTGTTCCATTTCTCGGGAAATGCACCGATCATTCTGGCTATCGGCTTGCTGGCAGCTGTCAGCACATGGCTGCTCAGTGCTGTCGTAAAACGCATGATGAACAATACACAGGATTAAATACTCAGGATGTTCACGCTTGTGCTTCATAAAACCGCCTACAAACACGCAGCCTGTCGCTGCAAAAAGTTCAACAGGCTGCTAGAATCCATCCTTTGCAAATGATCTCATCAAAGGAATTCGAATATGACCATGTCCAACCGCGACGGTTTTATCTGGTACGACGGTAAACTAGTACCCTGGCGCGATGCTACGACCCATGTGCTGACCCACACGCTGCACTACGGCATGGGCGTGTTTGAAGGCTTGCGTGCCTACAAGGCAGCAGAAGGCACGGCAATTTTCCGCTTGCAGGAGCATACCGACCGCTTATTCAATTCGGCGCACATCTTTCAGATGAAGATGCCTTTTGACAAGGAAACCATCATCGAAGCGCATCGTGAAGTGGTGCGTGTCAACAAGCTGGAATCCTGCTACATCCGTCCAATCTGCTTTTATGGCTCTGAAGCAATGGGTATCGCCGCGACCACCTTGTCCACCCATGTGGCAATCGCCGCCTGGCCGTGGGGCGCCTACCTGGGCGATGAGGGAATGCAAAAAGGCATCCGCATCAAGACCTCCAGCTTCACCCGCCACCATGTGAACGTGAACATGTGCCGCGCCAAGTCGGTGACGACTTACTCCAATTCGATCCTTGCACATCATGAAGTTGCCAACGATGGCTACGACGAAGCACTGTTGCTGGATGTGGACGGCTACGTTGCGGAAGGTGCCGGCGAAAATATTTTCATCGTCAAGAAAGGCAAGCTGTACACGCCTGATCTGACTTCGTGCCTGGAAGGCATCACGCGCGATTCCATCATCACGCTGGCACGCGAAATGGGTATCGAAGTGATTGAAAAGCGCATCACCCGCGACGAGATTTACTGCGCAGAAGAAGCCTTCTTTACCGGCACGGCTGCTGAAGTGACCCCGATCCGCGAACTCGACCAGCGCACCATAGGCGCAGGTTGTCGCGGTCCGATCACGACGCTGTTGCAACAGGCATTCTTCGATTGCGTCGCAGGCCGTCATCCACAGCATATCGACTGGTTAAACTACGTTTAAGGGGTAGCAACGTGAGCAAAATCACACATCGTCAAATTGAAGTAACCGCGCACGATCTGCCGCTGACTTGTCCGATGCCGGGTTCCAGTCTGTGGAACGCACACCCGAAAGTTGCACTTGCTCTGGATGGCAACGGTGAAGCGCATTGCCCGTATTGCGGAACGCTTTACAAGTTTAAAGGCGAGTTGCCTAAGGCACATCACTAAAAACCCGCTGCGCGACGCTAACATCGCGCAGCGGGTTTCAGGAATTTGATCAGAATGCAAAAAATATTGGTCATCGGCCCAAGCTGGGTTGGCGATTGCATGCTGATGCAGCCCATGCTGATGCGTCTCAAGCAGCGATATCCCGACTGTCTGATCGATGTACTCGCGCCGTCCTGGACAGCAGCATTGCTGCGCGCCCTGCCGGAAGTGAACGAAGCCATCGTCAATCCCTTCCCGCACGGCGAATTAAATATCAAAGGACGATTCAAACTGGGCGTTGAATTGCGTGCGGCGCAATACGATCAGGCTATCGTATTGCCCAATTCACTCAAATCGGCACTCGTGCCCTTTTTTGCACGCATTCCGTTGCGCACCGGCTTTGTCGGTGAGATGCGCTACGGCCTGCTCAACGATGCGCGCAAACTCGACAAGACCGTCCTGCCGCTGATGGTGGAACGCTTTGCACAGTTAGCCGAAGCGCGTGACGGACACATTCCACGTCCGCTGGCCGATCCAAAACTGACTGTTTCCACTGCACAGCGCGATGCCACGCTTGCGAAACTCGGCTTGAAGCTGGATCAGCCGGTCGCGGTATTTTGCCCGGGTGCGGAATATGGGCCGGCCAAACGCTGGCCGGTTGCCTATTTTGCCGAAACCGCTCAGCGCCTGCACGAACGAGGATACGCGGTCTGGCTGATCGGCTCCGCCAAGGACCGCGAGGTCGCGGAAAAAATCGTCGCCCTTGGCAATCCGTTAACCCGCAACCTGTGTGGCAGCACCGACCTGAATGACGCTATCGCGCTGCTGTCTTGCGCACAACTGGTCATCAGCAACGATTCCGGCCTGATGCACCTGTCCGCCGCGCTTGATCGCCCGATGTTAGCCCTTTTCGGCTCCAGCAGCCCTCAATTCACCCCGCCACTGTCGAAACAGGCCACCGTGCTCAAACTCGATATCAAGTGCAGCCCCTGCTTCAAAAGGGTATGCCCGCTTGGGCATTTCAACTGCATGAACCACCTCACTCCCGATCTGGTGTGGGAAAAAATCCAGCAGGTCATCAAAAACCCGGCCTGAAAAGCCCAAATTCAAAGACGCTCACGCGGAGGCGCGGAGAACGCGGCGTAAAATCAACACTCTGCTCATAAATATACGATCACCGAACCTGTCTGCCGTGCCGAACACGACACAGGTAGGTAAGTGATATACAAATCGACTGTGTTTCTTTGCGTCTTTGCGCGATCAAGTGCGGTTTTTACAGGTATGAGTCTTTCTCCGCGTACTCCGCGTCTCCGCGTGAGAGATTCTAGTCATTGATTTACTGAAAGCTAATCGCGCATGATATTACCCACAGAAATCTTCAAGGCCTATGACATACGCGGCATCGTTGGCAAAACGCTGACACCTGATGTTGTCGAAATCATCGGGCGCGCCATCGGCTCGGAAGCCGCCGCGCGAGGGCAAACAACGATTGCGATTGGTCGTGACGGCCGATTATCCGGCCCCGAACTGATCGCGGCTCTCGCGCGCGGCATACTAAAAAGCGGCATTAACGTGATCGACGTGGGCTGTGTCGCAACGCCGATGGTGTATTTTGCCGCGTTTGAGTTAAACACCTGTTGCGCGGTAATGCTCACCGGCAGCCACAATCCGCCGGATTACAACGGCCTGAAGATCGTGTTGGCTGGCAAGACGCTGTGTGGCGATGCGATACAGTCACTGCGCGTCCGCATTGAGCAAAACGATTTTTCATACGGGACAGGCAGTTACACGCAGCAAGATATAAGCGCTGCCTACATCGCCCGCATCGTCTCCGACGTTAAGCTGCAACGGAGGATGCGCGTCACCGTTGATTGCGGCAACGGCGTGGCTGGCGCTTATGTATCTGATTTATATAGACAACTTGGCTGCAGCGTGCAGGAGTTGTACTGCGAGGTGGACGGACATTTCCCCAACCATCATCCCGATCCTTCCGATCCGCGCAACTTGCAAGACCTGATCGCCGCCTTGCAAGAAAACGACAGCGAACTGGGTCTTGCCTTCGACGGGGACGGCGACAGGCTGGGCGTGGTCACAAAGGATGGACGGATCATCTATCCGGATCGCCAGCTGATGCTGTTCGCCGCCGATGTACTGAGCCGCAATCAGGGCGCGGAGGTTATTTTTGACATCAAATCCAGCCGCAACCTGTTTGGCTGGATACGCTCACATGGCGGCAAACCCTTGATGTGGAAAAGCGGGCACTCGCTGGTCAAGGCCAAGATGCAGGAAACAGGCGCCCTGCTGGCAGGAGAGGTGACAGGTCATGTATTCTTCAGGGAACGCTGGTACGGCTTCGACGATGGGCTCTATGCGGGCGCGCGTCTGCTGGAGATATTGAGCCGCGTTGAAAATCCGAGCGCGACGCTGAATGCGTTGCCGGATGCGTACAGCACGCCGGAACTGCATATCCACACGATGGAGGGCGAAAACCATGCGCTGCTGACTCAACTGAGAGACACGGCTGATTTTACCGATGCGCTGGAGGTAATCACGTTGGATGGTCTACGCGTGGAATATGCCGATGGTTTCGGACTGGCGCGCCCGTCCAACACCACGCCTGCCATCGTGCTGCGCTTTGAAGCCGACACCGAAGTTGCACTCCAGCGCATACAAAATGACTTCCGCAGAATATTCGTCAAGGCCGCGCCGCACCTGGTCTTGCCGTTCTGATGCAGCGTCATTTCCGCGAAGGCAGGAATCCAGCGCATAAAAAAACTCCGCGAAGCGGACAAATCATTAGCCCTACAGTACTTTATTCAACTTACGCCTGCTTGACATGCGTACAGTCATGCGTATGATCGTACGCATCTAAGTTTACGTGAGTTGATACGCCATGCCTTCCTATTACGACTCGACCGCCAGGAAAGGTCGTCTTTCGTTGTCGATCAACCAAAACCTGCTGGATCGCCTCGAACCTTACAAGCAGCAAGTTAACTTCTCGGCACAGGCCGAGCAACTGCTTGCCCGACTGCTCGAAGAGCTTGAAAATCGCACCTGGGCGGAACGCAATGCCGATGCGCTGACGGCGCATGGTGCGGATATTGCCACGACCGGCCTGGCCGGCACCGAATTCGAGCGAATCTAGCCTTGGCGCAATTCGACATCTATCCAAATCCAGGCGTAAAACGCGTCGAGATACCCTATCTCGTCTCGGTGCAGAACGACCATATCACCAGCAAAACCGGTGCGACCGTCGTGATTCCGCTGCGCGCCAATGCACAGCCGGTAGAAATCATGGCGCCGCTGGTTGAGGTATCGGGACAAGGCAGGTTTGTTTTGTCCACAGACGAAATTTTCGCGATCAACACCGCCAGACTCAAGGCGCCCGTCGCAGTGCTGAGCATAGTTGATCGCGCAAAAATCAAACCTGCGATAGACAAGGTGATCGGAGAGTACTAATGCCAGATGCCGCGCCACATCTGGTCTTGCCGTTCTGAATAAAAAGGGTATCCGGTTAACCGGATACCCTTTTTAATTTCTCAGTTTCTTACAGTTCGCCTGTACCCATGCCGGAACCGAGGCTAATGCTGCTGCCAGATGCCGCGTACCGCCAGGCCCGAATGATGTATTCGGGGTGGCGGGCTCACTAGACTATAGTTTCGCTCTGACCCAATCCGTGACGGAAGCTAATGCCGCTGCCAGATGCTCAGGCTGAGTGCCGCCGGCTTGCGCCATGTCCGGCCTGCCGCCGCCCTTGCCGCCGACTTGCAGCGCGACCATATTCCCCAGTTCGCCCGCCTTGACTTTACCTGTCTGATCCGCCGTGACACCTGCGATCAGCGCAACTTTGCCATCAACCACTGACGCCAGCACGATAGCGGCGGATTTGAGCTTGTCTTTGAGCTTGTCCAGCGTCTCGCGCAGGATAGCTGCATCGGCACCTTCCAACAGCGCGGCCAAGACCTTGACGCCGCCGATATCCTGCGCCTGACTTATCAACTCGTCGCCTTGCGCGGATGCCAGTTTAGATTTCAGCGTTGCCAGCTCTTTTTCTAAATTCTTAACATTATCAAGTAATTGAGAAATTCTGGCGACTGCTTCATGAGGCTGAGCCCTCACGGCATCGGCCACCTCACGCAACTGGCGCTCCTGCATCTGGACAAGGTCCAGTGCACCTTCGCCCGTCACAGCCTCGACACGACGCACACCTGCCGCAACGCCGCTCTCAGCCGTAATCTTGAACAGACCGATGTCGCCGGTGCGTTTCACATGCGTGCCGCTTTGCGGATTACCTTCAAT
>JBAZAY010000004.1:0-70284 GCA_041671725.1 Gallionella sp. | reverse complement strand
ACTCGATCCGATATCCAGCACGCGAACTTCGTCGCCGTATTTCTCGCCGAACAGCATCATCGCCCCGGTCTTCTGCGCATCGGCTATACCCATCACGCGTGACTGGGTCGCCGCATTAGCCAGAATTTCGGCATTGACGATCGATTCAACCTTGAGAATCTCGCTGTTCGTCATCGGTTGACTGTGCACGAAGTCAAAACGCGTCTTGTCCGGATCAACCTGCGATCCCTTCTGCTGCACATGCGCGCCCAGCACTTCGCTTAACGCCTTGTGCATCAGATGCGTGACAGAGTGGTTGCGCTCGGTGGCATGGCGTGCCGCCAGATTTACCCGCGCCTGAACTCCGTTGCCCACCGTCAGCTTGCCGGTCTTGATCACACCGTGATGACCGAATACAGCTGCCTGAATTTTCTGCGTATCTTCCACCGCAAAGATGCCATGCACGCTACGCAACTCGCCACTGTCGCCGACCTGACCGCCGGACTCGGCATAGAACGGCGTGTCGTCCAGCACCACGACACCCGTGTCGCCCTCGTTCAGCTCGTTCACCGATACACCGTCTTTGTATAACGCCAGCACGTTGCCCTTGTGCTCCAGCGTGTCGTAGCCGTGGAAAGTGGTAGCAGGGCCATCATATTCAAGATTGGTTGCCATCTTGAACTTGCCTGCCGCGCGCGCCTGTTGCTTTTGCTGCGCCATCGCTGCATCAAATGCGGCCACATCGACAGACACGCCATGCTCGCGACAAACGTCGGCGGTCAGATCGACCGGAAAGCCAAAGGTATCGTGCAGTTTGAACGCCATCTCGCCGTTGAATAGCTTGCTGCTGTCCATCCCGGCCAGTTCGGCATCCAGAATAGCCATGCCGTTCTCGATGGTGGCAAAGAAACGCTCCTCTTCCAGCTTGAGGACACCCTTCACGCGCACCTGTTCAGCAACCAGTTCGGGATAAGCCTCGCCCATCTGTTCGACCAGATCAGGCACCATCTTGTAGAAGAATGCGTCACGCGCGCCCAGCTTGTAGCCATGACGGATCGCGCGGCGAATGATGCGGCGCAGCACAAAACCGCGACCTTCGTTGCCAGGAATCACGCCATCGGCGAGCAGGAAGGAACAGGCACGGATATGGTCCGCCAGCACCTTCAATGATGGTGAATCCAGATCGGAACAGTTGGTCTCGCGCGCCGCCGCTGCAATCAGCGCCTGGAACAGATCGATCTCGTAATTAGCATGCACATGCTGCAACACCGCAGAGATGCGCTCAAGTCCCATGCCGGTATCGACCGATGGTTTAGGCAGCGGATGCATCACGCCTGCTTCATCCCGGTTGAATTGCATGAACACGTTATTCCAGATTTCAATGTAGCGGTCGCCGTCTTCTTCCGGCGTGCCCGGCAAACCGCCCGGAATATGCTCGCCGTGATCGTAGAAAATTTCGGTGCAGGGGCCGCACGGACCGGTGTCACCCATCATCCAGAAGTTATCCGATGCGTAGCGCGCGCCCTTGTTGTCGCCGATGCGGATCACGCGCTCAGGCGCGAGTCCCATTTCTTTGGTCCATATGTCGTAGGCTTCGTCGTCCTCGGCATACACCGTGACGTAGAGCTTGTCTTTAGGCAACTTAAACACTTCAGTGAGCAGCTCCCATGCGTAGGAAATCGCATCGCGCTTGAAATAGTCGCCGAAGCTGAAGTTGCCCAGCATCTCGAAGAAGGTGTGATGGCGCGCGGTGTAGCCGACGTTTTCCAGATCGTTATGTTTTCCGCCTGCGCGCACGCATTTTTGCGAGGTTGTAGCGCGGGTATAAGGACGTTTGTCGAAGCCTAAAAAAACGTCCTTGAACTGGTTCATCCCCGCATTGGTGAACAACAGCGTCGGGTCTTCGTGCGGCACCAGCGAACTGGAAGGGACTACGGTATGCCCCTTGGAGGCGAAGTAATCCAGGAATTTCTGGCGGATTTCACTGCTTTTCATTTCATAAGCTTTCATATCACAATTTTTCTTGAAAACAACCATCTGTAACTAATTCATCTTGGTGCCATAACAACTCAATCGTCGGTATATTTACGGAAACAATGAATTCGATTAGCTAACCAAGGGTATTCTGAATTAGTGAAAATTAGCAATCTTCTTTAACTCAAGAGATATAAGGTTCTTTATCTCTTCAATTTTATTATATTTATCCGCTATAACTTGTTGTGTAAGGATGTCATAACTGCCATCTATTAAAACGGGGATGGAGATAGAGGTATTTTCAACCATTGATGGATAGACCTTTGTAAACTCATCACCACCTTTATCACCTTTCCTACCTTTTGCTAGATCTCTTAAAATAGGTTCTAAAACAAACTTAACATAATCAATGTCAATATTATCAGCCTTCTTTATCAATAAACCTCTGTCTCCATTGATAGAAAATTTTTCATCTAATACTTTGATATATCCTGCAAACCCGTTAGTAGCCCAAGTGAGATATTTACCATCGTAATCGAATGAGTCAACAAAAGTAAGGGGCGCTATATTTGAAGCTGAATATACTGGATATTCCCCCTTATGCAACTGTCCGTAACTTTTTGTATATTTCGAAAACCCTTTTTTTGTATCGAAAATCTCACTTATTAAAACTGTCTTGCATCTAGCCACATCGTCAATATTGATACTAAGCTTATTAATTACCTGCTCATATTCTTTAGCTTTTATTTTCAGATCATTTACGACATTGTATCTTTCAACAGATTCTTGTTGAGCAACCAGGTCAAAATCGCCATTTTGGAGTAATGGAATTAATATGGAAATTTTTTCGACTTTTTCCTTACTCGCAGTCTGACTCCATTTAAACCCTTGTTTTAATAATGTATTTTGAATTTCAATTCTTAAATACTCCAAATCAACATGGCCCAGAAATTGAGGTTTTAATTTTAATGGTCGATGATGGTCATTTGTTGAAAATTTGTGGTTATGCCAAAAGGTATATCCTACAGACCCCTCTCTATTCCACGCCAAACAGTTCTCAAAATATTTTACATTAACTAAGTTATCTAAAATATAACCTATTGGTTCTTCAAAAATTTTTCCACCATATACAGGAATAGTTCCTTTGTTATTTTCGATAAACTCTTTTGTCATGCCTTTTATTGCTGGCAAATCAAAAATATCCCCAATTAAAACCTCTCTAAATCCTGAATTAGGTTTTTTTTTTACACTGAGTTCTAAAATTAGATTTTTAAAGCTCATGATATTGTCAGCTATGTCTTCGACAAGGTAAGGCAACTCTTCAAACTTGATCGCCTTATCCTCTTCTTCAATTCCTAAGACTATTTTTTCGTCTTTGCTCCACCATCTATCGACTGACCAGTGCAGTTCAGGATCAAATTTTTCAATTGGAAATAGTTTGCAGCGAGGGTCTTTGTTTATAGAATCAAAACTAGACTTATTGCCTTTAAAAAAACCATACAGCGTCGTAGCTTCGTTTAAGTCGTTTTGTTCAATGTCAAAGCGGTAAACATCGCGGCTTTCGCCTATTTCACTTACTAAATATGTAAAGACGGGATCAGTTTGAATATCAGATTTGATATTCTTTTTCGTGAGACACAAGATGTAAGTTTTTTTATTGGTTGTAAAAAAAGTATTAAGTGGCAGCGAAATAATTCCGTCGATATAGCATTCTTGGCGTAAGAACGCCCGTAAGTGTTTATCATTTTGACGATTAAAAATGCCGTCAGGTACGACCACAAAAGCCTTTCCATTTGGTTTGAGTGCCCGGACGATCCACTCCATGAAAAGTCCTTCAACACCTATGGCGTTAATTTTGTAGTAACTTTTAAGCTCCGAATCTTTCTGTATCTCTTCTTTAAGGTTACTGCTTCCGCTAGTAACGTATGGAGGGTTGGTCAGAATCAGATCGTATTCATTTTCGACAGGGTCTCTTAGCGTACCCAGAATTGAGTTTGTTTTTAACGTAAAGCTATCATTGAATATTTTCGCAAATTCTTTCGTGTGGTTTGGATGATCTTTGATGATTTCACTAAAATAAATGAGCATATTTGCCTTAGCTAATATAATTGTCTTTTGCTCATCCTTATCAAATCCTTTATCGAATCCTCGAATTGTTATCTTTGGGATAACCTTATCCCCTTCGACGCTATAAAATCTATCCAGCCTACTTTTGATTGGCTCAAGTAAAAATTTCCCAACACCACAAGCGGGATCGCAAATGACGGCCCCCTCTTTAATTTCGTCTTTGGCAATTTTTTCAATCGCTCGAATCACCTTCATCGGGGTAAAAAACTGTCCCCAATTCTTTTTACTAATACTTTCTTTCAAAAAACTTTCAAAAAGCTGGCTTTTAAAGTCGTAATCGATATGTTCCAATCTTCCATAATCATTGAATTTTTGAAGGACCTTTTTAAATACAGTGCTGTATCCCGCCACGGCTTTTTGGTCTTTACTTACAAATATTGTCCCATTGATAATGGTTGTGTTATCAATAGTGTTGTATGGAAATAATTCTTTGATTTTCTTACGAATATTGTCGGCGTAGTATTGCAGTGCCTCATCGGCCGTATCACCAGATGCATACATATTCATCACAAAATCAAAACTATTTGTACTTCTTAGAATCCCTAAATCACTTAGATATTTGAAGATAAACAGCTCTACGAACGTATAAAGGCAATTTTCTGGCGTAGCGCCGCTCACACTCCAGATATCTTGCCAAATAGAACGAGCCAAATCAGTAGGGTTAACAAGTTTTTTGGGAAGTATCTGGTTATTTTTTTCATTGATTGAGTAATTTATTTTTTCAATTAATGCAGGTAACTTTTCGTCTGTAATTACGAACGGCAATGTCAGAACATTTCCGCTTTCATCCGTAATCTTATCCCCAGTCAATGCATTAACCCACAAGGTATCTTTTGTATCTGTGGCGATAATAATCTTCGCGCCTAGCTTGTGAGCTACGTCTATTTCCTGATTGATGGCTTTTTGTTTTTGTGCATCCGTTTTAAATTCTTTGGGCTGTTTGAATTCGACAATAGCAATTACATCTTTTTTATGTACAATAAGTGCATCTACTTTTTTATTTTCCAAAATACCGTAATCGATATTTCGGATAATATTGGAACCTTTCAAAGCCTTAAGTGTTGTCGCCCCAATATTGTAATAATCCCACTTACCAATTTTGGTAGTAGGATTGTGTTTATCTAAACCTCGCTGCAATAACTCTTCACTCATTCCTACTCCGACTTACTTTTTACTTGTTGATTTTATTATAAAATATAAACTCTTAATGAGAGATTATACATCCATCAAATGGCTTCGGGTTCTGTCACCGATACCGAGCAACAAATTTTCAACGCTGATGTCTTCGTCAAGCTCATCCCAGTGCAATCCACTGCCGCCACCGCTGATTTCATACTGTTTACGTTGCGCAGGTTTCGCATTCAGCAGACGTGGAAAATAAGCTAGCGGAACACCGAGCTTGCGACCATCAAGGAAGTCCACCCACATCGTATTTGCATCGAAACTCACTGCATTAGCTAAAGAACTCAGCCATGACCTCGTTATCTCAAATCATCCATTAGTCCGTCATTCCCACGCAGGCGGGAATACAAGCATAGCGCAGTTTCGAGGAACGCCATCCAGCAAGATAAAATTTCACACGAAGCATACAAAACACTGATGCTGACCTGCTTCGCAGGGGCGTTATCTAATTGTCTGGATTCCGGCCTGCGCCGGAATGACGATTTAGATATACCCGCTATTCAACGTCAGGCTCACTGCGCAGCACCTTGAAAATCACATCCAGCGAAAAACCGCGCGATTGCAGGAAGCGCATCTGTTTTGCTTTCTCCTTAGCATCAGTTGGCAGCGCACCGAACTTTCTTTGCCACACGCCACGCGCTGATTCCAGTTCGCTGTCTTTCAATGCAGGCAAAGCTTGTTCGATCAGCTCGTCACTGAGCCCCTTCTGGCGCATTTCATGGGTAATTCGTTGCGTACCGAAGCGCGGCCGTCTGGCATGCAGCAGTTGCGTCGCCGCACGTTCATCGGATAACCAGCCGCGCTCTATCAGATCATCCAATAATCCATCTAAATCAATTGGTTGCAACTGCTCAAAATCATCTTCGATTTGAGCATACGGGCGCAGCTTGGCAGCAAGCTCGGAGCGGCTGTATTCACGGCGCGCCAGATACTGCAAGGCGCGCGTGCGCAGACTTGGTTCAGGCCGCTTACTCACCTGTCAGGCCATAACCAGCCACTTGGCTGTTGTCTTTATGACAGCTTAGTGGAATGGCTATTAGTTCCATCAGACTTATTCGGATGCCTTCGCCTTTGCAGCGGCTTTAGGCAGTTCACCAGCATCGATGAGGGCTACGCCGACAATCGTACGTATCTTGTTCTCGATTTCACGGGCCATTTCAGGACGTGAGCGCAACAGTTCGCGCACATTATCTTTACCCTGGCCAATTTTTTCGCCATTGTAGCTGTACCAGGATCCGGCCTTTTCGATCAGCTTATGCAGCACGCCAAGGTCGATAATTTCACCTTCCCGTGAGGTACCTTCACCGTACAGAATATCGAACAGCGCTTCCCTGAATGGAGGAGCGACCTTGTTCTTCACTACCTTGACGCGTGTCTCGTTGCCGATCACTTCGTCGCCCTTTTTGATCGCGCCGATGCGGCGAATATCAAGGCGGACCGAAGCGTAGAATTTAAGTGCATTACCGCCGGTGGTGGTTTCCGGGTTACCGAACATCACACCGATCTTCATGCGCAACTGGTTGATGAAAATCACCAGCGTATTGGAACGCTTGATGTTGGCGGTCAGCTTACGCAAGGCCTGCGACATCAAACGCGCGTGCAGGCCCATTTGTGAATCGCCCATCTCGCCTTCGATTTCAGCTTTTGGTGTCAAGGCCGCAACCGAGTCGATGACCACCACATCGACAGATGCGGAACGCACCAGCATATCGGTAATCTCCAGCGCCTGTTCACCATTGTCCGGCTGTGAAATCAGCAAATCTTCCACCTTTACGCCCAGCTTTTGTGCGTATTGTGGATCGAGCGCGTGTTCCGCATCGATGAAAGCGGCCGTGCCGCCCAGCTTCTGCATTTCTGCGATGACCTGCAAGGCCAGCGTCGTCTTGCCGGATGACTCAGGGCCATAGATTTCAATCACACGACCGCGTGGCAAACCGCCCACACCCAGCGCGATGTCCAGCCCCAGCGAACCGGTAGACACCACCTGTATATCCTGCGCCACTTCGTTTTCGCCGAGGCGCATGATCGAGCCCTTGCCGAATTGCTTTTCGATCTGACTCAGTGCCGCTGCGAGTGCCTTGCTTTTGTTTTCATCCATGGTGTTTCCCTTCAAAAATTGTGCGCGGATTATGGCATACCAATTCGCATCTGAACAGAACGATCGTTCTTTTAATAAAAATTTATCACGCGGAGACGCGGAGAACGCGGAGAAAACCTGAATTCAAAAACTGATCGTAAAACCAAAAAATAGAATTTTATCAACACATAGGTTAAAGTTACATATATACAAATACTTACACACAGTATACACATAGCTGCTCTGCGACGACATGCTGACACGCAAGATATGATCTTACTCCGCGATCTCCGCGCCTCCGCGTGAGTAATCGCCGTTTTAAGCTGTTTCGGTGCGCTGGTTCAGCAAGTCGATCACACCCTGCAGTGCGATGTACACTGCCTTGCGACGCACTTCGGCACGGTTACCTGCCAGTTGATGGCGTTGCGTATAAACGGCGGCATCTTTTACACCCCAAGCAAACCATACGGAGCCAACCGGCTTGTCCGGTGTGCCGCCATCGGGTCCCGCAATGCCGCTGACCGCCAGCGCCACCTGAGCCGCGCTATTGGCTAGCGCACCCGACACCATCTCGCGCACCGTCGCTTCAGACACCGCACCGTACTGAACGAGCGTTGCTTCTGCCACCCCCAGCATCTGCTGCTTGGACAGATTGGAATAGGTCACAAAACCGCGCTCGAACCACACCGAGCTGCCCGCCACTTCGGTAATCGCCTGCGCCACCCCGCCGCCGGTACAGGATTCGGCTGTTACCAGCATCAAGCCATGTGACCTGAGTAATCCGCCTACCTGAGCCGCGAGAATATCCATTAACCTTTTCCTATGCCAGTCAAACCTAAAATCGCCTCACGCGGAGGCGCGGAGAACGCGGAGAACGCGGAGTAAAACTAAATGCTAAAAACAAACCATGATGCTAAATTAAAACCATTCGTCCCATTGAAGGTAAATTAGCTTTTGATATGGTTTTGAACTTCTCCGCGTTCTCCGCGTCTCCGCGTGAGAAATGGTTTTTACCGATTCAGAGAGCGAAGTAGTTGATCCGGGGTCATTACAGACCGCGAGCCAGATCGTTCTGTATATCCACGACCGCTTCGAGGCCGACCGCGATGCGGATCAGGCCATCGGTAATGCCTGCTGCCGCGCGCGCCTCCGGGCTGATACGCGCATGGGTGGTGCTGGCAGAATGGCAGATGGTGGTGCGTGTATCACCCAGATTCGCCGTAATGGACAGCATCTTCGTACCATCGATGACGCGCCAGGCAGCCTCCTTGCCGCCCTTGACCTCGAAAGCGACGATGCCGCCACCCGTTTTCTGCTGGCGCATCGCAAGTTCATGTTGAGGATGTGACGGCAAGCCCGGGTAGAAAACACGCGCCACACCAGGCTGCGCTTCCAGCCAGGTCGCCAACTGCAATGCAGAGGCCGAGTGAGCATCCATGCGCAACTTCAACGTCTCCATACCCTTCAAAAATATCCAGGCATTGAACGCACTCATCGTCGGGCCTGCGGTACGCAGAAAACCGTATACGCCTTCAAGATGCTTGCGACTGCCCAACACCGCACCACCCAGCACGCGCCCTTGCCCGTCCAGATACTTGGTAGCGGAGTGAATCACGATATCCGCGCCCAGCTCAAGCGGGCGTTGCAATATCGGCGTACAGAAACAGTTGTCTACCGCAAGCAATGCGCCACAGCTTTTTGCCACGACCGAAATTGCGGCGATATCGGAAATTTCCGTGAGCGGATTTGACGGCGTTTCCAGAAAGAACAGTCGGGTGTTGGGCCGCACCGCTGCTTGCCACTCAGACACATCGGTCGCGGAAACGTAAGTCGTCTCGACACCAAACTTCTTGATGATGTTGTTGAACAGGTTGACCGTCGCACCGAACAGACTGCGCGATGCAACGATGTGATCGCCAGCTTTCAACACGCCCATCGCGCAGGACAGGATCGCAGCCATGCCGGAAGCAGTGGCAATGCATTGCTCCGCACCTTCCATTGCCGCCAGCCGTTCTTCGAACATGGTGACTGTCGGATTGGTAAAGCGCGCGTAGATATTGCCCGGTTCATCGCCGATAAAACGGGCAGCCGCTTGCGCAGCACTCTCGAACACGAAGCTGGAGGTCAGAAACATCGCTTCAGAATGCTCACCGAACTGACTGCGCACCGTACCGGCGCGCACCGCCAGCGTTTCAGGTTGATAGTTTTCTTCGTTCATCTTGATCCCATACCGTTTACAGTTTACCGTTTACCGTTTCCTGAATCCTTCACGCAATAACTTGGGGCATAGCCCCTTAGTTGTGCGGGGAAGACCCCTGCGGTTTTAGCTCCGTTGTTTCGTGGGAATGCCCTTGCGGCATCACTCCGGTTTACAATTTTAGCAACTAGCTACCGTTCCTGCTTTTCTCACATCGAAGAGGCACTCATCGCCAATTCCAGTTCCATCTGATCATCGTCCGTTGATTTATTCGCCTTGCCGGCTGCACGCCCCTTTTCAACTTTGTCCAGGTACGCCGGGGTGATGTCACCTGTGATGTAGTTTCCATCAAAACACGATGCCTCAAACTCCGCGATAGCCGGATTAGCCTTACGCACCGAGGCTTTCAAGTCTTCCAGATCCTGATAAATCAATGCATCCGCACCGATCTCGCTGCAGATTTCTTCATCGGAACGACCCGTTGCAATCAGTTCGGCACGGCTGGGCATGTCGATACCATAAACATTGGGAAAACGCACCGGAGGGGCTGCTGAGGCAAAATAAACCTTCAGTGCGCCGGCATCCCGCGCCATTTGCACAATCTCGCGGCTGGTCGTTCCGCGCACGATGGAATCATCCACCAGCAGCACGTTCTTACCCTTGAACTCCAGGCCGATCGCATTGAGCTTCTGACGAACCGATTTCTTGCGCATTGCCTGTCCAGGCATGATGAAGGTGCGACCGATGTAGCGATTCTTGACAAAACCTTCGCGGAACGGAATATTCAGATGGTTAGCCAGTTGCAAGGCACTTGGCCGACTGGAGTCGGGAATCGGGATCACCACATCAATTTTCACATCCGGCCAGGTGCGAGCCAGCTTATCGGCAAGGTACTCACCCATATACAGACGCGACTCATGCACCGAGATACCATCGATGACAGAATCCGGCCGAGAGAAATAAACATATTCAAATATACATGGACTTAGCTGAGGATTACTGCTGCACTGGCGACTATGAAGGCGACCTTCGAAGTCCACAAACACAGCCTCGCCGGGGGCGATATCGCGCATGAACTTGAACCCCAATGTGTCGAGAGCCACACTCTCCGACGCAACCAGGTATTCCTTCCCGGCCTCGGTTTCGTTCACGCCGATAACCAACGGACGAATACCGTAAATATCGCGAAATGCCAGCAAGCCATATCCGGCAATGATCGCCACCACCGCATACGCGCCGCGACAACGCTGATGCACGCCGGACACCGCTTCAAAGATGGTTGCAGCGTCCAGACGCAGCCCCTTCGATTTCGACTGCAACTCGTGCGCCAGTACATTCAGCAACACTTCCGAATCGGAATTGGTGTTGACGTGGCGAAGGTCCTGTACGAACAACTGCCTTTTGAGTTCTTCGGCATTGGTCAGGTTGCCGTTGTGGCCGAGCACAATACCGAACGGCGAGTTCACATAAAACGGCTGCGCCTCATTGTGATCCACCGCAGAACCGGCGGTCGGGTAGCGCACATGTGCGATTCCGGTATTGCCCTGCAAGGCGCGCATATTGCGAGTGCGAAACACGTCGCGTACCAGACCATTGCCTTTATGCAAATGAATGGTATCTCCGTCCATGGTCGCAATGCCGGCGGCATCCTGACCCCGATGCTGTAAAACTTGCAAGCCATCATACAAAAGCTGATTGGCTGGCGAATACG
Source organism: Gallionella sp. (assembly GCA_041671725.1). GTDB lineage: Bacteria > Pseudomonadota > Gammaproteobacteria > Burkholderiales > Gallionellaceae > Gallionella. Next base: position 59,037 of record JBAZAY010000004.1, on the reverse strand, counting down.
AGACCACTCCGAGAATGCCACACATGTTTTTATCCTTCGTTAATTTCTATTTCTGTAATGGATGCGCCGGGCAATATCGTCCGGCAGCACTGCCTTGGTCAACAAGGCGACATCTTCCGCTGGCTTGCCAAATTTCGCATCACGCCAAAAGCCTTGCTCCGGAATACTCGACGCACCGGCCAGCCACACCAGGATTAGTATTATCAATACACCGCGCAACAATCCAAACAGGCTGCCCAATAAACTATCCAACACACCCAGTCCTGCTGCCCTGACCAGCCTCGCGAACAGCCAGACCAGCATACCCCAGCAGATTAAAGCCGCTATGAACACCAGCGCGTAAGCCAATGCAACACGGGCAGCCTCCTGACTGACGGGCAATAGCGGCTCCAGCGTGCCTGCAAATTGACGACTTAACAAGAACGCCAGCGGCCAACCCAACAGAGACAATACTTCATAAACCAGGCCACGCCATAACCCCAGCGACAGCGACAGCAGCATGATACCTATAACGGCGTAATCAAATCCTGTCATTTAACTGCCGCGATGACCGGGTGCAGACCGTGTTTCTCCAAAAGCTGACGCACTTCGTCCGCCTTGTTGCGATCGATGTAAGGCCCGACCCGTACCCTGGTCGTACCAGCAATCAACTCGGTATAGGACTTAAATCCCCAGGCTTTCAACTTATCCGCTTCCTGCGTGGCAGTCTCGGCATTTGAAAAGGCCCCGACCTGAACAATATAAGCGCCTGCCGTATTCTCGACAGACTTAGCTTCAACCGGCTTTACCTCAGGCTTTTTGACCTCGACCGGCTTTACCTCAGGCTTTTTGAGTTCGGCTGACTTAACTTCAGGTTTCTTGACTTCAACTTGCCTGACTTCGGGTTTCTTGACTTCAATTTGTCTGGCTTCAGGTTGTTTGACTTCTGCGGGTCCGGTTTCAGCAGGTTTATTTATAACTGCTTGATTTCCGGCTTCCGGTTTTGCCTCAGCAATGGTTATTTTGCCCGATGCGCTAGCCTGTGGAACAGGTAATTTTACAGCCGCCACTTCAGAAACCGTTACCGGACTGACGGCAGATTCGGCCTGCGAGGCCACCGCCAGCACTTCGGATAACGCCACGCCGGGTACGAATTCGCTCACTTTATCGGGAGCCGGAATACGCAAATCAATATCTTGTCCGGTTATCCTGGGCTCGTTGTCCAGCACCATTGGCAAAATCACTACCACCGCGAGCGCGAGTGCAATCGCACCGATCAGTCGGCGTCGTGCACGGCTTTTGATGTTCTGTTCCTCAGGTTGCTTTGCCATTGATTGAAACCTTTAAATGCCTTGAGTTCGCTACAGGAAACAGTCACATTTCCAAAATAAATTCCGGTCGTCTTATAACACGTGCAGGTCTTTTGAAGCCATCGCTTCAGCCACGGTGTAGAACGATCCGAAGGCGACGATTCTATCATTTTCACCTGCCACGTTACAGGCATGCGCAATGGCATGTGCAATATCGGAAAAAGAAATCACCTCTCCGGTCACCCCGGCCTGGCGCAACACGCAAGCCAACTGATCGGAACTTGCGCCGCGCGGCGCTGCTATGCCCGCTACCAGCCAGGTGCTGATATAAGGTTTTAATGACAAAACCACACCAGCCATATCCTTGTCACCCAACATACCAAACACCGCATAAGTATGCGGACAGGGCGGCAGACTAGCCAGATTTTGTGCCAGCGAGCGCGCCGCATGCGGGTTATGCGCCACATCAAGGATCAACTGCGGCTTGCCCGGCACAAACTGGAAACGCCCCGACAACTGTACTTCGGTCAACCCACGACGTATCGCCGCCATGCTCACCGGCAAGCGTTGTTTGAGCGCATCCAGCGCCGCCAGTACCGCACTTGCGTTATGCAGTTGAAACGCACCGCGCAAGGCAGGATGCGGCAGTGCAGAACGCGCGCCTGACTTGCTGCGATAGTCCCATTGCCCCTGATGAGGCGTATAGCCGAATTCACGCCCGATACACCACAGCTCGGCGCCTATTTTCTCAGCATGGTCAGCAATCGCCTGCGGCACAGCGTTATCTGCAAAAATCGCCACGCGCCCCGGACGGAAAATACCTGCCTTTTCGAACGCGATCGCTTCCCGCGTCTCGCCCAGGTAGTCGGTATGGTCGATATCTACGCTGGTGACTACCGCGCAATCGGCGTCGAACACATTCACCGCATCCAGCCTGCCGCCCAGTCCCACTTCGAGAATCGCAACATCAACCTTGTGTTCGATGAACAACTGCATCGCGGCAAGTGTGCCGAATTCAAAGTAGGTCAGCGGGATATCGCCGCGAACCCGTTCTATTTCCGCAAACGAGGCACACAGCTCTTCATCAGAGGCTGTCTGCTTGAGAATGCGCACACGTTCGTTGTAATGCAGCAGATGCGGCGAGGTATAGCAACCGACGCGAAAGCCGGCCGCATACAGCACAGATTCCAGCATCGCACACACCGAACCTTTACCGTTAGTGCCGCCAACCACGATAACCGGAAAGTCTGGATCGAGATTCAGCCGCTGCTTCACCTCGGCCACTCGCTCAAGGCCTAACGCAATAGTCTTGGGATGCAACGATTCGAGGTAGCTAAGCCAGTCTGCTAGTGTATTGGGCATATTAATTTGTATCGAACGACAGTGAGCATCATGATGCTCAAGCCCTTATCGGCGCTGTTAGGCCGCTTCCAGTTCCACTACCGCCGGTTGACGCGTCAATAGCGTAATCAACGTTGCCAGTTGGTTACGCATTTCGCGCCGGTCAATAATCATGTCCACCGCACCGTGTTCCAGCAGGAATTCCGCGCGCTGAAAGCCGTCAGGCAATGTTTCCCGCACGGTCTGCTGGATCACGCGAGCACCGGCAAAGCCGATCAAGGCACCAGGCTCGGCGATCACCACGTCACCCATGAAGGCAAAACTGGCTGACACACCACCCATGGTCGGGTCGGTCAGCACCGAGATGAACGGCAGCTTTTCTTCGGATAACTGGGTCAGAGCCGCACAGGTTTTCGCCATCTGCATCAGTGACAACAAGCCTTCCTGCATGCGCGCCCCGCCGCTGGCGGCGAAGCAGATGAACGGACATTTTTGCTCCAAAGCCACTTGTACGCCGCGCACAAAACGTTCGCCGACCACCGACCCCATTGAGCCGCCCATGAAGGCAAATTCGAAGGAAGCCACAACGACCGGCACTGCGCGTATGTTGCCCTGCATTACCACCAGCGCATCATCTTCATCGGTGCTTTTCTTCGAGGCAATCAGTCGTTCTGAATACTTGCGGCTATCCTTGAATTTGAGCGTATCCACCGGCAGCACTTCTGCGCCGATTTCAAAGCGGCCTTCACCATCGAGCAGCCAGTCCAGTCGCGTGCGTGCGGCGACGCGGTGATGATGACTGCACTTGGGACAAACGCTCAGATTTTTCTCCAGATCGGAGTGATACAGCACAGCCTCACAAGAGGGGCACTTACTCCACAGCCCTTCCGGCACATTCTTCTTGGCATCGCCCTCACGGCGATTGATTTTCGGGGGTAATAATTTTTGAAACCAGCTCATATCAATTCCTCTACCAAACCATTATTTAATCCGCAGATTAAACGGATTCTCACAGATTAAAAAACTAAACCGCGCAAACTTGCTTGCTGTTAATACAAAAAACAACGGTTTAATCCGCGTTAATCTGTGCAATCTGATGAATCTGTGGACAAAAGCTTTTCAGGCTATATCTATTGCTACGCGCAACTCATTTACCAGCCGGCTTACATTCGCGATCACGTTTTGCTCGGAAGAATCCTCGATTTCCTGCACGATACGACTTCCCACTACCACACCATCGCACAGCGTTGCCACGGCACTGGCTGTTGCCGCATCGCGAATGCCGAAGCCCACGCCGATTGGCAACTTGATATGTTTGCGCAACTGCGGCAGTTTCTGTTCAATAGCCGACAGGTCGAGGTTGCCCGCCCCCGTCACGCCCTTTAGCGAGACGTAATACACGTAGCCACGCGCCAGTTTGGCGACTTGCTCTATACGCGCCTCTTCGGTAGTGGGCGCCAACAAAAAGATAGGGTCGATACCGTGACGTTGCAGATGCTCGAACGCATCATGGCTTTCTTCCGGCGGAAAATCCACCGTCAGCACGCCATCCACGCCGACTTCCGCACAGCGCTGGGCAAACAGCTCCCACCCCATCGCTTCGATCGGGTTGCCATAGCCCATCAACACGATGGGTGTGCTGTTGTTCTGCTGACGAAATTCGGACACCATTGCAAGCACGCCACGCAGCGACGTGCCTTGTTTGAGTGAGCGCTCGGAAGCACGCTGGATGGTCGGGCCGTCAGCCATCGGATCGGAAAAAGGCACACCCAGTTCGATTACATCCGCGCCTGCGGCCACCATCGCATGCATCAGCGGCACGGTCATCGCAGGACTCGGATCTCCTGCTGTGAAGAACGGAATCAGCGCGCGGCGGTTGTGTTGTTTCAGCTTGTCGAATGTGGCTTGTATGCGACTCATATTTTATACCTCTGGAAATTCACTTTTGCGGGATGAAATGCAAGAAGCCGCGCAACGAATGACGAGACATACCGCAAAGGTAGGCGAGGAATGAGCGAGCACGCGACGATGCAGTTCGCCCGCAAAATGAATTGATATGCGGCTCATAGTGTAATTCCCTTGATACGTGCCACGGTATTCATATCCTTGTCGCCGCGACCGGACAGATTGACCAGCAACACCTTGTCGCGACTCATACCCGGCGCGATCTTGATCGCGTGCGCTAGTGCATGACTGGATTCCAGCGCGGGGATGATGCCTTCGAAACGGCACAGTGCATCGAATGCGGCGATCGCCTCGTCGTCATTGCTGGCAACGTACTGAGCACGCCCAATTTCATTTAATAAACAATGCTCCGGACCGACACCCGGATAATCCAGGCCAGCCGAGATGGAATGAGTTTCTGTGATCTGGCCGTTCTCGTCCTGCATAAGATTGACCCTGTTGCCGTGCAATACCCCGACTTTGGCATTTACGGTCAGGGGTGCGGCATGCTTGCCCGTTTCGACACCGAAACCGCCCGCTTCAACCCCGATGATCTGCACACCGGGGACTTCGATATAGGGATGGAACAAACCGATGGCGTTGGAACCGCCGCCCACGCAGGCAATCACCGCATCGGGCTGACGACCGATCATTTCCGGCATCTGTATCCTGGCTTCATTGCCGATCACACACTGAAAATCGCGCACCATCATCGGATAGGGATGCGGACCCGCCGCCGTGCCGAAAATATAAAAGGTGCTCTCGACATTGGTAACCCAGTCGCGTATCGCTTCGTTGCATGCATCCTTCAGCGTTCTGGAACCGCTTTCCACCGGCACCACGGTAGCGCCCAACAGCTTCATGCGGAACACGTTCGGCGCCTGACGCTGGATATCTTCCGCCCCCATATACACGATGCATTCCATGCCGAAACGAGCGGCTACCGTCGCGGTCGCCACGCCATGCATGCCCGCGCCGGTCTCGGCGATGACACGCTTCTTGCCCATCCGTTTAGCCAGCAGCGCCTGACCCATCGCACTGTTGATCTTGTGCGCACCGGTGTGATTCAGGTCTTCGCGCTTCAGATAGATCTGCGCGCCACCCAGATGTTCGGACAGCCGTTTGGCGTGATAGACCGGGCTGGGACGACCGACGTAATGCTTTAATTCATAAGCTAATTCAGCCTTGAATTCGGGATCATGTTGGTAACGCAGATATTGCTCGCGCAACTCTTCCACGGCTGGAATTAACGTCTCCGCCATGTAGACACCGCCGAATTGGCCAAAATGACCGGTACTATCTGGATAGTTATACATTCCTTACCTCTTGCATGAAACGGGCGATTTTCGCCGCGTCTTTTATACCCTTCAGGGCATCAATTCCCATACCCATCTCCACACCGCTCGATACATCCACCGCATAGGGCCGCACTTGTCGAATAGCCGACGCTACATTCTCCGCATCCAGCCCGCCGGACAAAATCAACGGCAATGGTAAATTTGCAGGAATCAAGGTCCAGTCGAATACCGCCCCTGTACCGCCCGGAATTCCTTCCACATGAGCATCGAGCAATAAAGCCTGGGCGGCATGAAAACGCGCCGCGCATTGTAACAAATCCACCCCGGGTTTGACGCGGATTGCTTTGAGATAGGGTTTATGAAATTGTTCGCAGAATTCGGGCGTTTCATCGCCGTGAAATTGCAGCACATCCAGCGATACAGACGCCAGCACTTCGCGGACCGACTCGGCACCGGCATTCACAAACAAGCCGACCACCGTAACGAACGGCGGCAGCGCTGCAACAAGCTTTGCAGCTTGCTCAATACTGACATGTCGCGGACTTTTTTCATAAAATACCAGGCCTATCGCATCAGCTCCGCTCATCGCTACTGCCAGCGCATCTTCCACCCGGGTGATGCCGCAAATTTTGATACGCGTCATAACAACGTTCCCAACTCATTTTCCATTTGCGGCAATCCCCACTTTGCATCATATTGAATGCGGCGCAAGTATAAACCATCCGGCGAGAAGGTCGGTGCAGCGTGGCGGCGCTCACGGCCAGCCAGCACTTCTGCCAGCCATTGTGGCGGATACTTGCCCTTGCCGACATACACCAGACAACCGACCAGGTTACGCACCATGTGGTGCAAAAAAGCATTCGCGCTCAAATCAAACACCAGCATTTCCCCGTCCTGATAAATATCTATACTATTCATATACTTAACCGGAGATTTTGCCTGACATTCCGCTGCACGAAATGCGCTGAAATCATGCTCGCCAAGCAAGCATTGCGCCGCCTCCCGCATTAACGAAATATCCAGCGGAAGGTGATACCAGCCCGTTTTGCCTGCGTGAATGGCGGAGCGAACCGATCGATTAATCAGCAGATAACGGTAACTGCGTCCCTGAGCCGAAAAGCGCGCGTGAAACTCGTCAGACACCGGATGGGCCCAGCGCACCGCGATACTGGCGGGCAACAGCGTGTTTACGCCACGCACCCACGCTGACAGCGGGCGCACGGCCTCAGTATCAAAATGGACAACCTGCTCCAGTCCGTGCACACCGGTGTCGGTGCGTCCTGCGGCATGAACCGAAATGGGCGCAGCTGCAATCTGACTCAAGACAGACTGTAAGGTATCCTGCACGGTTAAGCCGGATGGCTGGCTCTGCCAGCCGCAAAAGGGCCTGCCATCGTATTCAACACCCAAGGCAATTCTCATCGCATAACCTGCCATAACAAAAACACTGCACCCGTCACCATCAACACATCAATCAGCCTGAACCGATACACCGGCAACACCAAATTTCTGTTTTCAGTTTCATGTATTCGGTTTTCCATCGTCAGACTGCGCAAACTATCCTGCCAGGATTGCGTGCGCAACATGGCCACCTCTGCATAATGCAATGTCAACGCCAGACGCACAGCCAACCGCTCGCGCGACAACCCCAACCATTCCAGTGGTATAAACAAGCTATACAGCCCGGCAATCAACTGCTGCCTGTGCAGACGATCCAGCAATATCGCCAACCCGGCTAATGCAGCCAGCAGACGCATCAGTTGCAACCCGCCATCGTGCAAACCTTCAAGACTGGGGCTGAATGAGCCAAGTACTTCTGATATCGGCTGTCCGGGTGTGCTGTAAGCGTAAATCAGCCACAACGAAAACAGGATCCAGCGCGTGCGGCGCAGCAACTGGACAAACTTATGGCGTGACAGCACAAAGGCAGACAGCAATACCAGACCACCTGCGACAACCAAGTTAGCTGGCGACAAAAATTGCATTGCAGCCACCAGCACGCACCAGATCAAAATTTGCGTGGCGGGATGTAAGCTCATGATTTACCTCAATAAAGCAGAAAAACCGTCTCTCCACATTAGTAATGGCTTAGATGCAGTTTTTTGCATCCTTTGGAAACGGCTTTAAATCTGTGTAAATCCATATAATCTGCGGATTTAGTGCCGTTTGAAGAATAAAAAACGGCAGCTCTTGGCGAGCTGCCGTGACACAAAACGACTCAATCAACCCAGTTGTTTGATAAGTAGCTGAGCTTCCTGCTGTTGCGCCTCATCGCCTTCCAGCATGACTTCGTCAAGAATTTCACGTGCACCGACCTCATCACCCATCTCCTGATAGGCTCTGGCTAAATCCAGCTTGGTCGCAACTTCGTGCCATTGCTCACTCTTTTCAACTACTGCCGGCTCGGCAACAGGCGTGCTGACATCATCCATATCCAGGCTGATATCCGCCAGATTAATTGCAGGCGCTGGCGTCACCGGTTTTTCTGCTATGTCATCTAACGGGAAATCCAGTGTAAATTCCATGCCGGCATTTTCATCCGATGTTTTCTCATCTGATGACTCAGTTACCGCTTCGGTCTCGGCTTCAGACGCTGCAGCTGGCATCACATCAAAAATCAAATCATCAAGACTTGGCAACACCTCTTCTTCCTGGTGATCGACAAGCTCCGGTTCCTTGGCAGCAATATCAAAATCCAGCACATCCGGTACTGCCAACATCGGAGTAGTCGAGGTTACGTCAAAATCCACCGCAGCCGTTTGTGAGGGAAGCGTTGAGGTCACATCAAAATCAATGGCTTCCAGCTCTGCAGGCAGCTCTTCCTCGATGGCTTCGACAGGTTCAACATCGGGCAGCACAAGATCATGCGCAGTCTCATCGGAGACCATCTCTGGTTCCTCTTCCGGATTGAGCGCCGCGCCCAGCGTCGTGGCGCTGGCTGCATCTTCAATGCTCGCTTCAGCGGGTTCCAGCATCCGGGCCAGAACTTCTGCCTGTTGTATGGCATCAACGTCACCGGATTTCTCCAGCAAACCGGCAACCCCGGCAAATGCCGTCGCATCCTGACGTTTGGCGTAAATGCCCAGCAACTTCAAATGCACCTTGTGATTGTCCGGTGTGCGCAGCATCGCGTCTTTCAACACTTCTTCCGCCTGCTCATCACGGCCAAAATTCAGGAATAATTCAGCTTCACTTATTGGATCAACCTCATCAGGATGAGGTACAACTTCCTCAGCATGAATTGCAGTTGCTGTAAAATCACCCGTCTCCGGTGAGGGCGCAACAGGCACAGCCAAATGGCCTGTTTTTGCACCGATTTCATTCTCAGCCGATTTGGTTGCTTTCGCAGGTGACTGACGGCGTCTCTGGACAACAAAACCCAGTCCGGCCAACGCAAGCAATGCGGCAGCGCCCAACCCTAACACAATGGGCGATCCCAGCAGTTTATCCAGTAACGATACCTCCTCTGCTTCTGCTGGCTTGACCGCGCTGGCAGCCGCAACTTCGCTGGCTGCTGCTACTTCACTGGCTGCTGCTACTTCACTGACTGCAGCAACTTCGCTGGCTGCAGCAACCGCGCTCGCAATCACAGGCATTTCCGTCACTTTAGAGGCGGCCGCACTGGCAACCAATGCCGCTGCCTCAGACTTGAGTTGAGCCAGTCGTTGCATATCCTTCAGGTTGGCATCCAGCAACGCCGCACGGGTCTTTCCTTCTTCTACCGCCTTGGCTTTTGCAATTGCATCCTCTGCTGCCGCATTGCTCTGCTCAGTTTTGGAACGACCGGCGGCACCGGTCTTATCTCCCGGCGCTGCGCCCTTGGATAAACGCAACACTTCTTTGGCCGATTCACTTGTTACCGGCGTTTTATCGGCAACTGGCGCGGTAATTTTTCCGGTGGCGACGTGTCGCGCATCTTCGGTCTGACGACTTGCCGTTGCGGCGCCAGCGAGCCTCTGGCGGTAGGCGTTCCAATCCGCAGCCTGGGCATGAATCTCCCGAGCGGCTTCGGCTTGCGTTACGTTGATGACTTCATCGTGATCCGGCACACGCAGGATTTTCCCGGATTTGATGCGATTCATGTTCTTGCCATCGAACTGTTCAGCATTAGCGCGATACAACGCTACCAGCATGCGATCCAAACTGACGTCATCCTGCTTGATGCTCGCCGCAATCTTATTCAGGGAATCGCCGCGTTTTACAGTGATGCTGCCCGTTGCCACCCCTGTCTTCTCAGACTTAGGCGCTGCAACGGGCTGCGTTTCAACCCACTTTTCAACCAACTTGCCAATCGACTCCTTGGCGACCGGCTTTTCCTGTTCCAGATTTCTGGAAGTCACAGGAGCGGACTGAACCACTTCCGGCGCTACTGCCTGCACCGCTGCGGTTTTAGGTTGCGCTGCAACATAGCCTGGCGGATCGAGCAGAAAGGTATATTCGCGCATCAGCTTGCCGGATGACCACGACAACTCAACCAGCAAACTGACAAAGGGATCGTTGATTTCCTGATTACTGGAAAGCTTAAGATAGGGCTCACCATTCGCACGATTACCAACCTCAAAGCTGTATTTAACACCGTATGGATAATCGAGTCCGGCCCCCTTGTAGGCATCAGGGGACGCCAGGCGTGCGACCAAACCGGGCTTATCGGTCTTGCTTACTGCTACTAACTCGATTTCTGCCTTTAACGGCTGACCCAAGGCGGAAACCACATTGATTCCGCCCAGACCCACGGCATTACCCCATGCACTCAACGTCAAACCGGCAGTCATGCCGAGCAGTTGCAGCATCAGCATGCGAGCCATAGGGGACTTCGTGAATTTACCCTCCGCATCCTCGGTAGAACGGCCAGTCGCGGCTATTGATAAGTCAGGTCGTTTCAGCTGTGGTTTTCGCACGGCATTGCCTCGCTTTGTTTATTGAGCAGCAAAAGTAACATCAAGGAGCGATCAAAACAAGCCGTCGCCCTCTTAACGAATAGCAAATTCAGATATTCGGCAACTAATTCAGATATTCGGCAATCAATATTTCGGCGATTTGCACGCTATTCAAAGCCGCACCCTTGCGCACATTATCACTCACCACCCACATATCCAAGCCCAACGGATGCGACAAATCCTCGCGGATACGCCCGACATAAGTTGCATCCGTGCCCGCTGCATCGACCGCAGTCGGCCAGCCACCCGGCACATGCTCATCCATCACCACCACGCCAGGTGCTTTTTCCAGTAATGAACGCGCCTCAGCAGCCGTAATTTTCTTCTTTGTTTCGATATGCAATGCTTCGGAATGACCATAGAATACCGGCACGCGCACTGCCGTCGGATTCACCATGATGGAATCATCTTCCATGATCTTCTGGGTTTCCCAGACCATCTTCATCTCTTCTTTGGTGTAGCCGTTTTCCATGAATACATCGATCTGCGGCAGCACGTTGAAGGCGATGCGCTTAGGATAGACTTCCACCGCCACATCCTGAGAGCTGAACAACGCGCGGGTTTGTGCAGCCAATTCATCGATCGCTTCCTTGCCGGTACCCGACACAGCCTGATAAGTCGCAACGTTGATGCGCGATATACCCACCGCATCCTTGATCGGTTTCAAAGCCACCATCATCTGGATAGTCGAGCAGTTAGGATTGGCGATGATGCCGCGATTTTTGTATTGCGCAATGGCGTGCGGATTTACTTCCGGCACCACCAGAGGAATGTCGCGGTCATAGCGGAAATGGGCCGTATTGTCGATCACCACGCAACCGGCAGCAGCGGCTATTGGCGCATATTTTTCCGATACGCTGCCACCGGCCGAAAACAGGCCGATCTGCGCTTTGGAAAAATCAAAATCTTCCACGTCCAGCACCGTAAGTTCTTCACCACGGAACATGATCTCGGTTCCTGCCGAACGGCTGGATGCCAGCAGATAAAGATTGCGCACCGGGAACTTGCGCTCTTCCAGAATCGCCAACATCGCCTCACCCACTGCGCCAGTTGCCCCCAAGATACATACGTCGTATTGCTTGCTCATGTTTCTTATTCCTTAAAAATCAAATTTTCATTCAGGAACAGGCGATTTATCGCCTTATATTCCGTGGGAATGCCCTTGCGGCATTGCGCACCATTGCATCAAACTGGTGCATGAATGCACCCTACCTTGTTCTATAGCGCCGCAACCACCGCATCGCCCATCGCCTTGCAGCCGACTTTCTGCATTCCGGCTTCGAAAATATCGCCGGTACGCAGCCCTTGCTGCAACACATGGCGCACTGCGCCTTCGATACGCAGCGCGACTTCTTCCTGCGCAAACGTGTAGCGCATCATCATTGCCACCGACAAAATTGTCGCCAGCGGGTTGGCAATGTCCTGACCTGCAATGTCGGGGGCCGAACCGTGGCAAGGCTCATACAGCCCCTTGTTGTTTTCATCGAGCGATGCCGAAGGCAACATGCCGATGGAACCAGTCAGCATTGAGGCTTCGTCGGACAAAATATCGCCGAAAATATTCCCGGTCAGAATCACATCGAACTGTTTTGGCGCACGCACCAGTTGCATCGCCGCGTTGTCCACATACATATGCGACAACACAACCTCGGGATATTCTTGCGCCACGTCGGTGACGATTTCGCGCCAGAGCATACTGGTATCGAGCACATTGGCCTTGTCCACCGAACACAGCTTAAAGCTGCGCTTCATCGCACTCTTGAATCCGACATGCGCCACACGGCGAATTTCCGACTCGCTGTAGTGCATGGTATCGAATCCCTGGCGCTCGCCGTTGTCCAGTGTGCGAATTCCGCGTGGCTGGCCGAAGTAAATGTCGCCGGTCAGTTCGCGCAAAATCATGATATCCAGACCCGACACCAGCTCAGGCTTCAGACTGGAAGAATTAACCAGCTCAGGATACACCAGTGCGGGTCGCAAATTAGCAAATAAATTCAGGCACTTACGTATGCGCAGCAAACCCTGCTCTGGACGCATTGGACGCGGCAAGGTGTCATACTGATAGCCACCCACCGCTCCGAGCAACACTGCATCAGATTCTTTTACCAGCTTTTCGGTAGCTGCTGGAAACGGATCACCCGCAGCATCATACCCCGCACCGCCAATATGTGCGTATTCCATCTCTATTGGCAAACCGTCGCTACGCAAAGCATCCAGCACTTTCGCAGCTTGCGCCACGATCTCAGGTCCAATGCCGTCACCCGGCAAAACTGCAATTTTCATTTGAATATCCTAATAAATCTTGAAATCTAGCTAGTAGCTGGTAGCTAATATAAAAGCTTTCTGCCTTACAGCCAGGGTTGCGCAGCGTGATGTTTAGCCTCGAATGTTGCTATCTCATCCATATGCTGCAAAGTCAGGCCGATATCGTCCAGCCCATTCAGCAGACAGTGCTTGCGGAAGGCATCCACTTCGAACGCATATACCGTGCCATCCGGCGCAGCGATGGTCTGCGCCTCCAGATCGATCACAAGCTTGTAACCTTCGCTAGCTTCCACCGCACGGAATAGCGTATCGACTTGTTCTGCCGCAAGCCTGATCGGCAACAGGCCGTTCTTGAAACAATTATTGAAGAAGATATCGGCAAAGCTCGGCGCGATGATAACGCGAAAGCCGTAATCTTCCAGCGCCCAGGGCGCATGTTCGCGCGAAGAACCGCAACCGAAGTTCTCGCGTGTCAGCAAAATCTGCGCGCCCTGGTAGCGCGGCTGGTTCAGCACGAATTCCGGATTAAGCGGGCGACAGCTGTTATCCATCCCCGGCTCGCCGTGATCCAGATAACGCCATTCATCGAACGCATTCGGGCCGAAACCGGAACGCTTGATAGATTTGAGGAACTGCTTCGGGATAATTGCGTCCGTATCCACGTTGGCGCGATCCAGAGGCACAACCAAGCCATTGAGCAAAGTGAACTTATCCATTTACTTCGCCGCCTTTTCTATATGTTCGCCGCCTTTTTTCAAATCCTTACCTATCCCTTCGACGGTATTGCAACCTGCCAGAACAAAAACAGCCAACAACAATGTGATAGCTTTCATCACCATCTCCTTAAAGCTTGCTTACATCAACAAAATGTCCGGCAATCGCCGCCGCCGCCGCCATTTCAGGACTGACCAGATGCGTGCGCCCACCCTGCCCCTGCCGTCCTTCGAAATTTCGATTGGACGTTGCAGCACAACGCTCGCCCGGCGACAGCCTGTCGTCGTTCATCGCCAGGCACATCGAACAGCCCGGATCGCGCCACTCAAAACCCGCCTCGATAAAAATCTTGTCCAGCCCTTCCTGTTCGGCTTGTGCCTTGACCAGACCCGAACCGGGAACCACCATCGCAAGCTTCACGTTGGACGCGATTTTTTTGCCACGCGCCACAGCGGCGGCGGCACGCATGTCTTCGATGCGTCCGTTGGTACAGGAGCCGATAAACACCTTGTCGATCTTGATTTCGGTGATGGGGGTATTGGCCTTAAGGCCCATGTAAACCAGCGCGCGTTCGGCGCCTTCCCGTTTATCCTGGCTCATGGTCAGAGGATCCGGCACACAGCCATCGACGGCCACGACCATTTCAGGAGAAGTACCCCAAGTTACTTGCGGGCGGATACTTGCCGCATCCAGTTCAACTGTCGCGTCGAACACCGCGTCAGCATCGCTATGCAAGTTGCGCCATTGTGCAACGGCCTGCTCCCACTGCGGTCCATGAGGAGCAAACGGGCGGCCCTTGAGGTATTCGAAAGTTGTGTCGTCTGCCGCGATCATGCCGGCACGCGCACCCGCTTCGATCGCCATATTGCACAAGGTCATGCGCCCTTCCATACTCAAGGCGCGCACTGTACTGCCGGTAAATTCGATGGCGTAGCCTGTACCACCCGCCGTGCCAATCTTGCCGATCACCGCCAAAGCGATGTCCTTTGCGGTCACGCCTTTGCCCAATACGCCTTCGATACGCACTTCCATTGCACGTGATTTCTTTGCCACCAGGCACTGCGTTGCCATCACATGTTCAACTTCAGATGTACCGATACCGTGCGCCAGCGCAGCAAATGCACCGTGGGTGCTGGTGTGTGAATCGCCACACACCACGGTCATGCCGGGCAGAGTCGCCCCCTGTTCAGGACCCATCACGTGAACTACGCCCTGACGAATGTCGCTCATCTTGAATTCGGTTATGCCGAACTCGGCGCAATTTTCATCCAGCGTTTCCACCTGAATGCGTGAAATCGGGTCAGAAATACCTGCAGCACGGTTAGTGGTCGGCACGTTGTGATCCGGCACAGCCAGCATCGAGGCGGTGCGCCATGGCTTACGATGTGCCAGCCGCAAGCCCTCAAAGGCTTGCGGACTGGTCACCTCATGCACCAATTGACGATCGATGTAGATCAGCGCCGTGCCGTCTGCATCTTGCCGCACCACGTGAGAATTCCAGAGTTTGTCGTAAAGAGTTTGTGCGCTCATTTTATTTCGCCTAGCTGATACACGGTTTTTAGAACGCGCGATTATGACACAACAGGCGCGGCTTGGCAGCTTATGAACTCTATATAGGCAGTTATCTACGACCAAAATACCCGTTTAACTATCAAAAACGGAGTATCAGTCCCCATATGACGACGGCATTCACGATACTCATAAACACAGCCGCACTGGCGATGTCTTTGGCGCGCCCGGCTAGCGGATGGCGTTCCAGCGAACTGTGGTCAACGGCCGCCTCCAGTGCAGAGTTCAGCAACTCTACGACCAGCACCAGAATAATACTGCTCACCAGCAAGGCCTTGCCGACCTCACTGGCGTTGGACAACAACGCAACAGGAATGGCGGTCACGGCTACCAGCACCTCCTGACGAAAGGCATCTTCATGCAACCATGCTTCATTGATGCCTTGCATCGCAATTCCAAAAGCCCGCCAGGCATGTGTTATTCCCGGCTGATGTTTATGCGGATTTTTCATCTCGAGCTCCGCGCTACTTCTCTGCCGACTTGTTGAATTCGGTGTAAGCCTCCCATTTTGCTGCGCCTCGCTTGAGATAGTATTGGTCATCGTACTCTGCCACCGTCGTCGTTTCGTTTTGCGCCACAAACGGGGTGACGGGCAAATCCACGACATAATCGGATGGCGCAAAGCTATTATTGTTAAAAGGGGATTGCTCCAGCATGCGTTCGACGATATGCGAAATGGCCAGATAACTGGTTGGCTTGTCGATCAACAGCGCCTCGCCTTCACGTTGTATATTATCGCCAATCACTTTGATCCCGACCGGCACGAGCGCAATGGATGGCGTAGGAATTTCACGCAAACCGGCTATTTGCATTTTATCGCCACGCACCGCACCGCCATGCTCAGGCACCATCACGACAATCGCACGCCGGCCTGATGCATCCAGCTTTTGCAGGAAGCTTTCCGTTTCATCCAGAAATTTGGCCAAATTTGTCCTGTAGGTTGCTAAAGAATCGAGTGAAGTATGCGTACCCGGCAAATGATTGCCGTCATGCATACTGACCGTGTTGTAATACAGCGCCACACGCGAACTATTCGACGTTTGCCGCGTTTCCAGCCAGCGACCCAGCACAGCCAAATCATCATAAACAGGCGATTTATCGAAGGCATACTGCGTAACTTCAAGCCCACCCAATGCCAGGGGCGCCGGCGTCAGGCGGCCATGCTCTTTCAGCTGCCCCAGAAAGTCGTCAAATTTCCCATCATGATTCAAGGCGACATCCGTCACAAAACCGCTGCGCTGCAGGCTATTCATCAAATAACATTTCTCAGCCGCAGGCAAATACATCTCCCCATGCTTTTGCTGACCACATTTGGCGCGCAGCAAATGGATGGCTCCAGGTCCGCTGTAAGACGCAGCCGAATTAAATTTAGTCAGCAAGATATCGAAACGTTTCCATAGCGGATGTTCTTCCAGGCCGACGGCATGCACATCGTCCCATGACAAGGAACAAACATGGAGAAAGATCACATCAAACGGGACGGCATCCGCCTGCGGGGTGACGAACAACACAGAACGCTTGGACTCCCTGGCAAAAAAGTCCTGCATGACGTTGTCCATATCCGGCATCACCTGCTCAACATCATGACCCAGCGGCAGAATCTGAAACACACCCACTATCGCCATACTGGCAATAGCCACGGCATCGATGCGCACCCAGCGCGATAAAATGAAGCAAACAGCCATGAATGCGAACAACATGCCGATTACCGGCCAGCTAATAAAACGCCCCAATAATTCAAAAAGATAAGCAAAGCTAAAATTGGACAATAACGATGCCTGCGACATTAAACGCCCGACAGGCGGCAACCAGGAGTCATAGTAAAGCAGCGCAAAAGCCAACACGACGGTGATCACATTTTTTACCCTGCAATAAGAGGTCACAGGTATCAAAATAAAAAGGGCAAAGGCCAGGTTTCCCAGCAAATGAAAAGCAATTAATTCCTTCCAGAACAAACCTAATTTTGCGAGAAAGTAATAGCTCCAAATACGAAGACCAACGCGGGAATAGAGGCTTTTTTCAACCAAGTCAGCCACCCGCAAGGAGTAGGGCACCGGGATTTTGTTGGCTTCGACGCCACGGCGGGAACTGTTGTGTACCCGCCTATCACCGATTGGATGACGGCCTTGCTCAGCCGATGCAGAAGCTGCGACGAGATCCTGCCTTAAATTATCATGTGGAATTTTCGCTTTACGTTGCGTGAAAAATAACTGCCGCCAACTTTTTGCTTTACGCTGTTCGATAAATACGCGCGGCCATGTTTTCGGCTTGGCAGCTTGCTTCACCTGCCCACCAAGCCGGGACAGATAAGCCGACCAATAGGGCAACTCATGCAAAGGAAGCGGAGATAGCGTAAGCGAATTCACCTGCAAAGTGTCGGTCGGTGGATTCCCGGCTACGGCTCCACCTCTTGGCTCCCGGCGTTGCTCGATGTTCTTCCTTTCATTCGCAATGTGATGCCTGTCCCGCAAGTGCGGCGCTGCGCCAGCTTCGGGATTGTCCGCAATGGCATCGGAATGTTTGGCAAACACACCCAACAAACGCTTCGGCTGGTGTTTCTCCTGCCCCCCAAGCCTTGCCAGGTAGTCGGACAAATAGGGCAACTCTTGCCGGTAGCTTTGGGAACGTGCATCCGGATTGCCCCGCGACGAGTCATCCGTGAGATTTCCGGGGGCGTCGTCGCTACCCGTCCGCTCGGGACGTTGATCTTCACTCGTCCGCCTGTCCCCGATAGGATGATGGCCTGACGCCGGGTGAATATTTTTTATCGAAACTTTCTGCTTGATAGGGCGATTCAACTATGACACCTCAGACGGTGCAGATTTAATTTTAAACTCAATGCTTGAATATTAGCGCACCGGCTTGGCACAAGGATACTTCAAATTTTTTATTTTTCGCATCAATTCCAATTATTTCAGTCTCGCACACCCGGTCGCCGCGTCATCAGCAACAACCCCAGCAGTGCCATGCCTGCGCTGCATGAATATAAAATGCTCGCGCCGTAGTATTGCCATATCGGGCCACTGATCAACCCGCCCAACATGCCACCTGCACCATAGGTCAGACTACCGAAAGTAGCCTGCCCCCTCGACTGATGTCGCCCCTGAAACATCTCATGCACCAGCCCCACCGAGGCTGCGTGATAAGCACCGAAAGTGGCGGCGTGCAGCACTTGCGCTACGAGCAGTAGAAACAGGAAATCGACACACCAGCCTATCATCATGAAGCGTACCACCGCGAGACCGAAACTGGCTATCAGGATGCGCGTAAAACCAAACCTGTGCGTCAGCCGGGTCATCAGAAAAAACACGGCGATTTCACAAATAACACCGAGCGCCCACAAGCCACCCACCGCACTTTTAGAGTAGCCGTGCTCAACCAGATAGATGGAGAAAAAAGTGTAATAAGGGCCGTGTGCGGCAGACATCAGAAAGCACGCGCCGAACAAACTCAACACGCGCGGCTGTAACAGGATTTGCCTGATGGGCTGCTGATCGCTGTGATGCGGCAATACCTTTGTCGCGGGTAACTGCCGCGAGAAAATCAGAATACCCAGTTCGCAAATCAAGCCGGCCCACAACAACCAGGCGATGGCGACATAGTCGAAGGCGTAGCCCAGCCCGACTACAGAAACGATGAATCCGACAGAACCCCATGAACGAAGGCGACCATAGCGTCCGGTATATTGCCCCAAGTAACTGAGCGTTGTAGCTTCAACCAGCGGCATCGAAGCGCTCCAGAAGAAACTCATCAACCCCAGCACCAGCAACATCCCCCAGAAGCTGGTAGTCATGAACACGCCGAGATAAAACACTGCGCTCAGGGTTGCTGCGACTTGAATTACCAGCAGGCGACGACCGGTATGGTCCGCCAACCAACCCCACAGGTTGGGCGCCAACATACGCATCACCGGTTGCACCGACATCAGTATGCCGATCTCGACCGCGTTGAAGTGTATCGATTGCAGATACAAGCTCCAATAGGGCGCGAACATTCCGATGAAGGCATAGTAGAAAAAATAGAAACCGGCAATGCGCCAGTAATAGTTTTTGCTTTGGTTCACGTAAGGCTCTGGATAGACTGATCAGGCACCCATTCTAACGTGTATGCCGATGCACCCAACAGTTGACTATGCAATGCAATGATACTATTGACATAAATCAGCAAGTACATGGGCGCAAGTACTGCTCTGTCATCTTCGTAATCAGACTTTACTATCGGTCTGGACACATTTTTATATTTAAGTTAATTTCCATATTTTCAACCTACTGAATAATTTCATGAGAAAACTGCTAGCCGTACTCACCATACTATTGCTTGGCAAAAGCGCCTACGCCGGCAGCAACCCACCGCTAACCGGACTCACCATGCTGGTGCTGGGTGAAAGCCACATGTCAATCAACAATTATCTGATCTCAAACTTACCCGACGAACTGGTTCAACAAGGCGCAAAAGTTTACTCTTACGGCGCATGCGGCGCATCGGCAGGAGACTGGCTTAAGACCAAATCGGTGCCTTGCGGTGCAACACGAATCGATACCGGCACGATCAGAGAACGTCCGGCTGACATCGCCAGCACTCAACCGATAGACAAGCTGATTGAAAAACATCATCCGGATCTTATTTTATTGATAATGGGTGACACCATGGCCAGCTACGACAACAAGGAAATACCCAAGAGCTGGGTTTGGCAAAGTGTTTCATCCCTGACCAAAGCCATCAAGGCCGATGGAACGCGTTGCGTCTGGGTGGGACCGGCATGGGGTGAAGACGGTGGCAAATACAAAAAAACCAATGCACGGGTAAAAGAATTTTCAGATTATCTGTCAACGCTGGTCGCGCCTTGCACCTATATCGATTCACTGACCTTCTCCAAAATCGGCGAATGGAAAACGTTTGACGGACAACATTTCGATAAATGGGGTTATCAGCACTGGGCCAAGAGCATCACCAATGCAATCATTTCTCCGGAAATACTACAAACCATCAAACATTGATTCCATGTATTTATGCGTCAACGCGCCAGACTTGAGTTAGCCACACAGTGTCAGGTAGAGCTAGACAGCACGATAGACAAACTCACATGCCATTTGGCTTTGAGGCTGTGGTCGCGTTGCAAAGTCTGCGCACGTTGCGTAGTATGACCGACTGAACACAATAGTCTTTTAAGCATTGATGCAAAACTGTCGGAGCCAACTGATGCGCAACAGACCAAAATAGCAAAATACAATTAAAAATCAATATATTACATTAAAACAAACACTAAACCCCTGTCAAACTCACTAATCTTATTATTTTCGTACTTTTAGGATATTCATCTCGGGACTGCCATTGAATGCTAGTTAATTCAAAACTTACTCTCAGCGCACTGGCTTATTTAGCTTGCACGCTGGTATTCAGCATGAGCTCATTGGCACATGCTGCATCATGTGAGGAATCCTGGCCTGCCTGGGAAGCGTTCAAAAAATCATCCATCACTGATGACGGCAGGGTTGAAGATCACAGCACCGATGGCATGCGCACCACATCTGAAGGCCAATCCTACGCACTTTTTTTCTCACTGGTCGCCAATGACCGTACCACCTTCGACAAGCTTTTAAACTGGTCTGAAAAAAACCTGGCAGAAGATGACCTGATATTGCATTTGCCATCCTGGGAACTGGGAAAAAAAGAGGATGACAGCTACGGTGTTCTGGACGTCAATTCAGCCGCCGATTCTGACCTGTGGATTGCCTACACCCTGGGCGAGGCCGGCAGACTGTGGGGAGACCGCCGCTATATTGCACTTTCTTCGCTGATGGCCAACCGCATCTTGTCATCCGAAACACGGGAAGTACCCGATCTGGGGCTCGTTTTATTGCCAGGTGCCGCAGGCTTCACACCTACACCAACGAGCGTGCGTCTAAATCCGAGTTATGTACCCTTACAATTGATGCAATGGTTTGCTACGCACAGCAATGATCCACGCTGGACATCACTGGCGAACTCATCACGGCAACTGATCTTGAAATCATCGCCCAAAGGTTACGCACCGGACTGGACGATCTACGACTACAGCAAGGGTTTTTTACCTGATACAGATCCTGAAAAAGGCGGCACCGGCTCCTACGATGCAATTCGCGTTTATCTGTGGGCAGGCATGCTGAGTCGTGATTCGACCGACCGCAGCGTATTGATAGATGCATTGAAACCCATGGCGCAACTTGTCGAAAAACAGGGTTATCCTCCCGAATCCGTCCACATCATGACGGGGGTTGCAAACAATCAGGGATCGAGCGGTTTTTCCGCCGCCATGGTGCCATTTTTGCAAGCCTCCGGGCTGAATCAAGCGGCCGAACAACAACTGCGCCGAATTGAAGCACAACCCATCGCAGAAGACCGTTATTACGATCAAGTATTAAGTTTGTTTGCACTGGGGTGGCAAAACAACCTGTACCGTTTCGATTCTAGAGGAAACCTCACCCCGCGCTGGAAATCAACATGCCAATAATTTTACGCGCCTTGTCTATGGCTCTCGTCCTGTCCGGGTTAATCTCACCCCCTGTATTCGCAGTTGCACAACCTGATGAAACTACCGATGTATTGTTACGCGGTGCAAAAAAATGGGTAGAAAAAGACCGTTCAGATCTTGCAAAGAATTTGCTGACAAAATTGATTCTGATTGACCCTAACTCCCAGGAAGCGCTTTACATGCTGGGAAAAATCGAACTCAAGAATGGCAGAACCGATGAGGCACAACGTTATTTGCAGACTTTGCAACAAAACGCACCCGACGGCAAACGAACCCGCGAGTTGAATGACGCAATCCACGGCAGGACGCCGGCAAAAATTGTATCAACTCCGTCGATTAAAGCGGCAGAAACCGAACCTGCCGCCAAACGTAAAATCATAGCTGAGACCACCAAAGCAAAAAATCCTAAAAGCAGCAAATCCAAACAGCATCAGGAAGCAAAAAAACCTGATACAGACGAAGCTGCCCTCAGCCTCGCCAACGACCCGGACATCATCGCACGTACCGACGCGCTCGATGCAATGGCAGACGGCAATCTGGATCTTGCCGAATCCTCACTGCTGGATATTCTCAAACGCAGACCACATGACGCAGAAGTCATAGGCGGCTTAGGACTGATTAATCAGAAGCGTGGAAAATTTGTTGAAGCAGAACAGTTATTTGCGCAAGCATTAGGGGCCGCAAAGTCGGTCAAAGGCGAAACGGGAAGGTGGGAGAGCCTGATCGTAACGGCAAAATTCTCACAGTACATGACCAACGCTAAAGCCTTGCTTGATGAAAATAAACTGCCTGAAGCCAAGGCAGCTGTCGGACAGGCGCTCGACTTAAAGCCGGACGATCCAGATGCGCAGGCTGTGCTGGGCAACATCAAAGCCGCAGATAACAATCTCGTCGAAGCCGAGCGGCTTTATCGACAAGCACTCAAGACCGAGGGTTATAACGTATTTGCAGCGCGAGGACTTGCCAGTCTGCTGGCGCGTACAGGTCGCAGCGAAGAGGCGATCGAATTTATTAATCAGGTTCTTCATGACTACCAGAGCGAATGGAGAAAGAGTCCTTACAGTCAAGCCAGCCTGTTGCGCGCAGAGGCTGAGCTGCACACCAAAGCGAACCATCCCAGTCGTGCAATGAAAGTATTGGAAAAGGCTGTCGAAATTGACCCGAAGAACCCATGGGTTAGATACTCATTGGCCAAGTTGTACATCAGCCTTGACTTGGCACCCCTGGCCCGCCGGGTCATGCAGGAGGGCGTTGCACTGGATCCAAAAGATGCAGATTTGCTGTATGTTCGCGGACTCATACTGCTGAGCTTGAACGACTATGCGGCGAGCATTGAGAGTCTGAATCAAATTCCCGAGGCGTCACTTACTCAGGACATGCTTGATACAAAAAATCGCGCGCTGATGAAATATTATTTCCAGCTGGCTGATCAGGAGCTGGCTCAAGGCAATCGCAAGGAAGCCATCCGCATCATGTCAATTGCCGAAGCACAGGCTCGAGGTGACTCGGCAGCGACAGAACAGGTTGCCGAAGGATGGTTCAGACTGGGCCAACAAAATCAGGGGCTCAGTGCCATGCGCAAGCTCCCGCAACCCGTTCCGCTTCAAACCCAGGTGCATTATGCTTCTTTTCTTAATCGTGCAAAAAAAGATCAGGAGCTGACTGACTATTTGCCCACCCTGCGCATCCCCGACGGAACAGATGACACCGCCAAACAATATCGGGAAACCATTCAGGATATTGAATTTGCGATGGCGGGCAGACAATATGACAAACTGGTAAAGGCAGGAAAAAAAGAACAGGCGCAAGAGTTTGCTGACTATATTCTCGATGCTAACCACCTGAGCAGCAGCGATTATTTCAAATTTCACCGCAGTTATTTTTACAGTGCAAAATTGCCTGATAGTGCAATCTCCCAGTTAAATCAGGAGAAAGAGCAAAACCCGGATGATTTAAATATTCGTTATGAGCTTGCCTATGCGTACTCTCAGGAAAAGCAGAACAGCAATGCTAAAAGAGAGCTGAAGGAACTGATCGCCTTAACGAAAAATGATGATCGTGACATGCGCCTGCGGATCGCTAGCCTGCAACAAAATCTGGGCGACAATTCCGCTGCAAAACAAACCCTTGATGATCTGATCAATCGCTTTCCGAACAACACGGAAGTTTCGTTACAGGCTGGTTATATTGCAAAATCTGAGGGGAAATATAATCAGGCAATGGACTATTTCCAGCTTACCAAGGAACGAGCAGAAAAAACCGCTATTCCCGAGAGTCCACGAAAAGTTGCCGAACAAACTTCCGGCCCCTTGCTTGATCTGCTTCCACACCAGACATCAGGATTCGTCGTAGCAAAGAGTGTTGCGCCACCCCTGGCGAAGACAAGCGACAGCGAGCGCATTTATCGAGCAGCCTTGGCGAGTGATGTTCCCCAAAAAACAACGATCAGCAATAGCGATGCAGCGAACGCTCAGCGTGCTATGGACAGTATCAACGATACGCTTTCCGGAAAACTAGAAACGGGGATAGATTTACAGTATAAGACGGCCGGCAGCGGGACTTCGAGCTATTACGCCACAGATATCCCTTTACTTGTCAGGTTTCCAGTCGGTTATGAGGCACATGGCACAGTCCAGGTTGACAAAATTGACCTTAATGCGGGAGCACTTCCGATTGCTGATGCCGCCATATTCGGCAAAGGAAAACCCATTTTGCAACCCTTGCCGCAGCAGGCTTCCGGAACATCAGTTGGTTTTGGATATGAACAAGGACTGGTTAAAGCCGACATCGGTATTTCGGGCTATGGGTTCCCGGTCAGCAACATAGTGGGCGGGATACGCAAGGGCGGAAACATTGGTCGCTTCAGCTATTCACTTAAGCTCGATCGCAGACCGTATACCGGCACGCTAATCGCCTACGCCGGCGCCAAAGATCCCGCATCCGGCATCACTTGGGGTGGTGTAACCAGTAACGGCGTGTCGCTGTATATGTCGACTACCCTGTCTTCGGATTTGCTGGGCAATTTCAACGTCTACGGAATAGGCAGCTACTGGCTGCTGCGAGGACAGAATGTACAGAATAACGATCGCCTGTGGTTGCGTGCCGAAATTGACAAGGACATCTATACCACCGACGACATGGTGCTGAACCTGGGATTAAAACTGACCCAGACGAATCTATCTAAAAGTCAGGCTTTTTACACCTTTGGTCACGGCAGCTATTACAGCCCGAAAAGCAGCCAAAATGCCGCACTGATGCTCGAAGTAAGTGGTCGTGAAAATTTACTTTCATATCAAGTACGCGCCAGTGCATCCTACTCATATACCGTGACTGATTCCGCTCTCTATTTCCCGACCGATGCTGCCTTGCAGCAGGCTGCTGGCGCCAATGCGGTATACGCAGGTAGCACAGGGGGTGCTTTTGCCTACGGTCTTCGTGCACTGACAGAATATCGTGCCACGCCCAATATTGCGGTTGGCGGACTGTGGAACGTGGATCGCTCGGCTTACTGGGCCCCGAATTCTTTGCTGTTCTACTTGAGGTACATGTTTAAACCAGAGACAGGCCCTGTCAGTATCCACCCTGATCCGGTAACACCTTACTCTCAGTACTAACTGTCAGACTGACAACAAGCCTGCAGGCGGGCCGGACAGCAGACTATAGCCCGGTCCGGGCAAGCGTCTGCTGCCACTTGCGCTCCGTCTCTTTTATTGGCGCCTCGATCACGCGTTCCGGAACCTCCCAGATGACGATCTTGGGGGGATTGCTGCGGAAGGTCGCTCCACCAAAATAGGCGATGGCCGCCCCGGCAAAATCACCGCCGTCTTTGGCCAGATTGGCCACCGGTTCGCCCAGGCTATGTTCTAAAAACGGAACAAAATTGCTGTTGCGCGAATAAGACGTACCGATCAGCGCGATACTGGGCAGACCTGCATCGCCAAACAGATCATCACTCACAACGGCGATCGGCGGCACCTTTGTCACCTGTGCAAGCTCCGTCTTTGGGCGCAAAAAGGCTGGCAGGGCATCCAGACTTGCCAGACGCACCAGATCGCCCGAGCGTTCAATGCGTGCAGGATTCAGTGTCACCGCTCCGCCATCTGTAACAGAAGCCCACTTCAGCGCAACTAATTTGTCTGCAACTGCTTGCGCCGCACCCTTCGCCCCTGCTTCATTCCAGTGCGTATCGGTGTGATAATAGCGCTCGCCCTGCATAGCGGCCAAAGTAACTGTCAGATCCAGTGTTTCAATACCGTGCGTATTTAACCCGTCCAGCCAACTCACAATGCGATTATCGAACAGAGCGGAGCGCTTAAGCCCACAAAGATGCGCACTTTCTATACGTGTCTTGTCTGGCACGACAGCCACGATCAGTTTAATGCCACGATCATGCAACCTGCTGGCGAGTTGCGACGCCACTGTCATCCTGAATTCAGCCACAGTATTCCGGCCTGGATAAACCTCCAACTCATCAGCTAAAAACAGCCAATTGTCGCATCCACCTCGTACACTAGGCCCCCAATCGCCCGTCAGATTCCACTGCAATCCGCGCTCAATCTGATTGAAGGTTGTGCCCAACACGAAATGCTGATTAAGCAATTTGGTAAAGCGTCGGGTTGACTCGCCGCTCAAAATCTTTGCAGGATCTCTCAATTCACGCCAGTCTTCAGCAGGCACGTCCTTAAGCGAAATGACAGACACCGCCAGACCTGCAATCAACAAACTACTAAATGCAAGTACCGGCAGGAGAATCAAATATTTTCGATTTATCAGCATGGCTACACCTATCAAAACTGAAAATACAGGAACGGAGGTGACTGCTGTCCCGTCAGCACGATCAACGCGTAAGCAAACGCGAGCGTGGGCCAGATTGCACGCCATATACTATGGCTGAATATTCCCCATCCCGTCTGGGCGTATTTCGTCGCGGGGTAAACGATGCACAAGATACCGATGATGAAAGAAGCATAAATCGTCGGACGCAGCGCCAACGCAACTTCATCACCCATCAACACGCCATGCAAGCCAAACTGACCTTCCCACATCGTCAAGGCCGCAGAAAAATCCGCAGCCCTGAACACCGTCCACGCCAGCATCACCACAAAAATGGTGAGCAGGCGCGAAAAGAAATCCGGCATCAAATAACCACGCGCATTGTAGGCGCGTGCGGTGCAGAGTGCCGTTCCGTGAATAATGCCCCAGATCAGGAAATTCCAGCTCTCACCGCCATGCCACAGACCACCAATTGCCATGGTCAGCATCAGGTTAACGTAGGTGCGCGTCTGCCCACCGCGATTACCGCCCAGCAGTGAGATATACAGATAATCACGCAGCCATGAAGACAGCGTCATATGCCAGCGACGCCAGAAATCCTGTATGGATACGGCTAAATAAGGATTATTAAAGTTCGGTTCGAACTTGAAGCCCAGCATCAAGCCCAGACCTATCGCCATCAGGCTGTAGCCTGCAAAATCGAAATACAGTTGTATGGTGTATGCACCGCAGCCTATCCAGGAATCGATCAGTGTCGGCGCGGATTGTTTGAAGACAAGGGCGACCAAGGGTGACAACGGATCGGCAATCAATACTTTCATCGAAAAACCGATCATGAAACGGCGCACCCCGGTGGCAAACTCCTCCGCTGAAAAGAACCTTTCCCTGAGCTCTTTTTCGATCACCTTATACCGGACAATGGGACCTGCGATCAGATGGGGAAACATCGCAATATAAGCACTGAAAAAACTGAAGCGATATTGCGCCTGAACGATGCCTCGCCTGACGTCAACCAGATAGGACGTTGCATGCAGCACGGTAAATGACAAGGCAATGGGAAGGAATACCGTCTCCCATGCGATAAATGGATGATCCTGACTGCCAAACAGGTCATTTAGGGAGTGCACCACGACATTGGCATATTTGTACCAGGCAAGGCTGGCAAGATTGACAATAATCGCAGCCGCCATGATGCGCGTCTTGTATTTTTCGACCGCCGACTTATCGATCAGGATCGCGGCCCACCAGGTAACGATAGTCAGAAAAATGATCAATATCAGAAACTTAGGCGTCCACCATGCATAAAAAAGCCAGCTGCCAAACAACATCGTATGATTACGAAATCGGGGCGGGGTGAGAAAATAGAACGCGAAAAATGCCGGCAAAAACAGCGTCAGAAACTCTAAAGACGCAAAAACCATAAGTTAACTCCGTGGCGTTAGAGAGATTTCAGACGAACAGATTACCGAATACCACTCGTATCAGTTGCTGTCACGTACAAAAAAAGCCTGGCGCGTATTTTTCAACGGCAGTAAAAAAACACTGTAGCGCTCGCCTGCCTCCAGCTGTGAAAAGTCCACGCCCGCCCCCTTGGACTCACCGCCACAAACGATATTCACCGTCAGCTTGACGGGATTAACCAGACGGCGTTGAACAGAAAAAGGTTTGACACCCTCCAGAATGGTTGAGCTTTTCGCCCCACCCAGCATGACGGCGGTATTGCACTTCGCATCCAGATTAAACAAGGCAAGTGATGAACGCATTGCATTGAAATCGTCTGGAATTTCGCGAACCAGCATGGTTTTAACCGTTGACGCGCTGCCTGGCAATGCCACAACGGTGATGTATTCCCATGGTTTACCAACGACATCAACTGAAATCTTTCGTCCATCGCTTTGCACGGTAGCTGACAGTTTCGATCCTGCCTTGACAGGAAAAAAGCGTGATGCACGTCCTTCGGATTTTGTGCTCAGCTCAACTTTCGCCGACCCCTTAGATGAGATCACTGCAACCGCACTGTCCGTCGCATTTACAAACCTGACATAAGATGACTCTTCTGAAGGCCCTGTTTCATAGAGTTGTGGTTCTGCAGCTACAGCCGAGCCGGACATAAAAATGAATACAGAAAAAATACCGGCAAAGCGGTGAGCAATGTTTCTCATTTGGACCTCAGTGTTTGATTTTTTGCAATATATCTGACGAGACAATCTCATTGGTAATCGCACTGCCCCAGGCTTGATATCCTTCGCTCTCAAAATGCTGCCCGTCGCCCGGGATCGTTGCCCATTCACCCGGTTTGGACATTTTAAGAGAGTTTACATAGATGCAGGGGGATACGATTTCCGCAAGATATTCAGACATTTCTTTTACGCGAACAAAGTTTTTACCATATTTACCACCCTCACTACCCCATGCGGGCCCCACCCACACGCAACTTGCCCCACTTGCTTTAATGCCATTGGTCAATGTTCTGACTTCGTCCCGTATCCAGGGTTTAGGCATTGCCGCATTTTTATAGCCAGCCATGGTGTCTCCATTGACCACTACGATCAAATCGGGATGGTGTAGTTTTACCAGTTCAGGCAACGGCTTGGTAAATCCTGCTTCTCCTGCACGCACTCTCAAAGGCCCGTTGTCCAGCCTGAAAGCACTGCCGCAGGGCGGCTGGATAGACTTCATCCATGCACCGGACGGTGTGCCACATGCACCATAGGTATAAACCTTGGCGCCCTGTTTCATTAAATCGTCATGTAGCGAGGTAATCAAAAAATCGGGTGCTGTCAAATGACTGTCGCCGATAACTAAAACAGTAAGACCCGCAAGAAGTAAGCTCACGATTTATTCCTTCCTATGATTTTCAAGTAGTAGTCCATTTAAGTGCCAATTTCATCTAAGCTCAAAAAAGTCATCCGCTTTATTTCAATACCGATAAACAACCAGACTAATGCAGTTTTTTCTGACGCTTCGGCATCTCGTTTTTCCACAACGGCGGTGGTTCAGGCAATTTCGTCTGGTTATAATTGACAGCCAATTCCACAGCCACCTGCCGCAGTAAAATTTCCGCCTCCTCATTATTACCTTGCCTGACCAGCGCATCTGCTCGTTCAAGTTGCAGGTGAGCCCATGACATCTTTTGCAGCTTGGCCATATCGGGCGTACGTGATACAGGCGATACTCTTTCCAGCGTATGCATTGCTTCCAGCCACAGACGTTGGTCCGCATACAGCTGAGCACTTGCAAATAAAGCTTCCGGTAAATCCGGACTTGTCAGCAAGAGACTTGCTATCTGTAGTCTCGCTTTTGCAATCTCACCGGCGCTTCGATAAATTTGCGCAAGATCGAGACGCGCTTTCAGGCTATTTGGATTTTTTAACAGACTATCTTCCAGCGCAGACAGGGTATCGTTCCGGGTCGATTCTGCATGGTACTGCGTATCACGAGCCGGACGCTCTGCCACATTTGAAATCTGCTTAGGTTCCAGAGACTGTAATTTTTGCCTTATTTGGCTCGCCAGATCGGTGCGTCCACGCGACTCCCAGTACTGAGCACGATCAGCCAACTCATCCCTGGAAGGTTTTTGGGCAACGGGAGTGCTATCCGAGACTCCACTATCCGTTGAGCTGACTGTGTGCAAAGGAATCCTTGGCGCAGGCTGAATCGTCGGAACGATAATAGCTGCAGCTTTGGGTTCAATACTTGAGGTCACTTGAGGGATTGACGATTGAACAGATTTTTCCACGTTTGGCGGATTAACAGATACCTGCCTGCTGCTAACTGGTATGTCTATCTTTTTGGACTCGACTTGAACGGGTCTTTCTACCTTTTTGGGCTCGACTTGAATCTGACTGCGTACTTTTGCAGCAAGGTCACTGCGTCCACGTTTCTCCCAATATGCCGCGCGATCAGTTAGTTCCTGATTTGACGGTTTATTATCAACCAGCAGCGCCCCGCCTTGAGTAGAAGCGGCCACAGTGAATGATGACGCTGTATTCGGCTCACGCGTAAAATTACCGGGCATTTTTTCAACTTGAACGACTTTTGCCTCGGGAACGTTGGCCTTAACAGCGCCAGAAAGAACCGGAGCATATACTCGTGCGCGAACAGGTTCAGGCACACGAACGGACTTGGCTATCGCATCATTATCGACATTCCTTGCTATTGGAGTTGCCGCATCAGCTTGCTCAGTGGCGGATCGTATGGGCTGTTGCGACAGCCGTTTATTACGTTCAATCTCATCTGCTTCAGTGATTTTCAACTCTGCGGGCGCTAATTGATTACCTGCCTTGACAGACGAATTGTTTTCCAAAGACTTCGCACTATTCTGCGGCTCATTGCTTGAAGGCTTTTCATTTGTTTGCAGCGGCAAACCTTGTGCAATATTAGCGCTCGACCCATCTGCCTGTGAGTTTACGTTCACCCCACCCGTATAGAGATCAGGCCAATCTTCAACCAGCCTGACACTTTTAACTGACTGATCCACCCCGGAATTTTTCACGGTTACGCCGGTAGCAGGGGCAGGAGTATCAACCTTTGCAGGTGCAACTACAGGAGCGGTGATGAGTTTCGTAGCAGGCTCAGGTGCATGAACTGTGACAGGCGCATCATTCCTGGCAGGATCTGAGGCGTGGGGAGCAGCATCAGGCTCATGGGAGGCTGCAGCCACATGTTCAGAAACATGAGCAGATTCAGGTACTTGAATAGCTTCAACTGCCGGTGCGGCGACAGGTTCAGGAACAGAAACAGCTTCAACTACCGGTGCGGCGACAGGCTCAGAAACGGAAACAACTTCAACTGCCGGAGCGGCGACAGGTTCAGGAACAGGAGTTGCTTTAGATTCTGAAACGACTACCGGGTCAGAAACGGAAACGGCTTCAGCTGCGACTACCGGCTCGGCTACGGCTTCAGGTATCGAAACTGCTACAGGTTCAGGAGTGACTGTCGCGTTGCGATCATACTTGTTGATTTCTGTATGAGTGTCATCCAGCTTTTGAAACTTTACCAGATCAAGACCCGCTTCTGCATCTGCCTGATACCGGGCCATACCGGCCAACGCTTCTGCATTATCGGGCTCTACCAGCAGTAATTCCTGCCATGCTTGAATCGCCATATCGCTGCGGCCTAGCTTGCTCCAGTAGTGCGCCCGATCCACCAATACCTGCGTGTCACTTGCCAACGCATGCAGCGAAAGCAATGGAATGGCAAGCAGTCCCAGCCAGACTAATTTACGGCTACGCATACCGGCTTCCACTTGACGACAACTTGCCCTTGCGGGGAAAAACCGATCCGGTGTTCCATCCAGCCTTGCCCAAACAGGGCAAGCACCTGATCATAATAGCGTGGATTTTGCCCAATTAAATCACCTGATACTGCCTGCGAAGTCAAACGCTCCTGCTGTAATTTCAATGCGCTCTTGTTTCCCATAGATTCAAAATAAGGCAGCAATGCGGCCGAAAAACTCGGCGGGCTAATACCGGAAACGACACCTGTCTGTGTATCCACGGCCAGCGGCGGGGTCACTTCATGCTTGGGAATCAATTGGTTCATACCAGACAAAACCTTCTTCAACTGCGCCGCCATAGGATCTTTCCTGGATAGCATGCCCCACCACAAATAGACGCGAATTGCGTCATGCGCACCTATTGCACCAAACTTGGGATCCGTCAGATATCCACGACCCGGTGCATAGCCCACCCAGTCCGGCACATAGCCTTTTGGACTCGCGGATTTCAATAGTTTGAAACTGTTTTCAACGAGCTGACTCCACGGACCCGACGGGTCTGCTTTTGAGAAAGCACGCAGCAATTGCACAGGAAAATAGCTTGTATTGAAGCGGGCGCCCCCTTCCTCCAGGTCAAAACCGCTGGCAGCGGGCAACAACATGACACCGGCTCCCGGGAAGTCACGAATCAGGCGTATGCGTATATTTGCCAGCACCAGGTTTCCCTGCGCTGTATAACGGGGTTCGTGCCACAATCGCCCCGCTTCAAGCAATGTATAAGCCAACCAGGTATCCGCATCCGATGCGGAATTTTGATCCACCACCCCCCACTCGCCATCAGGCCTTTTACCCCATTGCCAGGCTGGCAGGCGAGCGCCCAGATCCCCCCCTGCAAGGTTGTCGCGCGTCCAGACCAATATCCTGTCAAACGCACTGCGATCATTGGCTATCAGTGTAAAAAAAAGCGCATAGGCCTGTCCTTCAGACGTGCTGTAACGATACTCACTTTCGTCGGCCAGCACACGACCATCAGCCTGAATAAAGCTGCCGCTGAACGCCCGCCATAATGGCCAGTCATCACACGACTGCGCACAGGCGGGCGCTAAAAGCATCAGCCAAAGCAGACCTGCGCGAAGAAGGACTCTGTGCGCGATCGGTGTACGCATAGCTTATTTCCCTAATCGCTGCGCTGAAAGCTTACGTAAATAACGGAATGAAATAACTGCCACCAGTAACGCCGCCAGTCCAATCAGAAAAAGCAATGCAAACGGTTGCCTGGATAAAAACCAGTACACCGATGTCCACAAGGGCAATTTACCAACGTAATAAGTCGGTCCCATCTGGAAGCCCTCAATGCGGTTTCCACTTTGCATAACCAGATCGCCTTGGAAATGTGGCAGCATTTTAGGATTTGACATGGATACGGCAAGCGTGGATATTTGTTCAGCGCTATCACCGGTCAATACCACTACGCTACGGCCGCTTTTCAGGGGGGATTCAAAGGCAACCAAAGCACCTAATCCGCTCTCCCCCTTGGTTATCAAATCACCCGCTCTGTGCATGGCATCTTCCAGATCGCGGTTTTGCCAGCGGGAGAGCAACCGTTCGAAAAGACTGGGCAATTTTAGACTGTGCGTACCTTTTTCCAGCAACGGGTGCATTTTATCCGCCCAGCGCTCCAACAGCGGCTGATTACCTGATGTGCCGATCAGGATCAGGTCTTTGTTGGCGCTTGCCTCCACATTGGCCGCCGATACGAGTGCATGCCGGATGGCAGGGTAGCCTGTTACCTTACCCATGCGCCCCATCACCATAAGATAGGTTTCCATCTCAGCCGGCACCGCATTGTCCGGCATAACGATGGCCGTTTCAGACAAGTCGGCCATGCGGGTATAGGGAAAGCCGTCATTTACAAAGAAACCAACGTTGGGCATTGCCGTGTAATGCGGAAGGGATGAGAAATCGATACTCGAATCTTCGTCAATCACACCACGCTCGTTGTTGAGGAATACATCCTTGCAGGAGCCCTGCTTGGTGTAGTCAAAAAAGTAGTGCAATTGCAACTGATTCTGACCGAAAATATTGTCGTGCGGAATCAGCACGATCTCACTGGAAACAGCCTGTCCTTCTTGCAGCAAAGGCAGTTTCAGTTTTTTCTCAAACTTGCCTGGCACACTTGCAAGCGGCAAGGCTTTGACAAACAGGTTGTTGATATTGACATTCAGCGTTGATCTGTCAGGCAGCGGACGCGGTGTATACCGGTAATGCAGATTCATCGGCACACCATCACTGCGCCAGGGGAAGATATCCGGCGGCAAGTTGAAATTGACTTTGATTAAGTCAGGCGTGATTCCCTCCACTTGTAGTTCCGGCTGTTTGGCCAATTCGCCCAAGTGAACCGGACGGTCGGTCGGAGTCCATCTTGGCGCATCGTACGGCTTGCGTGCAGGAATGTCCTGCATCTGTGTAACGCTGACATAAGCCCCGTTGAGACTGGCCTTACCCAGTGTCAACGCTTGCGCCGCGATATCCAGTTCATTTGCATCACGCCCCATGATTACCAGCAATTTGGCGTTGGCATTGACTGGATTGTTGATCACCGCGAGGCTGGGTCCATTAATCACCGGAAGACTGAGTCCTGCGGGTGCTGAACTGCCCGCAACCAGCATCACACCATTTCCTTTTGGCAAGGTGTTCAGCAATACCGGAAACTGAGCGCCGCGATAGCTCGCCAGACTGCCGAACCACGAGGCGGCTACACCCGCAGCATGCAGTACTTCGTTGTTGGGTTGCGCCGGAAAAACAAAGGGCAGCATCAACTTGCGGTTATCCAGCCTGTCGAAAAACGGTGCCGGCAGAAGAGCCATATCATTAGGCAATTTCAAGTGCCGGACGGTAAGATCGAGTTTGCTTTGATTGCTGACATTCGCCCACAGCGTCGAGTGCATCGGATCTTCGCAATCCCGCGTATAGTGTGCGATTAAACCAAGCGTCAGCTTGTTGAAATCGATAAACATAGCCGGATCCAACTGAACATCACTGACATGACCATTGCTGTTTTCTCGCGGCAGCGGCAACGACGTCATCAGTTCGTCGTTCAGCATGATTTTCAAATGCGACAATTCAGGGATTAATGCGGGCGACCAGGCATAGTTCAACTTCAATTTTGCTGCGGTGATTAGCTCGTCGTTGCGCATAGAAATTGTCAGGCTACGCTGGCCATTTACGCTATGCAACTCAATCGGACTTAGCGCACCCAATTCTTCAAGCGTGTAAGAATAATGACTGACATCGTTCGAGTTTTCCTTGATCGGAGCCTCGGACTCAGCTGCATCGACAGAATTGACTTCAGCGGGAGCTGAGTGTGATTTGCTCTCGTCCGCTTTGGAATGCTTCTTCGCATACACCATGCCGGGCGCAGTGGAACAAGCGATAACAACCATACCAAGCAACAACTTCCGCAGACAACCGCTATTAAATATAACCATATAATTCAAACACCTGCGTGACTTTGCCATAATTTATCCACAATTTTTTAATCAATAATAGCGCACGCGCATATACCACACCCAACCCCCTGCATTGCAACGATGGCACTGCTTCTCAAGATCGGTTCGGTCTTACCAGCAAGCTGCGGCCAACACGTACAAATCCAGCCAGTTTCGTTATAAGCTTTCCTTGCAAACCTTGTTCGGTCTTCGCAACTTTATGGTAGAACAGGCCACGTTCTGGATTTTCATCTTCCGTCTTGTTGGCATATCGATCCACTACCGCTTTTTTCAAATCGTCCCACAGGTGCTGGTATCCTTTCATGCTGTGATAGCAGATTTCTTTCATCCCCTCCAGCGGACGATCAACGACGCGGTTTTCATCCCAGCCTAGCCATGCATCGGCGCGTGCCAGCGTACACTGCACCAGATCCATTTGCTGCTGTAAACTTAGCTGATTGAATTCGACACCCAGGATGGTGTCTCTTGCAAATACCACCTTTGCAGGAAATACGAATTCACGATCACCCATAAAAAGCGAAACGCGCGCATCGCTGCCCAGGGGAGCGATTCCGGACACAGGCATCACAAGTCCCAAGCCACCTTCGGAGTAATCATTGGCGCGACAGGCAAAGCTCTGTCCGCTAGAGAGCTTCAGAATAGCTTTCTGGTTACAGTTAACGCGATGACTCGAGCGCACCTGTTTGGTTTCAGTCGCAACGGCGATGGTCGCACCCAGAATAATCAGGTTATATACCGTCCAGATCAGGTTGAGTATGACCGTATCGAGCTCAAAGGTATTCCACCAGAACAAACGTACCACACCAATCGCCAAACCGGCTACATTTAGC
Organism: Gallionella sp.; assembly: GCA_041671725.1. GTDB lineage: Bacteria > Pseudomonadota > Gammaproteobacteria > Burkholderiales > Gallionellaceae > Gallionella. Next base: position 22,839 of record JBAZAY010000004.1, on the reverse strand, counting down.
ACGAGCATAATCAAATAGGGCTCGCTAATTTTCCAGTCAAAAAATTCCTTTTCAACCAGACCACCCTTGGCCGTGACGTTGAATTTACCAAATTTTGGGTTAAACAGCGCAACCAGGGTTGGCCTGAAGATATACCAGGCAAGCGTGGCCTCATACAACTCAGCCCAGAAGGAATGACGATGCGCGCCTTGCATACGCGAGTTGGTCACATTTGCATGCAACAAATGCGGCAGGGCAAAAGCCGCAATCGAGAGCGCCGAAGCATTGATGATGTGAGCCTGGAAAAACAAATAAGACAGTGGCGCGAGTAGGAATACCAGACGCGGCAAGCCATAAAAGAAATGCAGCATGGCGTTCGAGTAACATAGCCGCTGCATCAAACTCAGCCCTTTGCCGAACAACGGGTTATCCACGCGAAAAATTTGTGCCATGCCGCGCGCCCATCGGATGCGCTGCCCGACATGGATGGATAGACTCTCCGTCGCCAATCCTGCCGCCTGAGGTATGGAAATATATGCTGTCGTATAACCCAACCGGTGCATTTTCAAGGCGGTGTGCGCATCTTCCGTTACCGTCTCAACTGCCACGCCGCCGACTTCCAGCAATATCGTACGTCGGGTAACGGCACAGGAACCGCAAAAAAAAGTGGCATTCCACAAATCATTGCCATCCTGAATCAACCCGTAAAACAACTCACCTTCATTAGGCACGCGGCGGAATGTGCCAAGGTTGCGTTCAAACGGGTCCGGCGATAAAAAATGGTGGGGGGTTTGTAGCATACCCAGCTTGGGGTCTCGCAAAAACCAGCCTACCGTCATTTGCAAAAAAGAGCGCGCTGGAATATGGTCGCAATCGAAAATTGCAACCAGTTCACCATTGGTTTTGGCAAGTGCAGCATTGATATTTCCGGCCTTGGCATGCAGGTTATCACCACGCTGCAGATGAGAAACCCCCACGCTTTCGGCAAACTCTTTGAATTCTTCGCGACGACCGTCATCCAGAATATAAATGTTTAATTTATCGCGCGGCCAGTCTATGGCCAATGCTGCCAGGACGGTCGGTCTGACTACTTTGAGCGACTCATTGTATGTAGGAATAAAAACATCAACCGTGGGCCACAGCGACGTATCTTCTGGCATGGGCTCAGGCAGGCGCTTGAGCGGCCAAATGGTCTGTGCATAACCCAACATCAACACAGACCAGGCATAGACTTCAGCTATGACCAGCGTGACACTGAAAAAAGTATCCAGCCAATTCCCCATGGACAACGTTTCGGTATAGCGCCAATACAGGTATCGACTTGATGCGTTGACCGAGAATACGATCATGATGAGTGTGAACAACGTACCGGTATAGCGGCGTATGTACAGTGCTGTGCTGAATACAAGACCGGCATAAACAGCCTGCCCCAACAGGCTCAACGAAACGGTCATCGTAAACCAGAAAAGCACCAGAGCAGAGACTATTGCGGCCGCTCGCCAATAGCGATGCTCCCACCCATACCATTCAAGCAAGGCGGTAACGTACTCGTTGAGCTTACCAAACTTGTAACGCTCGGGCTGCCTGTCTCTGCTGCGCCGCTCTTCCCCCTTGAACTCAGTGGAATCCGCGCGCCGGTATGTCATTGAACGTTTGTTCACTTGGCAGCCTGATCAACTTTGTTCTGCAACCAGCGTGTCAGGTTTGCAAGATCATCAACGGCCTGGCAATGAGGTGCGTACTGCGCGGCTGGCTGTTGAAACGCCAAGGCTTCACTCAGCGATTCATCGCGGTGAATGGGATAGGGAGCCAAACGGTCTTCCAACACACTTTGCATGACGGTTTTAATATCCCGATTGAGCGGATGGTCAGCATCAAACTGATTCAGCACATAATATGAACCATAAAAATCACTGCGATTGGCACAGTAATAATCAAGCAAACCTTCTATGGCCGTCAGCGTTGCATAGGATCCCGCATCCGGAATCATCACAACCAGCACAAAGTTCGCAATTGAAAGCGCCTGCTGAACATACACGGATGGCCCAGGTGGCGTATCTATGATCGTATAGCCACTTGGTTCATGCCCCAGCGCCGCCAGATTTTCGCGCAGCCAATTCGGTGACTGCGTAAGAAGCGCCTCGAAAGTGATACGCTCAATTTCCGACACTTTGCCATAGGGAACAAAACTGACCCCATAAGCGCTGTCATATTCCGAATAATACCAACTGGTTTGCTGCAAGGTCTGATGCGCAAGTCCATTCACGTCGGCCGGATCAGCCCCGAGATGCAGGCGCAACGCATTTTGCGGATCAAGATCAACCAGCCTGACAGGACGACCATTCGCAGCCAGGCCGCAAGCCAGATTGACAGAAACAGTTGTTTTACCCACTCCGCCTTTAGGTGAAATTACAGCGATTACTGTCATTATTTTTTCAGGAACCCAAACAGACTGCGCAAATCTTTATCCGGCGAACTCGCTGCACCATTGCTTTGCGGGTTACGCAGACGTGAAAATACTAAAGCAACCTGATCATTTTCTGTACGCTGAGCATCAGTCTGAGCCTGAGTACCGAACTGCACAGCTTGCGCCGCCACAGGTTTAGCCGTGCTGTTTAAAGCAGCGAACAGGGAACGCGCAACGGGAGTTTGCTCGGCGGGTTTGGGCGCCCCATTTAAAGCACCAAACAGGGAACGTTCTACCGGTGCCTGCTCGGCGGGCTTGGGCGTGTTTAAAGCGGCAAACAGGGAACGTTCAGCGACAGGTTGCACTGCAGGCTTGGCAAAAATAGCCGACAAACTACCTGTTTGCGCGCCTGAGACCGGTTGATTTTGCGACGCAACGGGAGCAACACGTCTTGCAACAGGAGCACCGGGCTGGGCAGCAAATGAACCGGTAGCGGAACCCGGAGAATCTGGAGATCCTGAAACACGGGAAGCAGGATTTGCGGCAGTAGCCTTTAGCGAAGGCGCATTTACACGTTCTTTTTCAATTGCTGTTACGATAGGCCAGGTTTTTTGGGCTTTATCAATAACATAATCCTGCTGAATTTCCTGATAACTCCCTGTGTCACCACCGAATTTCCGGAATAAATTCCGAATATCCGCATTGGCCGCTTTTTTCATGGCTACATCATCCTCCGGAAAATGATCAGATTGCTCACAATCATCTCCCAAAACGGAAAACAATCAGCAACTTATCGAGTTTAGCAGGCTGAACCTGGGCAATTCGCAACTCCGATCCTGCTCCTAAAATGGACAACCAGTGTGCATAAACACCTTCCAGAATAGCAGGAGACCAGGACAACGCTTCTTCGCCAAACGCCCCTTCCAATGGCGCCAGATGATGCTCAATATACAATCCGTCATCTCTCTCGACCAGACTGACCCAACCCCAATCCATATTAAACCAGATGGAATTGATAGATTCCTCCAGTTCAGCAATGGTAGAGCCGACAGGTGCAGGAATTCCTTGCGCCATGGACGTTCCAAGACGCGCCATCAAGACTCGCAATTCGGCAACAGGGATCTGCTGACCAAATTCGTTGGCAAATGCATTTAGAAACACCTGCCACTGGACCGAACATCGCTGCTTGGCGAAATATTCCAGGTTTACTTCTAAGTCGTTCATGGACACCCTTCGATGCGATCACAGTAATAATAGTTTGCGATTTTAGCACTTCCTTTAATTACTTTGTAAGCGACAATCTTACAAACCACTGCCAAACTCAAACTTGCGAAAAAATAAGCATTACCAGCCGGATTATCCACAACAGCCTTCACACTAAAACAAAATTTACCCTCCCCCTTGAAAACCATAAAATCGACCCAATTTAGCACAAGAATAATTTCTGGAGAACGACATGGAACAAAACCAAACCACCCAGCAGGAAAACCCAACAGATACGACAATTGACGCCACACCTGCCGACGTCATGCCCAGTCTTGAAGAATTGCTGCAAGCAGCTGAACGCAAGGCTCAAGAACACTATGACGCATGGATGTACGCCAAAGCCGAGAGCGAAAACATCCGCCGCCGTGCAGCAGAAGATGTGAGCAAAGCACAAAAATTTGCCGTTGAGCGTTTCTCAAATGAGGTGCTGGCGGTAAGAGACAGCCTGGAAGCCGGTCTGGCAGTTGAAACAGCAACGGTCGAAAGCTTCAAGAGCGGCATGGAACTCACTCTTAAACAACTCACCAGTGTGTTTGAGAAATTCAATATCACCGAGATCAATCCGGTTGGCGAAAAACTGGATCCGCACAAACATCAGGCCATCAGCATGGTGGAAAGCGAGTTGCCTGCCAACACCGTCGTCAGCGTGATGCAAAAAGGCTACGCGCTCAATGACCGCATACTGCGCCCGGCGCTGGTACTGGTTTCACAGGGCAAGTAACAACTCAAATTCAGTCGTTAGACGCAAGTCATTAGTTAAAACCGGCGCAGCCGACAACGTCAACTCGAGACTAACGACTAAAAACTATCAACTGCATCACCAACACTTGAAAATTGTATTAGCCGCCCCATGTAGGGTGGCATCGTAATTAACAACATCTGAAAGGAATAAGCATTATGGGAAAAATTATCGGGATTGATCTGGGCACAACAAACTCTTGCGTAGCCGTCATGGAAAACGGCAAAACCAAAGTGATCGAAAACGCAGAAGGTACGCGCACTACCCCTTCGATCATCGCCTACATGGAAGATGGTGAAGTACTGGTGGGTGCTGCTGCCAAGCGCCAGGCCGTCACAAATCCCAAGAACACGCTGTATGGCGTAAAGCGCCTGATCGGTCGCCGCTTCGACGAGAAGATGGTACAGAAGGACATCGACATGGTGCCGTTCACCATTGTCAAAGCCAAGAATGGCGATGCATGGATCAAGGTACGCGACAAGGAATTCTCCGCACCCGAGATTTCAGCACAAGTTCTGATGAAGATGAAGAAGACCGCCGAGGACTACCTGGGTGAATCCGTCACCGAAGCTGTCATCACCGTACCAGCCTACTTCAACGACTCGCAGCGTCAGGCCACCAAGGACGCCGGTCGCATCGCAGGCCTGGATGTCAAGCGCATCATCAATGAACCAACTGCAGCAGCCCTCGCCTTCGGTATGGACAAGCAGGAAGGCGACCGCAAGATCGCGGTATACGACCTGGGTGGCGGTACATTCGATATCTCCATCATCGATATCGCTGAAATCGACGGCGAACACCAGTTTGAAGTCATGTCCACTAACGGCGACACCTTCCTGGGCGGCGAAGATTTCGACATGCGCGTCATCGAACATCTGGTTGAAGAATTCAAGAAGGAATCCGGCATCGACCTGAAGAAGGACATGCTGGCCTTGCAGCGCCTGAAAGACGCAGCAGAAAAAGCCAAGATCGAATTGTCGTCCGCTCAACAGACTGAAGTGAACCTGCCCTACATCACCGCTGATGCCACAGGCCCCAAGCATCTGGCTGTAAAGATCACCCGCGCCAAGCTTGAAAGCATTGTAGATGATCTGGTTGCACGCACCATCGAGCCATGCAAGATTGCGATGAAGGACGCAGGCATCTCGATTTCTGACATTTCAGACGTAATTCTGGTCGGTGGTCAGACACGCATGCCTATGGTTCAGGAAAAGGTTAAGGAATTCTTCGGCCGTGAGCCACGCAAGGACGTGAACCCGGATGAAGCTGTCGCCGTCGGCGCCTGCATTCAGGGCGGCGTACTACAAGGCGAAGTCAAGGATGTACTGTTGCTGGACGTGACCCCATTGTCCCTGGGAATTGAAACCATGGGCGGCGTGATGACCAAGCTGATCAAGAAGAACACCACGATTCCTACCAAGGCATCGCAAGTGTTTTCAACCGCTGACGATAACCAGTCCGCCGTGACCATCCACGTACTGCAAGGCGAGCGTGAAATCTCTTCGGGCAACAAGAGCCTGGGTCAATTCAACCTGGCCGATATTCCGCCAGCCCCTCGCGGCATGCCTCAGATTGAAGTGACCTTCAACATCGACGCAAACGGCATCCTGCATGTAGCAGCGAAAGACAAGGCCACCAACAAGGAAGCCAACATCACCATCAAGGCCAGCTCCGGTCTCTCAGAAGCCGAAATCGAAAGCATGGTTCGTGACGCAGAAGCACATGCTGATGACGACAAGAAGACTCTGGAACTGGTGACCGCACGCAACCAGCTCGACGCACTGATCCACTCAACCAATAAATCGCTCAAAGAGTACGGCGAACAGCTGACTGCGGATGAAAAGGCCGCCATCGAAGCCGCCTTGAAAGAAGCCGAAGAAGTTGTGAAGAGCGACGACAAGGATGCCATCGAAGCAAAGGCTGAAGCATTAGCCACTGCAGCACAAAAGCTGGGCGAGAAGATGTACGCCGCCGAACAGGCCAAGTCTGCTGAAGCGGGTGCTGGTGCTGGAGCCGCTCACGAAGCCAAGAAGGACGAAGGCGATGTGGTTGATGCAGAGTTCACCGAAGTAAAGGACAAGAAGTAAGCAACGAGGATTGAGGATCCGGGATCGAGTAAAGCCATTCTCGATCTTCGATCCTTTTCCCTTTGTAATTAACGTTTCCAGGTTAGGAGCAAAGAAAGGGGAGTACGGAGCGAGTTGCCACTAGGCAACTCAATCCTCGCTCCTCAATCCTTTTATAGCTATGAGCAAAAAAGACTATTACGAAGTCCTGGGCGTCAATCGCGATGCCGGGGACGATGAGATTAAAAAGGCTTATCGCAAACTGGCGATGAAGCATCATCCTGACCGCAATCCTGACAACCCAAAAGCTGAAGAACACTTCAAGGAAGCCAAGGAAGCTTACGAGACCTTGTCTGACGCTCAGAAGCGTGCGGCCTACGACCAATACGGCCACGCCGCGTTTGAAGCGGGCGGCATGGGTGGCGGCAGTCCGTTCGGCGCTGGCGGTGCTGGCGCGCAAGGATTTGATTTTTCTGATATTTTTGGCGACATCTTCGGCGGTGGACGCGGAGGTGGTGGCGGACGCAGCAATGTACAACGCGGAGCCGACCTGCGCTACAACCTCGAGGTTACGCTGGAACAGGCGGCGCGCGGAACAGAGACGCAGATCCGCGTACCGACCATGGAAGAATGTGACACCTGTCACGGTTCGGGCGCAAAACCCGGTACAAGCCCTGTCACCTGCACCACCTGTGGCGGACATGGTCAGGTGCGCATGCAACAAGGCTTCTTCTCCATCCAGCAACCCTGCCCGCGCTGTCACGGCAACGGCAAGATGATCTCATCGCCTTGCAAACCCTGCAACGGCAGCGGACGCATCAAGAAACACAAAACGCTGGCGGTTAAAATTCCACCTGGCGTGGATAACGATGATCGCATTCGTTTATCCGGTGAAGGCGAACATGGCGTTAACGGCGGGCCGTCCGGCGATCTGTATGTGGTGATTCACGTCAAGCCGCATGCGGTATTCCAACGCGACCATAACGACCTGCATTGCGAAATGCCGATCAGCTTCAGTACCGCAGCACTTGGTGGTGAAATTGAAATCCCGACGCTGGATGGCAAGGCGAGCATCAAGATTCCGGCCGAGAGTCAAAGCGGCAAGATCTTCCGCCTGCGCGGCAAGGGTATCAAGGGTGTGCGCAGCTCCACGCATGGCGATTTGCATTGCCACGTGATCGTGGAAACGCCGGTGAATCTGACCGAACGACAAAAAGAATTGCTGCGCGAATTTGAAGGCATCAACGACCTGAATAGCGGTCATCACAATCCGCGAGCAAAATCCTGGATGAACAAGGTCAAGGACTTCTTCGGGCAGTAAGGTCGTAATTCATCACAGCCTGAATCTGCAAGGCGAGCATGGGAAAGCCCCCGAAGCGACAAGCTTCGGGGGCTTTTTTCATTTTGTTTGGCGATCAATCATTCGTAACCGGTAGATCTCAAATTACAACCATCAGCCAGGCTTTTGCAAGGATCTAGCTTCAGCCTGAAAACCGCAGTTCAAGCCACCGAGCTCACAGAGAGTTACATGGATTTTTCACTTTTTGTTGATTTACCCAAAAGGTGATTGAAAAACTTATTATAACTATTTGTTTTGCGAGTTTTTGCCCACAGGGCAAAATCCCTGCTTACCCCGCTTTACTCGGTGATCTCGGTGTTCTCTGTGGCGTGTGCTTTTTATAGCTTCAACCGCTAATTGTTATTCGTACAATGCACCTCCCAGCACAAAGGCGCCGTAAATAAACGGTTGTGCGCCGGAAGCTTTAAGCGCATTGCGTGCCGCAAGCCAGCCGGTGCCATAATCACCTTTGCGAGCATGCTCATGGAAGGCACGCATAAAAGCCTGCGCTCCCTCATCATCCACCGGCCAGAGGCTGCTTACCACCGCCAATGTTCCGCCCAGATAGAAGCTGCGTGGCAGCCCGAGAAAATCATCGCCTGCTGCAGCGCTGGCAAGCCCGGTTTCGCATGCTGAAAGCACGACCAATTTGGCAGGTAACGGCGCTTCAACCAGCCTGGCCACCGTGAGTATTAACGGCGAATTTGCGCCTCCACTCAAAGCCAGTCCGGAGGTGAGAGGACGTTCGGCGTTAAAAAAACCGTGGGTGGCAAGGTGCAGCACCCCAGTACCGCTCCCTACTTGCTGGCGCAGCGTGCGCTCAGTAGCCTGGCTGCCGATGAGCGCGGTAACGCCATAAACTTTGGCGACCTCTTCTGCCTCCTTGCGCGCTGCCGGCAGGGGTGGAAACTGGCCGGCGAAATCCGGGTCGCCGGCAACTACAGCGGATTGGGTTGCGTGCACCTTGACTGGCGTGCGAGCCAACCACCCACCCATCGGCAACACGGCTACCGGGTACGATATATCCATGACGCCCCAGGGAACGAAATACATCTCGCCGCGCGGCACCAGATAAAGTCCTGTTTTGGCACCCCATTCTGAAATCCTGAGCCTGGCTGATGCGTCCCTGGCAAGTTTGCTGGCGGTTTTGGCATCGAAACTTGTGATTGCCTCGCGCAATTTGACCAGCGCAGCAGTTAACTCCCCTTCGGGTGCTGTTTCAATAATACGGCTTGTATTCCTTTCGATGAGCAGGAATGAAAGAGGAGCCTTGTTACGAGCAGGCAGCGTGTAGGCTAACACTTCACCTGGACGAAGCCTGTTCTGCACCGATTTAAATTCTGCCGTTGCCACGCTCAGCGTGTCAGCCAACTCCGGATCATGCTGGCGTAGCGCGGCCACTTGCCGGGTACGTTCATCAATCAGACGAGCCTCAGCGGCAGCACCGCCCTGTGGCGCCTCGGGCGCGCCATTCTTGAGGCGCTGAAGCAGTAATTGCTGATCCAGATCGCGCAAAGCCAGGATAGCTGCGGCTTGTCTTCCCTGAGCCAGTGGCAGGCCGGACAGAAGATCTACAAAGGCACGTGACCTCGCACGCTCCAGATCGCTGAACAGCGTAGCGTGATCGTTCCGGCCAAGGTCAAATTCCGCCAGTCGCTGGACAATTCGCTCCTTTCCTGCGCCAAAACGCAAGCGTGCCGCCTCGGATGAAAGGGCGCCGCTGCTTTGTTCCACCGCATTCTGGGCGCTGCGAAATGCGGCTTCAGCCTTGTCCATGTGACCGAGTTTGATTTCTGTTTCACCGCGTTCCGCAGCGAACAGCCAAACCATATCACCCAAGCCGGCACGGGCCGACATCGCCTCGCCTTCACCGGCAAGCCTGATAGCTTCATCCATATGCCCGGCAGTAGCTGCTGCCACAGTACGGTAGGCCTGGACAACGATCTGACCTTGAACATGATGGTGACTGGAGAAAAAACGCCCGGCGCTGGCTAATTCCTCATTCCCGGCAGGATTTGCAGTGTTCACCTGTAAACGTGCAAAACCCAGTGTCGCCAGATTGAATGTTCTTCCTATTGCGGCTTCAAAAGGAACGGCACCGCGCCCGTAAAGAGAATGGGTAAGGACAAAATACAGGTCGCGATACAAACCCTCCGTTGCTTCAGCCCAGGCCAGTGCCTTGGGATATTCTCCACGGCGAGCATAAATGACAGCGGTGACGGTGTAGGCGCGCATTTGCGCCTCGCAAAACATTTTGAATGGGATGAGGTTAGAGGGCGGGCCACCGTAGGAAATCGGCATACTCCATGTACCCAGTGCAGTAGTCACTTGCCCCAGATCGGACAGTGCGCCGTCAAAATCCCCCAGCAGCATGCGTGCCTGACCACGCAAGGTCATGGCCGAAAGATTGGAATGGGTGAGTTGTTGGTCGAGTGCGGTCATCTGCTCAGTCAGTTTTTCTGCATCCGCACCACGTCCCAATTGCATCAAGGCGTCGAAACGCAGAGATTCTGCCAGCCAGTGTGCGGCGGGATCATCGCCGGCACCGCGTTTGTCGAGCAAGGCAAGTGTCTTATCCGGTTCACCGCGCTGAAAATGTGCAAAAGCTTCCGCCAGAGGCGCATCCAGTTTTATACCGAAATCATTGACCTGCCCGGCGCCGTAAATAACGGTTTTGACCTGTTCCAAAGGGACCTTGATCTCTGCCCCCAAACCTTTGGCGGGTGGCGGGACAAACGCAATGGGCATCCTTTCTGTCGTGGGCATGATACCCACCGGGGGAAGTGCGACTGGCGCAGCACAGGCCGCCAACAGGAGCAGTGGTAGCAGAACCGTCAGACGTAATGAATATTTCATGTCAAATTACTCCCTGATTAAGGTTTCATGATTGCAGGAAAACGGCTGCATTTCAGTATAGGGACGCCTAATGGCGGCGGTCAAGGACTACTTTTCAAAATCTTCCGGAATGAGCCGGGGGCTATCATGTGATATCAGTAGCGCAAAAAATAAGGTCGTCAGCGTGGTGCACATAATGAGCGTTACCAGCCTGGTCGAAGTGACCGGCTTTTCGCGAGCATCCGCTGTCCTGCATTCAAAATATTGTCGTGGCGTACTTGTCTGTGCCACTATCGCTCATGCCCATATCACTCAAGATTATGGACCACTATTGAATGCATGGATGCACCGCCCGAAGAAATGAAATGTCATATATACGCACAGTTGCCCTGACGTCGCTGGCCATGATTGCATTTGCGGGCAATTCGCTGTTGTGTCGTATCGCTTTAAAACACAGCAGCATTGACGCCGCGAGTTTTACGACTATCCGACTGATCTCCGGGGCGGTCATGCTTGGTCTGATCGTGCGTATGAGTCGCGGTGCGCATACCGGCAGTGGCAACTGGCTTTCCGCATTTGCGTTATTTGTTTATGCGGCAGGTTTTTCTTTTGCCTATCTGAGCCTGCCCGCCGCTACCGGTGCATTGCTGCTGTTTGGCGCCGTCCAGGCAACCATGATCGGATATGGCATTGGCTGGGGGAGCGTCTGAAAAGACTGCAGCTCGCAGGTCTTATGCTTGCTCTCGGCGGGCTGGTTAGTCTGTTGTTGCCTGGTCTTGCTGCACCTCCCCTGTCAGGCTCTCTATTGATGTTGATTGCCGGGGTTGCATGGGGCGTCTATTCTTTGCGCGGCAGGGGTGAGGGTGATCCCACCAGGGTAACGGCCGGAAATTTCCTGCGCGCGGCTCCTGTCGCGGCAGCATTGAGCCTGTTGATGCATGATGGCGCGTCTCTGGATGGCGCTGGATTTTTTTACGCTGTTGCATCGGGCGCACTGGCGTCCGGAATGGGCTACGCCATCTGGTACACAGCATTGCCCGCGTTAAAAGCCACCAATGCCGCGACAGTGCAACTTAGCGTTCCGGTCATTGCCGCCTTGGGTGGCATCGTTTTCCTTGGCGAATTCGTAACGCTGCGCCTGATACTGGCGTCTGTCGCCATCCTCGGTGGAATTGCGCTGGTAATTCTGGAGAAACAAAATGCACCTGTCGCCCGACAGGAGGCCCGATCACAATAAAAACACAATAAATTCAAATATTTACATAGACTCAGCAGTTCACTGCGCCGATTGATTGCGGTTCAGAAGCAAGCTGTCGATTTATTTTATTAGTCCGTCATATTCAGGAAAAACCTTTCCCAGGACTTAATCCAGTCGGGAAGATCGTCGGCAGGCATAGGCTTGGCAATAAAATAGCCCTGGGCAATATCGCACCCCGTACTTCGCAGCATATCCCAGTCAGCGATCTCTTCCACACCCATAGCCACGACTTCCATATCCAGTTGTCTTGCCATCCCCAGGCAAGCGTCGTACTTTTCCCTCACCCTTTTATTGGTTGAGGCCTGGTGCACGAAGCTCCGGTCGATCTTGGCTTCATCGAAGGGGAGATCACGCAACTGCCCCAGCGAAAAATACCCGGTGCCGAACTCGTCGATACAGAGCCGGAAGTGCTTCAGGCGCAGCCGGGTCAGGGTTTCGAGTGGCGCACGCAAGTCATTCATCGGAATCCAGCTTTCCGACACTTCCAGCTCCACCAGCTGCGGCGACACACCGGCTTCGGTCACGAGATCGACAACGAAAGCCACAAAATCCAGTGATGCCAGGCTTTCTCTCGACACGTTAACGGACAACCGCAACGACAGCCCCGCTTGCTGCCAGACTTTAAGCCGGCTCAGCGCGCTCGTCATCACCTGCCGGGTCAGATCTTTGATCAGGCCATGCGATTCCGCCACACCGATGAATCTGCTGGGCAAAACTATTCCGTCGCGTGGATGATTCCAGCGCACCAGCGTTTCCACACCCACTACCCGCCCGGTGGCGAGTGCGACCTTAGGCTGGTAATAATTAACCAGTTCGCCGTTGTCGATGGCGGCACGCAACTCTTCTGCACTGTAAACCGGATGCTCCGTCTGCGCCTCTTCCTGACTCGACAGGGCCAACTTCTCAAACAAGGAGGTCAGGCCTTCCGACTTGACGGGATCGATCAGCGCTGCCAGACCCTCCGGCCTGATGGGTTTGCACAAATGCCCCAGCACCGGGAGTTTATGCGCCCGAACCAGCTTTTCGGTAGCCAGCAACATATGCTCATCTGTACCGCTGATCAGAATGAGGCTGCCGGCATAGCGGTGCTCAACCAGATGACGCACAAATTCCACCCCGTCCATTTCCGGCATATTCAGATCCAGCAGGATTAAATCGGGAGTCTCGTGCGGGTTATCAATCAACTCCAGTGCCGCACGTCCGTTATCGCAGGTGGTCACTGCGGTGTATCCCAGGTTCGCCAGCATGTGCGAGAGCACCTTGAGCGTAAATGGCTCATCATCGAGCACCATAATCTTGATAGCTAGATTGTTTTTCATAAGTTGACCCTCCCTTAATTTGTTAGTCCAGGCACTGCTGGAAATATATCATTAAACAACTGCGGGTTTTTTACTGCCCAAAAACATAATCACAAACCATTTACCTGCCTTGACAGCGGCAGTGACTTTTGTCAAAACCCATCGAGATAACTTTCAACGCTTGCCAGCAGCTGATTGAAGCCGGGCAACAGCACCGCTACTGCGTCCATATCGCCTGCCTTGCCGGCCTTCTCCATTTCGGAGCACAACTCGCCCAAGTCCAGCGCACCCACCGTACGGGCAGCTGATTTGAGCTTGTGAGCCAACGCACCGGCAGTCGTTGCCTGCCTCGCCGCACACGCAATCCTCAGCTCGGCGGCGGTATTGGCCGCGCTGGTGCGGAAGTTGAGCAACAAGTCGCGTATCGTCGCCTCGTTATCTCCTACCAGCGCCTTGAGCACATTCACATCAACGGGCAGCAACATAGCAGGCGGCGCGGATGGCGCAGTTTCGACTGGTGCAGTTTCGGCTGGCATGGGTTCGATGGCAGCAACCGGCAGCCATCTTTCCAGCATCGCTTTCAGGCTGGACAGTTGCACCGGCTTGCTCAGATAATCATCCATGCCTATGGACAGACAATGCTCGGCTTCGCCTTTTAGCGCATTGGCAGTGAAGGCGATGATCGGCACATGGGACATTTTGCCTGGACCGGCAGCGTTTTTTTCGGCGGCGCGAATCGCGGCGGTCAACTCGTATCCGTCCATTTTCGGCATGTGCAGGTCGGCAAACACCAGCGCATAATCGCCGCTCTGCCACCGCTCCAGTGCATCGCGGCCATTGTTTGCGATGTCGGCAGTTTGCCCGAGCAGCGCGAGTTGTTGCATGATAACCTTCTGATTAATCTCGTGATCCTCGGCGATCAGGATCAGACGCCCCTGCCGGATTGCCTCTTCATGCGACAATGGTTGGACGGTCGCTCTGGCATCAATGGGCAACACTTCCGGGACAATCTGCTTAGCCCGTCCGGCGGCAATTTCAACCGCCTTCAGCAAATTCCTGTGGGTAAGCAAATTGCCATCTACCGTCACTATATCGGAGTCCTGCCAACGCGGTTCCCGACGCTGCCCGCGCCCGATGGTGACAAAGAGAATTTTCTGTTCCGGATGCACATTTGCGGTAGCGCGTAATTCGTCAATCGAAGGCGCCTGGCCGGCGGTATCGATAATCCACACCCACATGCCGGCCTGCAGCGTCTCGGCCAGATCTCGGGCACTCCCCATATTCAGTGCACGCTCAACCAATACACCATCGTGCGTGAGATAAGTTGAGATATCTCCGGCCAGTCCCATGAGTTGTCCCCCCGTATCGTCTCCCACTACCAGACACGACACCCCCGTTACCGAGGATTCTGCCGTATCGGCAGCGGGCTTGTCCGACACGCGCTCAAACGGCAGACATACCGTAAATGTGGAGCCCTTGCCTAGCTCACTTTGCACCGTAATCCTGCCGCCCATCAGTTCCACCAGATGGTATGAGATAGAGAGCCCCAGCCCGGTACCGCCAAAGCGCCGGGTGGTGGAAACATCGGCCTGCGTGAATGGGGTGAACAACTCCGACAATACCGTTTCATCCATACCGATGCCGTTATCGCTAATGCAAAACTCCACTGTCACCTGCTCCGCTCCGTTCTCTGTCAAACTTGCATCAGCCAGCAGGGCGCGCACTGACACCTTGCTCTGCTGTTGCTTGCCGGAAAACTTGATAGCGTTATTGACGAGGTTGATCAGCACTTGTCGAAGCCGTAGCGAATCGCCCAACACCGCCTCGGGTATGGCCGGATCGGTGAAGATCATCAGCTCCACCGCCTGCTTTCTGGCCATGCGATCCAGCATACCGCAGGCATGCTCCACCACCTCTGCCACCCGCATCGGTACGTGTTCGACCACCAGCTTGCCGGCCTCAATCTTGGAGAAGTCGAGAATATCGTTGATCACAACTAGCAGTGAAAACGCCGAGTCGCGGATGATGTTAATCATCTCCGTCTGTGCATTGTTAAGTCCGCTCTGCTGCAACACATCTATCATGCCGATGACGCCGTTCATCGGCGTGCGGATCTCGTGGCTCATGGTGGCCAGGAAAGCCGACTTGGCTCGATTGGCTTGTTCGGCTTCAAGCTTGGCATGCTCCAGTGCGACGGTGCGCACTGCCACTTTGTTTTCCAGCTCTGCATTGAGCTGAAGCACCGCAGCCTCGGCCAGTTTGCGCTCGGTGATGTCATGCACAATGCCCACTAATTTGTTTGGCCTCTTAAAAACGTCATACTGCAATTCGCCGAAACCACTGATAAAACGCACCGTGCCATCGGACAGTAAAATGCGAAACTCCAGCCTGTCCGGTTTGTTACCTGCCACACAGTCACTTAACCATGCCTGCATCGCCTGCCGGTCATCGGGATGTATCTGGCCGAGAAGAGACTCGACATTCGGTGTGAAAGTCTCCGGTGATACCCCGAAAATGCGATACGTCTCGTCAGACCAGGTCAACTGCCCCGTTAATTCGAAACTCCAACTGCCAACATTGGCGATGCGTTGCGATTCCGACAGGAGATACTCTTTCTCGCGCAATACTGCTTCCGCCATCTTGCGGTCGCTGATGTCCTGCGTCGTGCCGATACCGGAAAGCGCCCTGCCTTCCGCATCCCTTTCGATGATGGCGCGCTCTCTTACCCAGCGAATTTCCCCATTTGCCACAATGCGATGCTCGATGTCGTAAGGTGCGCCGGCAACCGCTTTCCCCCAGGCCTTGAGCACCATTTCGCGATCATCGGGATGGAGGGTGGACTCGAAAGTGTCCAGATCAGTCACGTCTTTCCCGGGGATACCGAATATGCGATGGGCTTCTTCCGACCACTCAAGCCGATTGCTTGCGATATCCAGGTTCCAACTGCCGAGTTGTGCAACGGCCTGGGCACGATTGAGCTTGGCCTCACTGTCACGTAGCGATTGCTCCACCCGCTTGCGCCCGGCCATTTCATTGCGCAATTGCTCATTCGCGGTTTCCAACCGTGTCTGCGCTTCCACTGCATCATCCATCAGGTTCAACGCCGCCAGATAGGATGACTGCATCTCTCGGTTGAGCGCGTGCAAAGCGGCGGCGGCACGTTCGTGCTCGACAAGTTCAGTCCGGAGTTGCTCGTTGGATCGCGCAAGTTTGATCGCCTGATGTTCGAGCTGTATCCGCAAGCGGTGCAGTTCCAGGTGGGTCTGAACCCGCGCCAGCAATTCCTCATGCTGGAACGGCTTGGAAACGAAATCCACTGCCCCCAGCTTCAGCCCCTCCGCCCGCTCCCCGCCTTCTCCGAACGCACTGATGAAGATAATCGGAATATCCCTGCTCTGCTCATTTGCCTTGATCCTTCGCAAGACTTCAAATCCATCCATGCCCGGCATGCCGATGTCCAGCAGAATCAAATCCGGCTGGCGGAGGGCCACTGCGGACAGTGCAAGCTCGCCACTGCCTGCCGGAACAACCTGATAGCCTTGCGCCGTCAGCATATCCACCAGCAGTTGCAGACTTGCCGGAGTGTCGTCAACGGCCAGAATGGTATTTTTACCAGTCATGAGGCCACCTGCTCCTGATTGAGTGGCAGCCTCGCATGATCGCGTGGCACTGCAGTCGCCGTACCTGACGCGCCTCCGGACAGCGCTGCCATTGCGATAATGCATGCCATTTCCAGATCATGGTTTGCTTTCACCCGGCGGCGCTGATTCACCATTGTCACCGGACAAATCATTGTCCAGCGGCAAATGCGTCATATGGCGCGGCGGTTCACCCAGGCGGCGGCAAAGCTCGTTCACTTCCTGCTTTAGCTCGGTCATACGCAACTCGCGACCTACGGCGACGCGGTTGAAGCGAGTCACTTCGTCTACGCGGATACGGAGTGTCTCGGCTTTTTGTCGCAATTCCACCTCCGCATTTTTGCGCTCGGTGATGTCGACAAAGGTGACAATAGCACCTGTCACCACACCGTCAGCCACGACGGGATGCGACCAGTATTCAACCGGGATCGCAACACCATCCTTGCGCCAGAACACCTCATCGGAAACATTGGTTAACTGATTGCTTCGATAAGCGCGACACACGTTGCATTCACTGTCCGGGTAGGGGCTGCCGTCGGAATGGGAATGATGTATCAGTTCGTGTGTATGCATCCCCAGCACTTCATTCTCGTGCCAGTAACCCAGCATTTGCAGGAAAGCCTGATTGACGAAGGTACAGTTGCCATTGGTGTCCACACCGTAAGCGCCTTCGGCCATCGAATTGAGCAGGCGCTGCAAGTGTTCGCGGGAAACACGCAAGGCATTCTCCATCTGACGGCGTTCGGTGATGTCCTCCTGGATCGCCAGATAGTTAGTCACACTTCCATCAGCCTGGCGCACCGGCGAGAGCAGTACCGACTCGATGTATTCGCTGCCGTCCTTGCGCAGGTTGATTAATTCACCTTTCCAATCAAGCCCTTGCGTAATATGCGCCCACATATCATCGTAGATTGCACGGGAGTTTTTGCCTGAATGCAGCAGGCGCGGGTTGCGTCCGATCACCTCTTCGCGACTGTAGCCGCTCGATTTGACGAAGCCCTCGTTGACATATTCGATGTTTGCGTCGAGATCGGTGATGACAATCGAGCTTGTGCTCTGCTCCACCGCCAGCGAAAGCTTGCGCAAGGCATTCTCCATCTGCCTGCGCTGCGTAATATCTTCCTTTATCGCCAGATAGTTAGTCACACGTCCATCAGCCTGACGCACCGGCGAAATCAACACAGACTCAAGGTATTCGCTGCCATCCTTGCGCCGATTGATAAATTCACCCCTCCACACCTCGCCACGGGTCAGGTGCGCCCACATATCGTCGTAGCTTGTCTTCGGCGTTTTGCCCGATTGCAACAGACGCGGGTTCTGTCCGATAGCCTCGGCCAGACTGTAACCGGTTACCTTGGTGAAAGCCTGGTTGGCGTACTCAATGTTTGCGTCGAGATCGGTGATGACAATCGAGTTTGGACTCTGCTCCACCGCCAGCGAAAGCTTGCGCAAGGAATTCTCCGCACGCCGGCGTTCGGTGATGTCGCGCACAATGTTCAACGCATAGGGTTTGTCGAGTTTGATCAGATTCAAACTGACCTCCACGGGGAAAGTCGAGCCATTCTTACGCCGGTGCACACTTTCGAATAACACAATTCCAGACTGTCGAAACCGTTCCTGAACCTCTTCTTTGAATTCCGGGCTGAGCGTCGGGTCAATATCGTAAATGCTCATGGATAAGAGCTCTTCCCGGCTGTAGCCCAGGTTAGTGCATTCCGTTTCATTTACATCAATAAAACGCAAGGTGACAGGATCGACCACTTCGATGGCTTCGCTGGAATTATCGAGCAGTGCACGAAATAATTTGAGGCGTGCCTCATCCGCTTTGCGCTGGGTGATGTCGCGGATGTTGCACTGGATCACTTTCCGGTTACCAACCTCATAGCGGTTGCAGGCCAACTCCACGTCGATCCGCCGACCGTCTTTCGTATCCAGCGGCAAGTCTTCGTAACGGATGTATCCCCTGCTTTGCAATTCATTGAAAGCCACTTTGCCGGATTCGATGTTGTTAATCAGGCCGATTTCCGACAGCACCTTGCCGGCACACTCGTCGAGTTTGCAGGACAGCATGTCAAGGATGAACGGATTGGCGTCCACGATCTTCCCGGTTTCGCCATCGAGTATCAGGACGCCAACCCCGGCGGCCTCAAACAGCAAACGGTATTGCATTTTCGCTTCCTGCAACTGCTGTTTCACCCGCAGGCGTTCGCTGATGTCCCGGACGTTGCACTGGATCACTTTCCGATTGCCAACCTTATAGCGGTTACTGATGAGCTCCACGTCGATCCGCCGACCGTCTTTCGTATCCAGCGGCAAGTCTTCATAATGGGTGTAGCCCTTGGCCTGTAGTTCCTTGAACGCCTCCTTGCCGGACTCGACATCCCTGAACATGCCGATTTCCCACAGCATCTTGCCGGCGCAATCACTGAGGCTGCAGGATAGCAGGTCGAGAATGAACGGATTGGCGTCTATGATCTTGCCGGTTTCGGCGTCAAGGATCAGAATGCCGGCCGTGGCAGCCTCAAACACCTGCCGGTATTGCATTTCAGCTTCTCGCTGCAGCTGATTAATTCGCAGAAGTCCCTTGATGTCTTCGAGGGTGTGCACGGAGTAGAGGTAGCTGCCACGTCCATTCGTTACAGAGTAGGCCCGCGAGCGGTAGGTCGTATCACCGACCGTCACCTCTTCTTCCTCTTCTTCTATAGATGATTTTTCCAGCGCCCGCAGGCAACTGGCGAGTGGTGCATGGGTTTTAGGGAATACGTCGTAGTAAGGCTGACCGATAATCTGCTCGAAGGGAATCCCGGCACAGTGTTGATAGGCTAAGTTGCAGCGCAGGATATGAAAATTTTTGTCGTGCAGAAAAATTGGATCTGCCACCACATCCAGAGCAGAGATCCATTCCTGGTGCGCATGTTCGACTTGCCTGCTGGTATTCTCAAGCTTCCTGGTATCGGCCTGGTGTTCAGCATCCTGGAGGGCGCAACGCGCTTCAGCCTCGGCCAGTGCACGTTGCGAAGCCTCCAGTTTTGACTTTAGCTCTTCCAGCGCATCGCTCACAATTTCACCCCTGATATTTTGCTGAGATCAACAGGTCGCGCATCTTTTTAATTCAGTCCAGATCACATTACGTCTAATGTATCCGAGCCACTATCTGCTTATTTCTTTGAACCATACTACCCTGATTGTCTTGAACTTTAACCTATCAAAACTGATAGGTTATGCGGATATCGTCATCATCTCCTTTGGCAGGTTACGGCAGTGTACTCAAGCCAAACCGGCGCGGCGCATAATGCGTTCAATTGAACCTGAAAACCGCAGATCAATTCACCAAATGCCCATATTTTTAAATGGACTCCATTTTTCATTATGCACAGATTAACCCTGTCTTCGCCATTGGATAATACCGACCTGCTGTAGTGAAATTCTTAGTTGAGCAACCGCAACTTTACAGATTAGGCCGTCATCAGCCGAACGCCGGCATAACTAAAACCCGGCAGATGCAAAAGGCCATCAATAATCGTCCGGAATTGTGACAAAGTTCCTTTTTTGCCTGACAAGGTTATGCAACTATCCAACCTTGCAGCTACGGTGTATTCTTGACGCTTAATTGCCATTTTCAGCAAGCCTTTTTACACAGGAAAATCAATAAAAACAGCCAGATACACTGAAAATGAAATTCATTGAACGATTTTCATATCTCATCGCCTGCAGCACAGTGGAAGACTGGCGAAGCCGTGTTTTCAAATTGGGATGCGACCTGGGCTATGAGCAAACCCGCCTGGCCATTCTTCCTGATCCGCATGCGCCGATTGAGGCAGAGCATGCTTTTCAACAGAGCAACTATTCTTCTGACTGGTTAAACAAGTACACCGCAGAAAAACTGCACCATGTTGATCCGACTTTCTCGCACTGCATCAGCAAATCAACACCTTTGATCTGGTCGCCGGGGATATTTTCTGCACGCAGAGAAAAAGAAATGTACGAAGAGGCATGCGGATATGGTGTCAGATCGGGTGTCACCCTGCCCATTCATGGCCCGAAAGGCGAATTGGGCATAGTGTGCTTCGTGAGCGACATAAAACCGGGAAAGCAATTTCAGCGGGATGCCAATCACAATCTTCCTGAACTGTCCTGTTTCCGCGATTTCATTCTGGAATCATCGCTGCAATTTATGAAAATTTCACCGCCAGCAGAAAAATCCGTTTCTGTTACTCGCCGTGAACTGGAATGTCTCAAATGGAGCGCTGCGGGAAAAAGTTCCTGGGAGATCGGACATATACTGCGCTGCACCGAAGCCACCGTAAATTTTCATTTCAACAACATTCGTCGCAAATTCGGCGCGACCTCCCGCCAGCAAGCAATAGTCAAGGCAATCACCCTTGGGCTAATCCATCCGACTTAGGCGCCACGACTTTTCCTCACCTGCCTGACAACCGATGATCCTAGAAAAAGCTGTTGTCCGCAGATTAAACAAATGCTTATACGCACACTTGGTTCACCATTTTGGTGACGAGTAGCTATTTCGTAACTTGTTGTTAATCTGTATGAATCTGCGGATAGAATTGCGATTTTCAGGATGATGCCGGACATTTCACAGGTCGTTGTCAGTGATCACTCCGTCCAAATAGAGTTTTAACAAGATAGCGACAGGGGGTGGAATCTCCGTACCCATCTCAAAACGACTTCCCCGTGACTGTGTTACCCCGAATCGTGACCAGAAATTAGACTGACTTTCCCGCTGAGTCTTCCGGTATTCACGCAGCACATCAGGGGTAAACCTCTCTTTCCGCATAGCCTGCTGAGTCTGTTCCATTGCGCCCTCCAAAAATTCAACCCGAAAGCCCGCTGGCTCTTAACTTCTAAGCACAGCGACCAGTTATATGCGGAGTTTGCAACAAAGTCGGCCGTTCTGCACCTATCAACTCTGATAGTTACGAAATTTATGCAATGAGCATAATTTATATGCGTCCTGGGTATTCCAGACAACCCACCTGGAGGGTCGCATATGTCACAGCTCATTAGAATTGCCTCAAGAAAAGAGTTTGCCAGTAAGGATTTATGGGAAATGCACCGGCTGCGCGCAAAAGTATTCAACGACAGGATGGGATGGGAAATCCCTATCATGAGCGGCATGGAGATTGATGGTTACGACGCGCTGGATCCTTACTACCTGATGGTTCGGAAGTCTGAGACAGGACTGAGCGGCTGTATGAGAGTGCTTCCGACCGAAGGCCCTTATATGCTCAAGGACACTTTCCCCGAGTTATTGCACGGACAGCTGGCGCCGACAGATCCAAAAATCTGGGAGTTAAGCCGGTTTGCCATTGAAGTGGATGACGTGCATGGATTCGGGTTTTCCGATTTAACGATGGATGTGACACGAGCGATCGTTGCATTCGGCGACAAAATGGGCATTGAGCGCTTCGTCACGGTCACGACCACTGCTATCGAACGCATGATGCGGCGCGCAGGTCTGGCCGTCAGCCGTTATGGCCCCCCCATCCGAATTGGCGTGGAAAACGCGGTGGCACTGGACTTCGATATCGGCGAACAAACACATGCAGCACTCTTCGGCAAGATTCGTCAGGCGGCCTAAATGCGCGGCAAAAGAAAGGGGAAACCGAAGTTTCCCCTGACTGGCGCTATTAATTTCACTCGATCAGAATTTTCACAATTCCGACGAGACAGCCTGGCGGCTTAACCTTAAAACCGCAGTTCTATCCGCATCAATGATTGCCAGAGCAAAGCTCTTCGCAAGAATTGAGTTGTTTCATCAGATTCACACAGATTCACAACAAGTTACGAAATAACTGCTCGTCTCCCGAATGGTGAACTAAGTGTGCGCATAAGTATTTGTTTAATCTGCGTTAATCAATTTAATCTGATGAAACTACTAAGTATTGGACTGATGGAGCAACTAAACAGTGGACTAAGGTGTATAAGGCCGCACCTAAGCCACTGCTAATAAGACGCAACAAAACTGCATCTAAGCCACTACTTATGCGGACAAC